>JAUVRX010000152.1 GCA_030597375.1 Acidobacteriota bacterium
ATAGGGATGGGAGAGATGACACAGCACGCTGGTCGACTCCTGCTCCTCCTGTAAGGCCGACTCGAGTGCCGTGCGGACTCGCCGGGCCAGGCTCGGTAGAGCCGACCAGGGAGCGGCGGTCTCGAGGGTGTCGGTCGCAATACCACGATCGAGCAGGGAGTCACGGAGGTAGGGGTGACGGAATCGATCCTCGAGCCACCGGCGTCCCGGTCGTCGTCCGAGAGCGACGGCTCCATGGCGCCGCAGGATTCCGGCAGCCCGGTCCAGGATTGCCTCCGTCTCGCCCTGGGTGCCGGCAGCACCGCAAAGCAGGAGACACCCTGAACCTCGAATTCCCCGCAGCCGAATCCAACCCCGCAGCAGGGGCGCGACGACAGAGTGGTCGGCGAGTCCGGCACGCAGGGCTACTTCTGTTTCTGGCCCATCCGACAGCCGAAGGAGCTGCAGCGGCAAACGGCTCTGGGTCAACTCCCTGACGGCTTCCAGGCCCTCCTCCCAGGTGGGCAGTAGGAGCGCTTCCACCTGCATACACTCCGGCCGCCGCTGTACCCTGACAGTGGCTCGCGTCAAGACGCCGAAGCGACCTTCGCTACCCAGGATCAGTTGCCTCAGATCGGGACCCGCGGCGCTCGAAGGAAGGGCTGGGAGCTCCAGCTTGCCGGACGGTGCGACCGCCTCGACTCCAGCCAGCAACCGATCGATGCCGCCATAGGCGAGAGACTCCTGACCCGAGGCACGAGTGGCGATCCAACCTCCGAGTGTGGACAGCTCCCAGGACTGGGGAAAGTGACCCAGGGTAAGGCCGTGAGGCGCCAGCCGTGATTCGATCTCGGGCCCGAGGGTCCCGGCCCCGAAGGTGGCCAGACCGGATTCGACGTCGAGCCCTTCGAGGCCGGCAAGTCGCTGCATGTCGAGGGTGATGACCGGGCCCTCGCCGGGGAGCACGTTGACCGCCCCTGTGACCGAGGTACCCCCTCCCCAGGGGACGACACACACCTCGGTCTGGCCGCAGCGCTCGAGGATCGGTTCGATCTCGGCGGCGGAGGTCGGTCGTGCTACGGCGTCAGGAAGGGCAGAGACGGCTCCGGCTCGAAGGCGCAGCAGGTCGGGCAATCCCTGACCACGGGCATGGGCCAGACGGTCCAGCGGCTCCAGGGAGAGCTGGCATGGGAGACGGGGAAGGGTTCGGGATCGAGGCGGCCGAAAGGTCGATGGATCGAATCGTGGATACGGGACCGGCTCCCCCAACCTGTCCGTCAGCCACTGCAGGAGGGACTCGGATGGAGGGAAGGACTCGCCTTCGAATCCCCAGCCCGCCAGACGGCGACGTGGCGGGTGAGTGCCCGCCGCAGAGCTTGCCATCACCGAGATCTACTCTATCCGACTCCTGCCGAAGCCTACGGCTTTGAGGCAAGAGGCGGTGAGGGCTTGAGGGCTTGAAGGTTGGGGCGGCCGACACCGCTTTCACAGTAGGGTAGCTTTCTGCCGCGCAGACTCCTAGAGCGGCCTGAGCGTTTCCAGGTAGCGCTCGAGGCCCTGGCGACAGGCCGAGAGGACGTCTGTGCTGCGCTCACACTTCGCCAGACCGATGGAGCCCTCCCAGGAGGCGACGATGAATGTCGCAGCCGACAGGGCGTCCACATCCTCGCGCACCGTTCCTCTCTGCTGTCCGTTTTCGAGGAGCACCTTCAGCCCATCTCTCCAGTCGCTGTAGATGGACGAGAGTCGCAGACGAAAGCCCTCGTCGACAGCAGACATCTCCTGGCTCAGGTTGTTGAGCGGACAGCCCACCGCCAGCCTCTCCGGCGTGACTTCCTGTTCTGCTTTTCGGGCCAGCTCGATGAGGGCATCGATGGGATCTGAGGCCTTCTGAACGGAGTGGAGCCAGCGGTCGAGAATCCAGTCACGGAGTACCTGGTCGATCATCTCGTAGCCCAGATCGGTCTTGCCTCTGAAGTGATGATAAAGGGCACCCTTGGTCACGCCAGCGCGAGCCAGGATCGCCTGTAGATCCGCGGACCGGAATCCCTCGCGGTGAGACACCCTGAAAACAGCTTGGAGTAGGCGCTGTTTCGTGGTCGTGGAATCTCTTCGGCGAGGCACTGGACTCTCAGTTCCGATGCTCCTGCAGTCAGGAAGGCAAGACAGCTGAGTAGATTCTATTACAAACCAACCAGTATGTACGTTATATTTCCTACGCCCCTACGCCCCTACGCCCTCAAGCCCTCAAGTCCCCATCACCTGCAGGTGGATACGGCGGGTTCTGGGTCGATTGTCGAAGTCACAGAGCACGACCTGCTGCCAGGTCCCCGTCACCAGTTGGCCATGACTCACAGGCAGAACCAGCGAGGGGCCGAGGAGGGCTGCACGGACATGGGAATAGCCGTTGCCGTCGCCCCACCTCAGGTTGTGGTCGTACTCGGCCTCGCGCGGCGCCAGTCGTTCGACGGCCCTCTTCAAGTCGCTGACGGCGCCGCTCTCGAACTCGATGGTGGTCACAGAGGCGGTGGATCCGGGCACGGCGATGAGAACCCAGCCCTCTTCCACCCCGGCCGATGTGAGGAAGTCCTGGACATCGCCTGTCAGGTCCAGGACATCGGTGTCGCCCGAGGTGCTTCGTTCCAGGACCGTTGTTTCGAGTCTCATCGTGGAATCCTCCTTCGCTTGGCTCGCTTGATTCATGCGGGCTATGGCATCCCTTTGAGATAACCGCCCTCGACTGCGAGGGCCTGTCCGGTGATGTAGGAGGCTGCCGGCGAGCAGAGAAACGCGATTACCTCGCCGATCTCCGATGGCTCGGCCATGCGGCCGATCGGCAGCTCCCGTCCCTGAGCCGCCAGGATCTCGTCGGGATCCTGGCCTGTCTGCTGCGACAGGGCGGTGGCCAACTCCTTCTGCCTCTCGGTTCGCGTGTAGCCCGGCAGAACGGCGTTGACGGTCACGCCGTCGGCCGCCACCTCCAGCGCCAGCGTCTTCAGGTAGCCCAGGACTGCCGGTCGTAGAGCATTGGAAAGAGCGAGGCGGGGAATCGGCTGCCGCGCCGAGACCGAGTTGATGGAGACGATGCGGCCCCAGCCCCGTCTCTGCATCCCTGGCAGCACCAGCCTGCACAGGCGAGGAACAAATAGAAAGGTGAGGGGTATGGCCTCCTGCCAGTCGGCGTCATCCAATTCGACCGCCGGCTTGACGCGGGGTCCACCGCCATTGGCTACCAGGATGTCGACAGGTCCGAGCTGCTCTTCGACTTCGCCCACGAGGTCTTCCAGTTCGGCGGGCTGCCGGATGTCAGCCGGAATGGCCACGACCTCTCCGCTGCCGGCTGAAAGTGAGCGATAGGCGGCATCCAGCTTCTTGCCGCCACGACTGTTCAACGCCACCCGGGCGCCGAGCCCGGCCAGTGCCTGCGCCGCGGCGAAGCCCAGACCACTGCTCGACCCGGTTACCAGTGCCACACGATCATCGAGAGCCGCCATTGGAGTCTCCTGGGCCGGCAGATCGGCTCAGTCGATCCGCTTACCGTTCTCATCATAGGTGTATACGCCCCGGCCCACCTTTCTTCCCAGGCGGCCGGCCTGGACATACTGCAGGAACAGGGGGTTGGGCCGGTAGAGCTCGCCCAGGGTCTGGTGGAGGTGCTGCAGGACCCCGAGCCGTACATCCAGCCCCACCAGGTCGATCATCTCGAAGGGTCCCATGGGATGGTTGAGACCCAGTTTCAGGGCCCTGTCGATGTCGGCAGCGCTGGCAACCCCCTCCTGCAGCATACGGAAGGCCTCGTTGCCGATGAGTGCATTGATCCGAGAAGTCACGAAGCCCGGGGACTCGTTGACCTGGACGACCTCCTTGCCCATTCTCTCGGCCACTCTCCGCAGGGTTCTCAGGGTCTCGTCGCCGGTCTCGAGCCCTTTCACCAGCTCGACGAGTCGCATGATGTGGACCGGATTGAAGAAGTGCATGCCGGCGAATCGATCCGGCCTGTCCAGGGCAGCGCCCATCTCTGTGATCGAGAGTGCCGAGGTGTTGGAGGCCAGCAGCGCGTGCCCCGGGGCCGCCCGGATGACCTTCTCGAAGGTCTCGATCTTCAGCTCCAGCGACTCGGGAACCGCTTCGATCACCAGATCAGCATGCGAAACGGCAGTAGAGAGATCCTGCTGGAAGTCCAGCAGCTCCCGGGCGCGCCGCGCGACTCCAGGGTCCACCTTACCCAGTTCCACCCCCTTGTCCAGGTTCCCGTAAATCGCGCCACGGGCCTGCTCCAGGATGTCGGCGGAGATGTCGAACAGGCAGGTCTGGTATCCACCGCCTGCGGCCACATGGGCGATTCCCCGACCCATGGTGCCGGCTCCAAGCACGGTGATGGTGCGAATTTCCCCACGGGTCTGCCTGCTCATGCGGTGTCCTCACTCTCGGTAGGTTTCTTCTTGGTACGTATACCCGGAAATTGTAGCAGTGACCACTGAATCCTCCTGTTGGCACCTCGACGACTTCCACAGGCGATCGGCCGCCTCTCACGCTAGACTAGGTCCGCCATCGAGCGACCCTCTCGAGTTACGGGTCTGGAGGCGAGATTGAAGAGAAAAAGAGCCAGCTCAGCAGGACTTCTGAAAGCCACGCTGGCGATAGCCATGCTGACCTGCCTGCTGCCCTCGTCTTCCTCTGCCAGCTCTTCGGGTGGCTACTCGCCCCTCGCCTTCCTGTTGAATCTGAGGGGTGATGCGGTCAGAATTCGCTACGCGCCCGGGTCGCTGGATCGGGCGTCCCACATCCAGGATCGCTTCGAGCTCCTGGTCTCGGATTGCAAGAGTTGGACGCACAACCCCCTACCCCTGGTGGTCTATGTCCTGGGTTCGGAGGAGTGGCAAGCAGCTGAGGTAGAGCGCCCGTATGGGCTTCCTCAGCGCCTGAGCAACTCCGAGCTTGCAGTCGCCAGTTGGGGAGATTCCGAAAGCGTCGGGCTCTGGCGGGATCTTTTGGGACGACGACTGCCCGTGATTGAAGGCACTGTGCTGAGAGGCAGTCCGGAGGAGGTGGCCAGCATCGCCTTGCACAACCTGATGGCGGTCGTCGAGGCCTTCGAGATGTGTCTCGCGGGCAGCGGAATATCCGGCGACCAGCCGTGGATCGAAGGTTTCCTGGTGCAAGTAATGACACGGTCGTTCATCCAGAAACACGAGGCTGGCCGACTGTCAGAGGTCGACGGGATTTTTGACAGCCTTTCCGAACAGGGAGGCGGACCTGGTGCTCTTTCGTTGAACCAGACGCTCGAGCCCGACTCGCTGACGGAGTGGTTGTGGGCCGAAGCCCAGTTCTACCAGGCGGCCAGGCTCCTCGCGGAAGAGAAAGGCAAGGCGCCAGCCAAAGCAGTCTTCAAGCTGGCTGGAAAGCGGGATGGAGATCTGAAGGCAGCAGATCTCGTGGCGCATTTTCCGCTGCTTGCTGATTGGCTGAACGCGGCCTTCGAAGGGCAGCCAGTCATGCCGGAGCAGTAACTGTGGCAGGGTTGAGTGGAAGTCACTCATCCTCGCCGGCCTGGGCTTTGTAGGTTGGTGTGAAGGGCGTCCTTGCGTTTCTAGATGCTTTTGTCTAAGAATCCAACCGAGAGAACGATATCGGCCAAACGAGATCCCGGCTTTGGCTGCTGGCTGAGGTGGGAATCTGGAAAGGGAGGTTCAAGATGAAGAAGGCGTTGATGACGTTGGGTTTGGCTGTCCTGCTGGCGGCTCCCGCTATGGCAGGTAGCGCGGGCGTCTATGGCGCCTGGTGGACTACGGATGAGGCTAGCGACTCGACGGGCGGTGGCGTGTGGGTCGACTTCTATCTGGGTAGGGGTATGGAGATCGAGTTTCGGGCCAGTCAGTTCTCCGACTTCGAGACGGTCAATGACGTCGGTGATGACGTGGACCTCAGGGTTTCCGCCTTCGATCTCGGCTTCACCTACAACTTCAACCACAAATCGGGCAGCAAGCTGAATCCCTACCTAGGGGGAGGCGGCACCATTTTCTCGACCGAGTTGGATCGAATCGACAATGACAAACCGCTGGGCACCGTGTCCGGCGAGTGGGGCTACTACATTGTCGGCGGTCTCGAGTTCCCGATAAGCAAGCACTTCGCGGTGATAGGCGAGGCGATGTATCGCCAGGCGAAGTTCGAGATCCTGGGCAACGACCTGGGTTTTTCGGGCGTCAAGCAGCGTGTCGACATGAAGGGCTTCGAGGGCAACGTCGGTATCGCCTTCAAGTGGTAGGCGCGGGCCGACTCGAAGCTCCAGAGAACGTGTAGAAGCTCTCGGCGGGCCGGTGATCCAATCTGGATTGCCGGCCCGCCGATTCTTCTTGGAGCCGGTCGTTACTGCCCCGTAATGGTCACCTTGACGGTCATGTGGTTGCTCTCATGGCCGTCTTGATGCTCTCCGTAGAACTCGTAGTTGTACTCGCCGGGCTCGGCGTCGGCCCGGTGGCAGCCGTAGTCACCTTTGAAGTCTTCGAGGCAGTAGATGCCGTCACCGGCGACCCGGTCACCATGCGTGCCATCGTCGTGCAGCTGGACTCGGCCGGTGTGATGCATCATTCCCATGCCCATGGGTCGGTCGAATTCGAGCCAGGCCATCTGGCCGGGTGCCATTTGCCCGTTCAACATCAACTCCGCTTCGAAACGGGTGCTGCTGCCCTCACCATGCCCCTGAGAAAATGTCTGCCCGGCTACGGACTGCCCAGATACGAGAACGTCGGCACTGGTCATCGTCAACTCCGCATTGGCAGGGTCGGTCGGACTGCTCGAATCGCTCCCACTGCTGCAAGCGCCAAGGGTCAGCACCAGAAGCGCCGCAGTCACGATGGTGAGCATGGAGGTTCGGAATAGGGAACTGGATGGATCTTGATGTTTCATGGTTGAGATTCTCCTGTGTTGTTTTGTGAAAACTGAGTCAGTTCGAGATCACTTCTCCGCACTTCGGCATCTCCTGCCCGAGATACGGGTTGCCGATTTCGCCTTCTGGCTGGATCCAGGCCTTCTGGGCCATCGAGCAGTAGGCCACTACCGTGCGG
>JAUVRX010000142.1 GCA_030597375.1 Acidobacteriota bacterium
CCGGAAGATCGTCGTCCTGAGTGCGCCGATCGATACCTACGAACTTTGGAAGCGATACAGAAGACAACGACCCGAAGGAGAAAGGCATGAGCCAGGGAACGAATCGAAGGGAGTTCTTGAAGGTCTCTCCGGACCCGGACTGCGACCGACATGGATGTGTATGACGCAGCTGCCTGGAGCGCCATCTGCGAGCTGACGGAGTCCTCCGTTGCAGGCCGCAGCGGGCCGGTGGACTTTCCGGACTTCACTCGAGGCGGTTGGAAGCGGAACAGACCTCTCCAAATCGTCTCATCGTTGGATCGCCTCTGATCCATCGCCTTGGAACGGATTCGACAATCCTTCTTTGATGCCATTTTGGCACCAAAAGCTCAGGCGATACTTTGACTTTTGGCTATATCTTGGTATCGTCCTGCTAGGAATTTCGGGCCTTGAAGGTGGCTCGCAGGGGTTCCGCATCTGGGTGGGGGCTAGACGATGACCGAACGAAAGCTGAACCTGGAAGAGATCGACCGCCTGGCGGATCAATATCTCAAGCATCGAGGTGATCCCGCCAGCTTTGCTGCGGAGAGGATGGCCAACGAGGTCGTGGAGGCGGCGGCGGAGGCCATCCGGCGTCTTGGCGGCATCTTGAGCCACATCGAGCTTCGCGAGAGCGAACGACGAGCCCTGGCCGACGTAGCGGACGATCTGCAGTTCGCGATCCAAAAAGCCCGAAGCCTGGATATCGAAGGTATTCAAGGCAGATCCTGAGCCATAGCACACAGCACCGAGGTCAGCGGCATCTGACGAGCTGGGGGATCTCTCCATCCAGGAGGAGGGGATGGCTCCAGGCTCGATTCCAGCGACCTACACCCAAGGAAGCGTAGCGGCCGATCCTGCGATAGCCCAGGGATTCGGGTAGGGCGAGCCCTGGCTTGTTCTCCACTGCGACCAGCCCCAGGGAGCGACGAAAACCCCGCTCTGAGAAGTAGTCCGATACGACAGCTGAGCGGGCATTCGCGAGATGCCGCCGCCGATATCCCTGCAGCGTAAAGGAATCGAAGATGAAGATGTCCCGTTCGCCGAGGAGGAGGTCGCGATTCAGATACTCCACCCAAGTCCGCCGGACCGCCACCCACCCGGCATGGACGATCTTGCCTTCGTGCCAGACCGCGAAACAGAGGTTGTCTTTCTCGATTCGTTTCAGAATCGATACGGACGACTGTGCTGGGCGGAAGCTCGCCAATGCAGCCAAATCCTCTGGGAAACTCAGTGGACCGATCTCTACAGGGAATGGCAGATCGGGCACTGCGGGCAGGGGAAGAAGATCTCGCTCGACCAGGATCACCCGGCGGTAGAAGGTCGTTCCCACCTTCATGAGTAAAGTACGGGCCGCGCTCCCAACGGTGTACCTGGAGCCCGGCTTCTGCGTGTGCTTCACGATCGGACGTCTTGTGGTTGGAGTTCGAACGAAGAAAATGGGCCACCCCGACGAATCGGAGTGGCCCTTGGATCCTACGCGCCTTCAGCGCTCGACAACCTAGCTGTCCAGCTTGACGACGTTCTCCGCTGCCGGGCCCTTCTGGCCCTGGACAACGTCGAACTGCACCCGATCGCCCTCGGCGAGTGACTTGAAGCCACTTCCCTGGATCGCGGTATGGTGGACGAAGCAGTCCTTCGACCCGTCATCCGGAGTAATGAACCCAAAGCCCTTGGTGTCGTTGAACCACTTCACAATTCCTGTGTTGCTCATCTACTTCTCCTACTAACTGGGGCCGGCAATCCTGAGAGTCCGTGCAATCCGGCGCCCATTTACCCGCGGGCACGTACCGCCTGGTTTTGGATCGCTCCGAATTCGGCTCAATCTGCCGACTCGGAACGCTGGCTGCTCGAGGCAAAAAAATAAGGACCGAAGCCTGCTTCAGGTCCTTTTTCTCATCGCCCTAGCCGCCTCGACGAATCAACTGAGATCCGTCATTTCGAGCGAAGGGTAACAGGTATTGCCGTCCTTGTCACGCACTTTTTCCACGGACGCCCGTTCGCGTCTTCCCGACCCGTCCCCTACCCCTGCTGCTGAATCCAATCGGCCAGCCTCTGGACGTCCGCTGGATCGAGCTCTCCGGGATCCTCCTGCCTTTGCCGCAACCAGTCCTTCATCGCTTCCATCAGGATTGTGGCGCGGTCGGGATTGGTGGCGACGTATTGGGTATAGGAGTTTACGGCGTTACCCAGCATGTTCGAATCCAGCAGGGTAAGAGCCCAGCCTTCGAAGTTCTCGAGGTCATCTGGAAACCGCCGTACTGCGGCCGCGTGAATTTCGAGGGACTTCTCCAGTTGTCCCCAATCCCTGTACGCCTCGCCGAGGCCAGCGAAGGCCTCTGCCATCTTCGGAGCATAGCCGATGGCGTCGGTAAACGACTGCACAGCGCTGGCGTAGGTTTCGTCGAGCTGCGCTTCGAGCTTGGCTCTCTTGCCTGGATCGTCGGTCTCGGCGATGCGCCGGCGGATTTTCTTGGCCTGAGCCAGGCTCCGGTTGCCTGCCGCGTATTCGATTCCTGCTGCCTGAGCGACGTTGCCGAGATCCGATTGGTCGAATCCGAGATCGTACTCATTGATCAACTCGAGCTCTACGGCCCCGGTCTCTTCGGTCTGAGCAAAGGCAGACCCGGTAGAGATCATCAGCAGGGCAAGGGTTACAAGGAGCGGCGCAGGCAGGAGAGTGCAGCAATTGCTAGCGAGTTTCATGGGGATCCTCCTTTGGCCACTGCATTCTAACTCGGAATCGGTTGCTTCCCCGGCGCGGTTTTCTCTCCCATGGGCCTTGGCCTCTTGCTGCTGGGACTCTATGCGGCACTCTTCTTGGACGGTCCCGGGTCTGCCCGACAGGCGCCCGGGCTGGCTCGATGAAGCCTTGAACCACCTCTTCTGTACGCATAGACTGCGGGAGCTTCGCCAAATTCGGCTACCGCCTCAGGTTGCAGGGTCAATGGAGCACCGCGGAGGATCTTTCGATGAAATCAGCGACTCGACTCGCGGTAGGACTGGCAGTCAGCCTCGCTTCTCTGGGTGGGGTTGCCCAGGCCGACCCGGTGATCTGCTCGGTGCGATGGTGCAATCCGGTCTTCTACGCCGTCGGCACCCATCCAGCCGGGGTGGCCCTGGGCGACTTCAACGGTGACCGATGGACCGACCTGGCGGTCACGATTCAGGGCTCGGACAAGGTCAGCATTCTGCTGAACTCGGGAGCCGGCGCAGGATTCGACGCTCCTATCGACATCCCGATGGAAGCGGGCAGTGCCCCACATTCCATCCTTTCGATCGACATCGACAACGACAACGACCTCGATCTCGTGGTCGGCCGGAGCGGCAAGAATGACGTTCAGCTGCTCACCAACAGCGGCGGCGTCTTCTCACTCGGTGCAACGACAGGTGTCGGCGGTAGCCTGCCAGGCGAGCTCGCGTTCGGCGACCTGGACGGCAACGGCTTCGCGGACGTCGTGAGCTCGAATCGGGATTCTGCCGACATCTCCGTGATGCTCAATGCGGCTGGAGTCCTGGCCCCTGGCGTCCCCTACCCCGTGGGTTCGGGACCCCTCGGATTGGCCCTGGCGGACTTCGACGGTGAAGGCAGCCTCGACATTGCGGTGGCCAGCGCCGACACCGGCTCAGTGGACGTCCTCCTGAATGATGGAAGTGGGGTCCTCTCCGTCGACTCGAGCCTCTCGGTAGGCCCAGGCCTGAGCCCCAGTGGCGGCGTCGCGACCGGCGACTTCGACGGTAACGGAGACCTCGACATTGTTGTCGTCACCAAAGGGACCGCAGGCGATTTTGCTACTATTTTTCTCAATTCCGGTTCTGCTGCGTTCGGATCGCCGTCCAACTTCAACTCCGATGAGACTCATCCCATCAACGACACGGGCTACCCCAGCGCCCTGATCGCCAATGATTTCGATCTCAACGGTACCGTCGATCTGGCTCTCACCAATCTCGATTCCAACAGAATGGGCAATCTTCTGGGTGAGGGCACCGGGATCTTCTACCCCCCGATGCTTTTCCAGGACCCGGAGACACCCGAGGCTCTTGCCGCTGCCGATCTCGATGGCAACGGATCTGATGACCTGGTCTCTGCCAACCGGGACTCCGAGAACGTCGGCGTGATGATCAACACCTTCATTCTTCTCGCCGATGGTTTCGAATGGGGCGATACCTGGGCCTGGTCTGCCGAGGTTCCGTAAAGCCCACTCTGCTGTCTGTCGGCTCGACGCGACTGTGACGTATACCGCGGCGAACCGGTCCCCCATCCGCTAGGCTGATGAGCAGACTCCCCGAAAGGAGAGATTCGCTCATGAAACGACGAATCGCCTTCCGACTGACCGTCGGCCTGATATCGGCACTCCTCTTGCTGGGATTGCACCTGGTCGACCCTGGATTGCTCGATGCGGCAGTGCTCAGGAACGACTCCGTCGAGGACTTCGATCAGGTCACCATCCAGGCAGGATTCGTGGCCAACGAGAGGGCCTCGGCCTGGCTCACATCGACCTGCGACGGCAACCTCACCGCCGTCCGAATCCTCTGGCTGTCGGTGACCGGCGGCTCCGGCCAGACCCTGGGAGACTCGATCACGATCTCGGAGGCCGGGAGCTTTCCCGAACCCGGAACCCAGCTGGCCCAACTCGTGGCCCCGGCGCTCAACGACGGATTCTTCAACGAGTTGCCGGTCGTCCCCGCAACCCCGATCTCCACCGGGGAGACCGTCGTTGTGGACTTCCGATTCTTCGATGCACCGCCGCTGTCCGGTCCCAGTATCGTCACCGACATCGACGGCTGTCAGGATTCGAAGAACGGCATCTTCGCCATCCCGCCAAGCCTCTGGCTCGACGCTTGCCTCCTCGGAGTGAGTGGTGACTTCGCGATTCGAGCGGTGCTCGATTGCGCCGAGATCATCTTCGAGGATGGATTCGAATCGGGCGACACCCTGGCCTGGTCGGGCAGCATTCCGTGAGAGCCATATCTCTATAGGTTCCCGCCCCTTCGGAGGGGTGCTCCACTACCCCCGAGGGTGTTGCCAGCCCCGTGGCGAGCTGCTAGAAATGACAAGGGTCAGGTCGACCCAACCGGGTCGGCCCAGAGGAAGTCGGCCAACACTCCAGCTCGGGACTCATGCAATTGCATTCCAAGAGCTCGCCCAGAGAGAAGCGCATCGCCGGCCGACCCGAGGAGCGCCGCCTGCACCGCGAGCCGGCCATCGGCTTTTCGCTGAAGAGTCCGATCGCTGGCCGCATCGTCGATATCTCCGCCTTCGGCGCCGGTGTGGAGTCCCATAGCCCGTTGCGGGTGCTCGAAGAGTTGCCGCTGACGTTCGGGATCGGACCCTCGAGGGCTACCGTCCGCGGTGAGGTGCGGTGGTGCCGACTCGCCGAGACCAAGCCGACGCCCAGCGGCGAATCGGTACCGATATTCCGAGCCGGCATTGCCTTTGTCGATCCTTGACCCGCAAGGTTGCCTCCGGTGCTTCTCCCTGCGGGTGACCAGACCTGACGGACGCTTTCCACAATCTGCTCGCACGGTCATCACTAGCGCGGGTTAGCTCTCGTAACTCCACATCTGTACAATCTGACTGGCGGCCGCCGAGGTTCGTCAGAGATTCTGAGGAGAGACTCCGATTCCACACAATGCTCTACTCGCCATGATGGCGCTCTTGCTGATCCTCCCTGCCTGTGGTGAGGGAGTCGGGTCTGGTGGGGGTGGCGGACCCACGGAGCCTCCGGTCGAAGAGGTCGCCGCGAACATCGTCGCGATCGCCGGTGTGGAGATCGGGCTCTGTGAGGGCATTGGACTCGATTGCTCGTATTCCCAGGACTACCGAAACCTCGGCACTGGCTGTGCCAACAACGTCCGGGGCAAGGTCAGGGCATTCCAGGGAGACACTCTCCTGGAGACGGTCGAATGGTGGCTTGCGACCTCGACCGTGATTCAACCTGGAGAGACCTTCTCGGTCGAGGACTGCTGTATCACCTCTGGGACAGCAACAGCTGCCAACCGCTACACCGGAGAGGCCTTCTGGAACAACGTCTCCTGCAACTAGCGTTTGGTGTGCAGCTGGCGTTCTAGTAGTCGATACCCAGGAAGGAAATGATCGCGGGGAGAACGTCGACCCCCCAGTGAGCGGCTATCAGGGGCGGCAGGCTCCTGTACCGGTCCCATAGGAGGGCGAAGATCAGCCCGACGATGAGCACCGGTACCCCCGTACCCAGAATCACCGAAGTGAGATCGCCGGCCGTTCCTTCGACGCCCTGCGCCAGCAGGTAGCGCGTCGGAATGTGCCAAGCGGTGAACAGCAGTAGGGATATCGCGATTGCGGCTACCCGGCCGCCGACCTTCTCGAGCCGCGTCTGGAGAATCCCCCTGAAGACGAGCTCCTCGGGGAACCCGGCTATGAAGAACGGCAGAAGGACTCCGGCAGCAAGACGAACCGCTCGTTCGCCTGCCGGGTAGGTGGCGGCTCCCTCGAGCACCAGATTCAACCTGCCCTGCAACAGGTTGAGGCTGAGGCCGGCGAGAAAGGCGAGAGCGAGAACGGCGACGCTCCTCGGAGTCCACTTCCAGCCTGGCGCCAGATCGCTCAGGGTGTAGCCCTGGCGGTAGTACCAGATCAGCGGAACCGTCAGAAGGAGCAGTATCTTGAAAACGATCGCGTACCAGAAGTCGTAGATGAAGCTGGCGGAGCCCAGCAGGGGAATCGGCCTCCACCGGATCAGAAGACCGGTCAGCACGGCAGCCAGGATGAAGACGACAGCATAGGCGGTAGCGGTCGCAGCTTCCCTGGCCGGTTGCCGAATGAGAAGCTCATCGATTGGCACTCTCTGCCAGGTGATCCGGTTCTTCAGCCGTTGGAGCGCTTGCATCTGAAGGTACCGCCAGGTCGGAATCCCCACTCGACCTACGAGGGCGTGCCGAATTGTTTTCGGCGAGGCTACTACGAGTGTTGCTCGATGGCGATCAGCAAACAGTACCTGCGAGTGAATGCGGCTACCCCACCCACCTGAACCCTCGAGCGAAGTCACACGTATAAGAAATGCAGCCGCGACGTCGAACTTATCGCCCTGAGAAGAACAGATGAGCGAAGGCTCCAAACCGCTATTCTTCGGTCGGCTCTTGAGAGTTCTGGCCGGCTTCGCCTGTTTCGCTGCGATTCCCTTTGTTACAGAGCCCGAACTGGCTGGAGTGTGTAAAGCCGGCCTGGTGTTGGCTGGCCTGACATTCGTTGTCGCAGGAATTCGGGCTAACGCTGGTTGCGAAATCACGGCTCTGCCCAATCTGTTTCTGCCAGCCAATCGACAGTTGACCTGCTGGTGCC
>JAUVRX010000193.1 GCA_030597375.1 Acidobacteriota bacterium
AATGATCGGCTTCCTCCATGGCAAGGTTCGGCGCTCGACCCCGGAGCGGCTGCTTCTAGATCTCAACGGAGTCGGCTACGACATCCACATCCCGCTCTCCACCTACTACGAGATCGAGAAGCTCGGCGCCGACGCGACGCTCGGTCTGTTCATCCACACCCACGTCCGCGAGGACGCCATCGAGCTCTACGGTTTCTGGACCGAACGGGAGAAGCTGCTGTTCGAAAAGCTGATCGCGGTCAGTGGTATCGGTCCCCGTCTGGCACGCATCATCCTCTCGGGCATGGCACCCGACGAGCTCCTGGCCTCCCTGGCGGTGGGAGATATCGCCCGGCTGGCCACCATTCCCGGCATCGGCAAGAAGACCGCTCAGCGGATGATCGTGGATCTCAAAGACCGGGTGCAGGACCTGGCTGCCGAGCTGCCGGCGGTCGCAGCCGCGGCACCGCTCGAGGAGGACCTCGCCCTGGCGTTGGTGAACCTGGGTTACAGGGCGGGCGACGCCCAGCGGGCGGCGGTGCAGGCGCGAAACGAGAGCCCCGACGCCGAGTTTCACGAGTTGCTGCGCGCCTGCCTGCAAAAGCTGTCCCGCGTCTGAGACCGCCTTCGCTTTCGCACCTCGAGCTGGGGGCGGAGCACGAGGTGGGACCACCCTTCGGGCGGCGCCCGGGCTACTTCGGTCCCGTCAGTAGAAGGCTGGGGAGAAGGTCGGGCTAGAATCAGGCCGTGTCCAGCGAGCAGAACATCCTCTCCGGAGCCCCCGAGCCCGAAGAGCTCGGCATCGAGCGGTCGCTGCGACCCCGAACGCTCGGCGACTACGTCGGCCAGGAGCGCATCGTCAGCAAGCTACGAGTCTTCATGCAGGCGGCGTTGGAACGGCGAGAGGCGCTGGACCACGTGCTGCTCTTCGGGCCACCCGGTCTCGGCAAGACCACCCTGGCACACATCATCGCTCAGGAGATGGGCACTTCCATTCGCAGCACGTCAGGGCCCGTACTGGAACGGCCTGGCGACCTCGCGGCGATCCTCACCAACCTCGAGCCGGGCCAGGTCTTGTTCATCGACGAGATGCATCGCCTCGGTCCGACGATCGAGGAGATCCTCTACCCGGCCCTGGAGGACTACCGACTCGATCTGGTGATCGGCCAGGGCCCAGCTGCCCGCACCATGCAGATCGAACTGCGACCCTTCACCCTGGTGGGGGCCACGACTCGGGCAGGGCTCATCACCGGACCCTTGAGGGCGCGCTTCGGCATCGTCCATCGTCTCGACTTCTACGAGCCGCAGGAGTTGGCCGAGATCGCCCGGCGCTCGGCTCTCCTGCTCGACATCTCCATCGAAGTCGACGGCGCCGAAGAGATCGCTCGGCGTAGCCGGGGTACTCCCAGGATCGCCAACCGTCTGCTACGACGGGTCCGCGATTTCGCCCAGGTCAAGGGTGACGGGATCATCAACCTGGAGACCGCCGCAAGGGCTCTCGAGATGTTGGAGGTCGACGAGCTCGGTTTCGACGAAGTCGACCGCAAGATCCTCACCATCCTCATCGAGCACTACCAGGGTGGGCCCGCCGGTATCGGCGCCATCGCCGCCGCGGTGGGTGAGGACCGGGGTACGATCGAGGACCTCTACGAGCCCTATCTCATCCAGCAGGGCTTCCTGCAGCGCACCAAACAAGGGCGGATCGCGACCCGCCGGGCCTATGAGCATCTTGGCCAGCCGCCGCCGTCCGACTCGAACACCTCCCTCTTCTGATTTCCTTCCCTCCTGTCGTCGGCAGCGCTGTGAGCACAGCCTATTTGATCTTCAACCCGCGGGCCGGGCGCTGGCGTACCCCCCGGTTGGTGGACCGTATCCTGACAGTCCTGGAGCGACCAGGGCAGCGCATCGAGGCCCAGCCCACCCGTTCGCCAGGGCATGCGACCCACCTGGCAAGGCAAGCCGTGGATGCAGGCGCAGAGACGGTGTACGCCTTCGGCGGTGACGGCACCCTGCGAGAGGTTGCTGCCGGCCTATTGGGCTCGAAGGTGGCCCTGGGCACCATCCCTGGCGGCACTGCCAACGTCGTGCCGCTGGCGATAGGGCTGCCGCTGCGCCCGCTGGCAGCAGCCAAGCGGCTACGCACCGCGACACCCATCGAAATGGACGTCGGGCTGTGCGGCGAGGAGGTCTTCCTCATGCAGACCTCCGGCGGGTTGGACGCCAAGGCACTGCATCATCTCGATCCAGCCCGGAAGCGCTATCTCGGCAAGGTCGCCGTGGCGCTGGCGGGACTGAGCCAATGGCGCAAGTACGACTATCCCGATCTCGAACTGGTGGCCGACGGCCGCCCGCAGCGTGCCTCCTTCTTCGCCGTCTGCAACCTGCCGTACTACGGTGGTCGCTTTCGTCTGGCGCCGGGCGCCAGGCTCGACGACCACCGGCTGCACCTGGTTCTCTTTCGCGGACGGGGCCAGGTCGAGACCCTGGCTTTCGCTCGCGATCTGGCGCTGGGCAGGCATATGGCGCGGAGCGACGTGGAGGTGCTCGAGGTCCAGGAGGTGGAGATCGAGGCACCGCCGGACCTTGCCCTGCAATTGGACGGCGATGCGGTCGGCTCGGCGCTTCCCCTGACCGTTCGCCTGGCCGAGGATCGCCTCCGAATCCTGGTGCCTCCGGGTGCCTCCAACTGAGGGCCCATTTCTCGACGCTCGAACGGCTCCGAGCGTTATGATGAACTCCAAGCCGGAGGATCTTTCTGCCATGAAACAAGTCGACACGGTCCCATCGCTCAACGCCATCTTCTCGCCCCGCTCGGTGGCTGTCATCGGGGCATCGAGGAATCGCAACTCCCTGGGCTTCGCGTTGCTGCACAACCTGGTCTTCGGCCAGTTCAACGGCGCCATCTTCCCGGTCAATCCGCACGCTGGCGCCATCCATTCCCTGAAGGCCTATCCAACGGTGGGAGACATTCCGGACCCGGTGGATCTGGCGGTCGTCATGGTGCCTCGCAAGTTGGTGCTGGGAGTGGTCGAAGAGTGCCTGGAGAAGGGTGTCCGGGGGCTCGTGGTCATCACGGCTGGCTACTCCGAGACCGGAGCCGAGGGACTCGAGCTCGAACGACAGCTCCGGGCAACCGTGCGCGAGGGCGGAGCCCGAATGATCGGCCCCAACTGCATGGGGGTCATCAACACCGATCCGGACGTCCACCTCGACGCCACCTTCTCGCCGACCCCGGCCCGCCGTGGCTCCATCGGTTTCGTCAGCCAGTCGGGAGCACTGGGCGTGGCCATTCTCAACGCCGCCGCCGACCTGGGGCTCGGCCTCACCCAGTTCGTCTCCATGGGGAACAAGGCCGACGTCTCGGGCAACGACATGTTGGAGTTCTGGGAGGATGATCCCGCCACCAAGGTCATCTGCATGTATCTCGAATCGTTCGGCAACCCTCGCCGCTTCACCCAGATCGCCAAGCGGGTCAGTCGCAAGAAGCCCATCCTGATCGTCAAGTCGGGCCGTACGGCAGAAGGAGCCCGCGCCGCCTCCAGCCACACGGGAGCCATCGCGGGTGCCGACGTACCCGTCTCGGCCTTCCTCGAGCAATGTGGTGTGCTGCGCGCCAACACCATCGAAGAGCTCTTCGCCATCGCCAAGGCCCTCGACCGCTGCCCGCTGACAGCGGGCAAGCGGGTAGCCATCCTCACCAACGCTGGAGGGCCGGCGATCATGGCCACCGACGCCTGCGTCAACCTCGGTCTGGAGATCGCCGAGTTCAGCGAGCCGACGCTCGAGTCCCTGGCCGCCTTTCTGCCGCCGGAGGCCAGTCTCGCCAACCCGGTGGACATGATCGCCTCCGCCACCCCGGAGGGCTATTCCAAGGCCCTGGAGGCCATTCTCGGCGACGAGCGGGTCGACATGGTGATGGTCATCAATGTCCGACCGCTGCTGACCAACCCCATCGACGTCATGCAGAAGGTTGGCGAGGCCGTCCAGGGCCAGGACAAACCGGTGGTGGCCGTGATGATGGCTACCGAGGAGTTTCACGACGAGGTCCGCGGGCGGACCGATCTACCACCGGTGTACGAATTTCCTGAATCAGCGGCCCGTGCCCTGGCTCAGCTCTATCGCTACTCGGCCTGGCGACAGCGCCCGGTGGACGAGGCGATCCCGGAATTCGAGGTCGATGATGCGGCGGTGGCGGAGATCCTCGCGCGGCAGGGCGAGGGGTATCTTCCCGACCACCTCGCTTTCAGGGTACTGGAGCTCTACGGCATTCCGATTGCCAAATGGAGAGAGGTCACCGGCAGTGTCGATGCCTCGGTGGCGGCGGAAGGGATCGGCTATCCGGTGGTGGTCAAGGCCGTCGGCCCGGAGCTCGTGCACAAGAGCGATCTCGGAGCCGTGAAGATCGATCTGCGTAGTGCCAAAGAGCTCGAGGAGGCCATGCAGGAGATCCGCACCTCCCTGGAAAGCGCCGGCGTCGAGAGCACGGGCTTCCTGCTGCAAGAGCTTGGGCGGGGCGGCCACGAGGTCATCTTCGGCATCACCACCGATCCACGCTTCGGCCCACTCCTGATGTTCGGTCTCGGCGGCAAGTACGTGGAGGTGCTTCGCGATGTGCGTTTCGGCGTGCTGCCCCTGGCACCCCTGGAGGCCCGGGAGATGATCCGCGGCATTCAGGGCTTCCCGCTGCTCGAAGGGGTGCGCGGAGAGGCCAGGGCCGATCTCGAGCTGCTGGAAGAGGTCCTGCTCCGGATTGCCCAACTCGCCGAGCGCCATCCAAGGATCCAGGAACTGGACATCAACCCCTTCGTGGCCGCCGCCGAAAGGGACGCCGCCAAGGCCCTCGACGTGCGCATCCGAGTGGCGCCGAGGGATGCCTAGTCCGAGTCTCTGGCCTACCTCTTGTACCGGCGTGAGTCCTGAGCCAGTCCTTCCAAGACCTGGCCTCTCGTCAGCCTGGGGTGGTGCGTTTCTCCAACTCGCACTAACATCCTGTCCATGACTGTCTCACCCCGAGGAATGCTCCCCGCTCTGATCGCCCGCTTCGCGGGCCGATTGCGATTCCCCCAGCTCTTTCTCTTCATCGGGGCCCTCTTTCTCATCGACCTCGTCATCCCCGACCTGATTCCCTTCGCCGACGAGGTGCTGCTCGGTCTGATCACGCTGCTCTTCGGAATGTGGCGCAGACCCGAGCCGCCCGAGATCACCAGCACGGGTCAGAAGCCGCCCATCAAGGACATTACGCCACACGACTGAGGGCGTAGGGGCTTGAGGGCGTAAGGGCCTAGGGGACCCCTGCCCACCTCTCCCGGCCTTGGCACGCTGGTGGTATCGGGCCACGCACCAGGCTCTTCCCCGGGATCTTGGCCCCCCACCCTCCCCGGCCGGCACAGGTCCGGCCGCTTCAAGACCTCGTACCGTCTTCGGATCTCTGAGCAAGAGGATCCATCAAGAATCCCGCCAGGGAGTCGCCCCCTACGCCCCCAAGCCCTCCTAGGTCGGCCGAAGGTACGACGGACGCCTCAACCCCCAAGCCTTCAC
>JAUVRX010000123.1 GCA_030597375.1 Acidobacteriota bacterium
AAGAGGCCTCAGGCGGGAGCCGAGGATCGGGAGCTGAACGTCGAGGGCATGTACATCCTGCCCGGCTTCATCGACATGCACGGCCACATCGGTGGGGTCGAGCAGGGGACTCCAGCCGAGTACGTTCTCAAGCTGTGGATGGGGCACGGCATCACCACGATCCGCGAACCCGGTAGTGGCAATGGACTCGACTGGGTCCTGGAGCACCAGTCCAGGAGCGCCCGCAATGAGATCACCGCCCCGCGGATCCATCCCTACCTGTTCTTCGGTGCAGGCCGCAAGGAGCCCTTCACCACACCGGAGCAGGCCCGGGAATGGGTCCGCGAGACAGCGGCCCGAGGTGTCGACGGCATCAAGTTCTTCGGCGCACCGCCCGAGATCATGGAGGCGGCCCTGGACGAAGCCAAGAAACAGGGACTTCGCAGTGCCTGTCACCACGCACAGATGTCGGTGACCCGGGTCGACGTCCTGGACACGGCGCGCTGGGGTCTGACCAGCATGGAGCACTGGTACGGACTGCCCGAGGCTCTGTTCACAGATCAGACCGTCCAGGACTACCCGCTCGACTACAACTACGCCAACGAGCTCGATCGCTTCGGACAGGCCGGCCAGCTCTGGAGGCAGGCGGCCCCACCGGGGAGCGAGCGCTGGTATGAAGTCATGGACGAGCTCATCGAGCTCGACTTCACGATCGATCCCACCTTCACGCCCTATGAAGCCAACCGCGATCTCATGCGAATCCGTGGCGATGAGTGGCACGAGATGTACACCCTGCCCTCGTTGTGGAGGTTCTTCGCACCCAATCGAGAGAACCATGCCTCCTACTGGTACTACTGGACGACCGCCGACGAGATCACCTGGAAGGAGAACTTCCGCCTCTGGATGACCTTCGTCAACGATTTCAAGAATCGGGGTGGCAGGGTCACCACGGGCTCGGATTCCGGCTACATCTACAAGATCTACGGCTTCGGCTACATTCGCGAGCTGGAGCTGCTCCAGGAGGCCGGCTTTCATCCCCTGGAGGTGATTCGTGCCGCCACCCTGAGCGGCGCAGAGGCCCTGGGCCAGGCCGATCAGATCGGCTCCGTGGAGGCGGGCAAGCTGGCCGACATGGTCATCGTCGACGCCAATCCACTGGAGAACCTCAAGGTGCTCTACGGTACCGGCGCCATCAAGCTGAACGAGGACAACGAAGTGGTCCGCGTCGGCGGCGTGCGCTACACGATCAAGGACGGCATCATCTTCGACGCCAGGCAGTTGCTGGCCGACGTGCGCGAGATCGTCCGACAGGCCAAGGAGGAGGAGGGCTTCGTCCTCACCCAACCGGGCCTCGACTAGCGCGGGAAGAGGGGGCCGCTCAGGCCGGGGCCGGCTGTCGGGGATCGGGATCGGCCAGGATCTTCTCCGACTGGGCCTTGCGGAAGGCCTTCAGGGATTCACCGATCGCGGGATGCGTCGCCGCCAGGATCGCCGCCGAGAAGAGGGCCGCGTTGACGGCTCCAGCCTTGCCCACGGCGAAGGTAGCCACCGGAATTCCGGCGGGCATCTGCACCGTGGAGAGCAGGGAGTCCAGTCCCTGGAGCTTCGACTCCATGGGCACTCCGAGAACCGGCAGAGTGGTCTTCGCCGCCATGACGCCGGCCAGGTGGGCGGCACCACCGGCAGCACCGATGAAGACTTCCGTTCCGTTGCCCTCCGCTGCGGCCATGTAGGCGGCCAGAGCGTCGGGGGTTCGATGAGCCGAGAGAATCCTGACATCGTGGGCGATGTCCAGACTCTCCAGGGTCTTGATGGCGTGCTCCATGACTCCCCAATCGGAGCGCGAGCCCATGATGACGCTGACGAGTACCTTCATGATCGGAGAATCTAGCACAGCTGCCGCTTCCTGAAGCAGGCGGAACGAGCTATCGGGTGCTCCGAAATCGCCGCATGAGTATCGAGCCGTAGAGGCAGGCGTTGATCACCAGCACCGACAGGCCCAGGAAGATCTGAACCGAGCGGGAGAGCGTCGCCGGGTAGAGGACCGGCAGCAGGTAGTGCTCCACGAAGCCGCCTTCGTAACCTGCCATCCCGGACTCGTAGCGCAGACGGTTCTCGAGCGGAGTCAGGGGACAGATCCAGCCCCTGAGCTCGATGAGAGCACCCCACAGGACTGCCGGCAGGTGCAGCCAGGCCATCCGCGGCCAGCGCAGCACGAGAAGTCCACCCAGCACGACGAAGAGCACGAAAGCGAAATGCAGGGACGCCACCAGATCGGCGGCCAATCGATAGATCAACTCTACTCGCCTGTGCGCCGGAAGTAGTCCCTGGTCTCCCGCACGATGACCCCGCTGAGCAACAGAAGACCAATGAGATTGGGCAGCGCCATGAGGCCATTCATGACGTCGGAGAGGCCCCAGACGAAGTCGAGGCTGCGAATGGCGCCGAAGAAGATGGCGACGATAAAGAGGATCCTGTAGGGCAGGACGAATCGCACTCCCAACAGATACTCCATGCTCTTCTCACCGTAGTAGCTCCAGCCGAGCATGGTGGAGAAGGCGAACATCGAGAGGCAGACCGCGACGATCCACCCTCCCCATTGGCCAGGCAGTCCGTGAGAGAAGGCGTACTGGGTCAGGGCGGCACCATTCAGGCCCTCTTTCCAGCCACCGGTGACCAGGATGGCCAGTCCGGTGAAGGAGCAGACCACGATGGTGTCGATGAAGGTCTGGGTCATGGAGACCAGGGCCTGACGCACCGGCTCCCGCGTCTGCGCCGCAGCGGCAGCGATGCCAGCCGATCCGAGGCCCGATTCGTTCGAGAAGATGCCTCTCGCCACACCGAATCGAATGGCCTGCCTGACGGCCGCGCCCGTGAAACCTCCGACGGCAGCCGTGCCGGAAAAGGCGCCCTCGAAGACCAGGCCGAGCGCTGCCGGTATCTCGCGCGCAAACAGAACCAGCACGAGGCCGGAGCCGAGCATGTAGACCGCGATCATGACCGGCACGAAGATTCCGGTGAACCTGCCGATGGACTTGATGCCCCCGAGGATCACCAGACCGGCCGCCACCGCCAGGATCAGGCCGGTCGCCCAGACCGGCAGGTCGAAGGAGGTCTTCAGGGCGTGCGCCACGGAATTCGACTGCACCATGTTGCCGATGCCGAAGGAGGCGCAGACCGCGAACAGGGCGAAGAGCCATCCGAGCGTCCTGCCCAACCGCCGCCATCGGATACCGTTGGCCAGGTAGTACATGGGGCCACCGCTCTGCTCTCCCCTCTCGTCGGTGATGCGGAACTTGACCGACAGCAAGGCCTCCGAGAACTTGGTGGCCATCCCAACCAGACCGGTCATCCACATCCAGAAGAGCGCTCCCGGACCGCCGGTCGCGATGGCGGTGGCCACCCCGACGATGTTGCCGGTGCCGACGGTGGCCGCCAGCGCCGTCATCAGCGCCTGGAAGTGGGAGATATCGCCCTCGGCACCCTTTTCCCGGCGGACGATGAGGGCAATGTAGAGGGAGTGCCAGAGCTTGCGGAACTGTATTCCGCGCAGCCGAATCGTCAGATACAGACCGGTCAACAGCAGGAGAGGAATGAGCAGATAGGGACCCCACACGAAATCCCCGATTCTCTGAACGACAGCGGTGGGATCGGACATCAGGCTCTCCCGAAAAATCGACTCGGCCCGTACTGGGCAGGGCTACAGCTGGAAAAGGGCATCGAAGGCCGCCCTCGCGTCATCCGGTGGTGGGCTCTCCTTGGCGAACTCCTGAGCGGTCTTGGGCGTGAAGAGCTCGCACTCGTTGCGCTTGGATTTCTTGGCGACCCGCTCTTCGATCGGCTGGCGGCACTCCTTCGGAGCCGAGCTGTCGAGGTAGACGCAATTGGTGCACGTGTGGAGATCGTCACCGCATCCAGCGCAGGTCGCATCCAAAGCCACATTCTGCCCCACTGCCTGATTCTGCCCGCAGCGGTTGCAGCGGAAGACCGATCTCTTCGGCTTGCCCAGACCACGTCCGCGCGGCTTGTCGGATTTCTCGCGCGGTCCTGAAGGCCGGGACCGCTTCTCACGGGGCTCGTTGTCCTGGTACCCGCTCTGCCGGTACTTACGATCGCTCATGGGGGAACCTCCGCGGACATTCTAGCGGAGCCGATGTCTCATCGGGTGCGCTCGGCGTCCATGCCGATGGCTCCGGCCCCGACCTTCGTCCGCAGCTCACGGATCAGCCACTCGACGACCTCCAGCTGCCGCTCGATGAGCTCTTCGACGATTTCGGCCGTGATCTGTGTAGTACCGATCTGCTGGTTGTCGGAGACGACCTTGAGAACCTGCAAGAGGCCCGCACCGATCGCATCGGGCACGCCAGCGCAGAGACTCGCCGCCTCCATTTCGTAGACCGCCTCGGTCGGATACCGCTCCTCCACCGTCTCCACCGTACACACCGGTCCGAGCCGGCAGGCTACTCCGGGAATGGGGTGGAGGCGCCAGGTCCTCCCTGAAGCCTCCTCCACGACCCCATCTGCCAGGACCGCTTCGCCGACCGGTAGGTTCCGGTGGCCCGCGATTCCGACATTCAGCCAGGCGACCGCCGAGGACGCTTTGTGGAGAGCGCTCAACCCTTCCACGGCGAGCGCTGTCCTGGATTTCCCCATTCCGGAGACGATCAAGCGCAGATCTGGGCCGCTAAAGGCCGGTCTTCCGACAATGCCGCCCGGCAGTGGCTTCAGATCGAAGTGCCGGGCCAGGGGTCGGGCCTCCGAGCGCAGGGCGACCACAACATGAATCACGCTACGCCGCGCCTCCATCGAGCCAGCTCCTCGGACCACTTAGCCCGCTTGGCCTCGTACTCCTCGACCTCGCGGTTCTTTCCCCGCTTGCGGGCTCCCGTCAGGTAGATCTCGATCTTCTCCAGGAGTGCGGCGCCTGCCGCGTCTCGGTCTTCCTGCGACAGTGCGCCGCCCCGAATCACCTTCTCCAGGGCCTGGACGCGAAACCGATCCAGACCCCAGATACGGCTCGAAAGCTGGTCCTCGTGCCCTCCGTACTTCACCACCAGGGGCTCATCGAGATAGAGGACCGGGCGGCGACTGCAGATGCGGAGCCAGAGATCGTAGTCCTCACAGGCGGGCAGGTCCTCATCGAACAGCCCGACTTCCTCGAAGACGCTATGGTGAATCAGGATCGAGGAGGGTGACATGGCACACAGGGGAAGACAGTGCCGGAAGATCCACCCCCCATGCTTGGCATGGATCTGCCTCGGGTTGACACGCCGGCCCCGGCGAATCCAGATCTCGTCGGTGTGGCAGATCCGCAGATCCGAGTGATCCTGCAGGGCCGACAGCTGCCGCTGGAGTTTTTCCGGCCGCCATTCATCATCCGAGTCGAGCAGCGCTATCCACTCACCCTCGCAGGCCCCGATGCCCCGATTGCGTGCCGCGCTGACACCGCGGTTTTCCTGACGCAGCAAGCGGACGCCAGGGAAGCCCCTCTCGACCAACTCGGAAGTGCCGTCGGTGGAGCCGTCGTCCACGACGATCACTTCAGCTGGCGAGTGCGTCTGAGCCATCACGGATTCGAGCGCGCGAGGCAACACCGACGCCCTCTCGAAGGTCGGGATCACCACACTGACTTCACCAGCTCGGGCAGTCACGAGCCGATTCTAGCCATCTTCCTTCAGCCAACGATCGAGCCAATCGAGCACGGTTTCGTGCCATAGGAGGCTGTTGGAAGGTCTCAGCACCCAATGGTTCTCATCGGGAAAGTACAGCAATCGACTGGGAATACCCCGCCGCTGCAACGCTGTGAAGGCGGCCAGGCCCTGAGTTTCCGGCAGGCGAAAATCCAGGGCCCCGTGAATCACCAGCATCGGGGTCTTCCACTGATCGACGAAAAGGACCGGATTGTGCTTCTCGTGGCCTTCGGGGTTCTCCCAGTAGGGGCCACCGTGCTCCCACTCCGGAAACCAGAGCTCCTCGGTGGAGAAGTACATCATCCGTTGGTCGAGGGTTCCATCGTGGTTCACGAGACAGCGGAACCGCTCCGGCCAGTTGCCGGCGATCCAGTTGATCATGTAGCCACCATAGGAGGCGCCGAGGGCACAGACCCGATCACCATCCATCCAGGGGTTGCTCTTCAGGGCCGCGGCCAGCCCCTTCTGGAGATCTTCCAGAGGCTTGCCGCCCCAATCGCCGCTGATGGAATCCGTAAAGGCCTGACCGTAGCCGACCGAACCGTGGAAATCGACCATCACGGCTGCATAGCCCGCACCGGTGTAGGTCTGTGGATTCCAACGGTAGTGGAAGTCGTTACCGAACGATCCCTGGGGTCCTCCGTGGATCAGAAAGGCCACAGGATAGGACCTGGACGGGTCGAAATTGGCCGGCTTCACGACATAGCCGGAGACCGTCTCGCCATTCCAGCCGGCGAAGGAGAACTGTTCCGCCTCCCCCAGCGCGGCCCCTGCAAGTCGCTTCGCGTTCACCTCGGTGAGCCGCCGCGTCTCGCCGCTCTGCGGATCCAGCACGAACAGATCCACTGGCGAGCCGAGGGTATCGAGACCAAAAACGATCTCGTCGCCGGCAACCGCAGGCGATCGAACGTGGCCTTCGGCGACGAGCGTCCGGACCTCACCCGTCGCCAGATCGATGGAGAAAAGGGAGACCTGGCCACGATCAGAAGCGGTGACGTAGAGCGTGTCGCCCTTTTCGGAGAAGACGATCCCGCCGGCCGAGTAGTCCCAGTTCTGTGTCAGAACCCGGATATCGCCAGAGTCCCAGTCCCGCAGTACGATCCGAAACCGGTCGGCCTCGAACCCCGGTCGTTCCATGGCCAGATAGGCCAGGGTCCGACCATCGGGTGAGAAGACGGGCTGGGTGTCCCAGGCCTCGTTCGCCTCGGTCAGGCACCGGGGGGCCGCGGAGCCATCCACCGGTGCGTAGTAGAGATCGAAATCGGTCGACCAGGGCTCGGCGGCTCCGACGTCTCGCGCCGTGAAGACCAGACCTTTGCCATCGGCAGTAAAGGCGATCTCCTCGGTGCCGCCGAAGGGCTTCGACGGGCTGTCGGCATCCATGCCGCGCATGAGATCGACCACCGGTCCGCCATCGACCGACTGGATGAACAGGTGAGACCGACGGCCATCCTTCCAGGTGTCCCAATGCCGGACGAACAACTCGTCGTAGATCTGACCACTCACCTTGGCGGCCTGACGCTCATCGAGCCTCTCACGGGTGCAGTCCAGTGATTCACAATCGACGAAGACCTCCAGGGCCAATGCCAGATGGGTGCTGTCGGGCGACAGGACAAAGCCGCCTACGTCGAGCGGTAGGTCGGTGACCTGGCTCACCGCTCCTCCACCCACTCCGACTCGCCACACCTGGGAGGAGCCCGATCGGGAGGAGAGGAAGTAGAGGCTGCCCCCGTCGGCCGACCACCTTGGACTGCTGTCCGCAGCCTCGTCCTCGGTCAATTGCCGGAGATTGCCGCCATCGATGTCGATCGACCAGACATCGGTGCGGCCTTTGTCGGCTTCCATGTCGGTCTGTCGCCGCACGAAGGCCACCGTCCTGCCGTCGGGTGACGGTTGCGGATCGGAGAGTCGATCCATCCTCACCAGATCCTGAGCGGAAAAGCCTGGAAGCGCCGCCGCCATCGAACAGCCACCCACCAGGAGTAGCCCCAGAGCCCAACAGGTCGTCCGTCGTACCATGATCTCCTCCGTGAATGTAGAACCGGAATGCAGAAAGAGGCCAGTGCCTCCAACGGCTAGTCTAGCCGAGACCGGCGGGGTTTTTCCCCCTCCAGCGGCGTTAGAATGGCATTCGTGCACGACACTGAAAGCGGACAAGCCTGGCGCCGCAAGCGGTGGAAGCGGCGTTCTCTGGAGTGGTTCGCCATCCATGTCTTCGGCGGTCTCAT
>JAUVRX010000203.1 GCA_030597375.1 Acidobacteriota bacterium
GCGTTGTGGACCAGCCTGTAGACGAAGATGTCGCCACCGATGCTGGGCTGTCGGCGCACCAGGGCCACCTCCTGTTCCGTCTCCGAATCGAGCTCACGATCGAGCAACAGAAACTCCACTCCTGCTGCAGCCAGGAGTCGCACCCGGCCCAAATCCGACTGGTGATGGAAGGTGAAACCTGTAGCTCTCGTCAAGAAGGAATCGAGACCCTCGGGAGAGGCGCTGAACTCATAACGCCGTCCCCACAGGATGCCGGCCACCGGGTAGAGCTCCTGGAAGGTCTGCCGTTGAAGGTTGAGGATCCTCTGATCCCCATATTTCGAAAGCGGCACAAAACTCTCTCCGAAAGTGCCGCCAGCCTTACCGTGCATGACGATGGCCCCTTCCGGTACGACTTCCAGCAAGGGAGACGGCTTCTCATAGGCCGCGACTTCATCGATGGGGATGGCCGGCCTCAGCACGATGAACTGAAAGACCAGATGGAGAGCCAACATGGCGGCACCGGCCATGGTCGGCCACCGCCCCGCCAGACGCCAAAGGAAGACCATCAACAGCAATGCGAGAAAGGACAGAAGACAGAGACCGGCCCATCGCACCCGCTCATGGTCGACCAGTTGGTCAGAGAAGCCTGCAGGCACCAGCCGCCGAATTCGCTCGTCGACAGCTCCTGAGAAGAGCGTCAGCACCAGCCACGTCAGAAAGTAGACCAGCGCCAACCCCGTCAGGATCCAGCCGTCTCGCCGCCGTCGACCCACCTCCAAGAGTCGCTGGAAACCTGCGGCACACAACAGAGAGCTGCCGACTGCGACCAGAAGCCAGAACTTCACCGGCAAGCGGAGGAGTGACGCCCCAGGGAGCTTCCACAAGAGCCCGATGAGAGGATTGAACTTTCCGAGGACCAAAAACAGACCGAAGGCCAGCACGGTCCATGCCCACCAACCAGACCGGTCCCGGGGCTTACCGCTGACCGCGATCAGTGCCAGAGCCAGTACGCCGGGAGAGAGAGTCACGAAGAGAGGCAGATTGTTCGAGTAGAAGCTCTTTCCCCAGAACGTCAGATCTGGCTGACCGAAGAAGAACGGCACCAGCAGCTCGACTGCTGTCCTTGGATCCCAACTGGCCACAGTGCCCTGCTGGAACGTGAAGCCCCAGTGCCCGCGGAAGGTGAGCGGCAGGATTCTCAAGAACTCCACCAACTGCGGCAGCGCGATGAGCGTTCCAAGCCCCAGAGCGAGCACCGACAAAGGCCAGCGAACCTTGCGGAAACCCCAGCGGAAGAGGGCTGCCGAAAGCGCCAGAAAGAGAGCAGCCGCCGCTGTCATGGGATCTCCGCTCAGCAGTAGCAGCGTCCAGATCCCAGCCACGGCCACTAGCCTGGAGGCTCGGAGAGTCGGGCCGGAGAGCTCGATCATGGCCGCCGCGAGAGCCGGTGTCAGGGCGACTCCCGCTACCAGGTTGTAGAGATTCAGGGTGGACAGGAGGTAGCCGCTGCCCACGAAGCACACCCCCGCCGCCCACGCCGCCTCCTTTCGAAATCCCCAGCTCCTCGCCAGCCAATAGGCACTGAATGGGGCCAGCAACAGGTGCAGCCAAAAATGAGCATTCAGCGCCCAGAACGTCGAGGTCATCAGGAAGAGCACGTTATCGGGATAGAGCGCCACCGCATTGGGGTTGCCCAGAAGGGGTTGTCCCCCATCCCGCTGCGGATCCACCAACGGCAGGTACCCTTCCTTCATTGCCGCGACCTGGACCACCTTCTTCTCGAGGTGGACGTTCAAGACATCGCGTAGATACAAGGTGTGCGTGCCTCGAATCAGAGGCAGGGCTGTCCATACGAGGATCAGCAGTGTCGGGGCCACGTAGGCCAGGAGAAAGCTCTTGTTCTTCATTCGATGGGTTTTCTGCTCTTTGCCCCTACAATACCCGGCATGATCAAAGCCCTGATCTTACTGCTGCGCCCCGCCCATTGGGTGAAGAACGTCTTCGTCCTGGCGCCTCTGGTCTTTGCTCGAGAGTTGACAGACCCCGAAGCCGTTCACCTCGCTTTGATGGCCTTTGCCGCATTCTGTCTGGCCTCGAGCGCCGTGTACATCTTCAACGATATCCGGGATCGGGCCGAGGATCGGCTCCACCCGTCGAAGCGCAATCGCCCTCTGGCTGCAGGAACCGTCAGTGTCCAGGTAGCCTCCGTGCTGGCCATCGCTCTAGCGGCGGCGGCTTTGGCGATCGCGGCACGCCTGGGTACCGATTTCCTCCTGGTGCTGACAGCCTATCTCGGATTGAACCAACTCTACTCATGGGGTCTCAAGCATGTGGTCATTCTCGACGTCATGATGGTCAGCCTGGGATTCGCGCTCCGGGTCATCGCCGGCGGTCTGGCCATCAACGTACAGATTTCGGCCTGGTTGCTCCTCTGCACCTTCTTCGTCGCTCTGTTTCTGGCTTTCTCCAAGCGTCGACACGAGCTCATGCTCCTGGCCACTGACGCTTCGGGGCAGCGGCCCGTGCTGTCCCACTACAGCCCGGCCTTCCTCGACCAGATGATCAACGTCGTCACTGCATCGACCGTCGTGGCCTACGCCATGTACTCCATCTCGCCCGAAACGGTGGAGAAGTTCCATACCCGACATCTGATCTACACCATTCCCATGGTGCTCTTCGGGATCTTCCGCTACCTCTATCTGATGTATCAGACACAGACCGCTCGCAATCCGACCGAGGCCATCCTTCGCGACCCGCCGTTCCTGGCCAACATCCTGATCTGGGCAGCAGCGGTGATCTGGATCGTCTATCGTGGCTGAGGACGAGGTTGCTTTGCCGCCGGATTCCGCGCCGCAGGAGAAGGTCCTCCCGACGGTGAACGGTTCGGAAGACCGCCCCGAAAAGTCTCGCTGGCCCAGGGCGCTGCGCCCATACCCGTTCGAGATCGCCGCCTGGACAGGACTCCTGGCGACCATCCTGTTTCTTCGAGCCCACGGTCTGCGAATCGATCGGGTCGCCTTCGACTACACGATCCCACCACTGATCCCGGTGATGGGCAAGTTCTTTGTGGTCGGTATCTTCTTGTACCTGCTGTATACCGCCCTCCGCCGGGACTCTCCCCGGACCTACCTGAAGACGATCCTCGACTGGCGCTGGCTCCTACTGTCGCTTCGACTCTGGCTGGTTTTCATCGTCTTCACCTTCAGCTATGTCTGGCTGAAGGTCTGTGTGCCTCTGGTCAATCCCCGACTCTGGGATCAGGCTCTATGGCGTTTGGACACCCTCCTCCATCTGGGTTTTTCTCCCTCTCTCTTCATGGTCGAATTGACCCAGGGAACTCTGCTAGCCCCTTGGCTCGATCGTTGGTACGGCTGGTGGCTACTGTCCATATCGATCGGCCTGGCCTTCTTCTGCAGCTATCCGACACAGCTGGCTCGACGGCAGTTCCTGTTCAGCTGTGTGGTCCTGTGGACCATGGGAGCCTGGATCTACATGGCCATACCAGCGCTCGGGCCAATCTACGCCTTCAACGAGATCTGGCAACAGATCCTGCCTGAGATTCCCCATGCAGATGCTGGTCACCAGCTCCTCTGGGGGAATTACCAACGGGTCCTGGCAGGCTGGGAGTCGGGGCAGCTTCGCGCTTTCAAACCGGCCCTCGGCGTCGCAGCCATGCCCAGCCTCCACGTCGGTGGTCACTGGTTGCTCATGCTGTGGGCCCGCCGCTTGGCCAGGCCGCTCTTCATGCCGGCAGTCGTCGGCATGTTTCTGACCTTCCTGGGATCGTTGGTGACCGGTTGGCACTATGCAGTGGATGGCTACATAGGAATCGTCTTGGCGCAGAGCGCATACTGGCTAGCGCTCTTCTTCGAGAGAGATCCGGCGGGGCCTGAGACGATCTCGACCTCAGTACCGGAGAACCCACGAAGACGCTTCGCTTCTACGTCGTAGTCTCGGTAACGGGCGCCGTGATCATGGCGCTGGAGATCCTCTCCAGGCGCATTCTGGCACCCGAATTCGGCAACAGCGTCTTCGTCTGGGGCTCCATCATCAGCGTCTTCCTCGCCGCTCTGTCCCTCGGCTATTACCTTGGAGGTCGCCTCGCGGACCGAAATCCCGAGATGGCGGCCCTGGCGAGACTCATTACGCTGGCTGCTCTTTTCCAGGCGGGCCTGATCATGGTCGGCGGCCAGGTGACGAGCGCCGTCGGCTCGCTGACCCGGGGATCGCCAGCCGGCACTTTGCTGGCGACCACAATCCTCTTCGGTCCGCCGAGCATTCTGCTCGCCACCGTCTCGCCGTTCGTGGTTCGGCTTGCGGCGCGGGACCTCAGCGAAGTCGGCAACACGGCCGGACGCCTCTAAGCGGTCTCGACCGCCGGCAGCGAGATCGACCCGGCGGTCGCCCGGATCGCACGGCATTTCTTCTTCTTCGAGGACGACCCGCGAACCAGGGTCCACATCGAGGACGCCCGGCAATACCTGCGCCGATCCGATCGACGTTGGGACTACATCTACACGGACGCCTACATAGGAATGTCGATCCCCTTTCATCTGACTACCGTCGAGTTTCTGGACGAGGTCAAGCGACACTTGAATCCCGGCGGGGTTGTCGGGCTCAATCTCGCAGCCGGCTTGCAGGAGCCCTTTCCGCGAGCCATCCTCAACACCCTTTCGAATCGCTTCGAAACCGTCTTCGCATTCGCTGTTCGCGGCTCGACCAACCTCTACATCCTGGCGATAGACGCGAAGATCACACTGCCGAAGACGGACATGATCCGGACCGGCGAAGAGCTGGACCGGCGCTTCGAGCTCCAACCCACCCTGGCGACCATCGCCCGCAGTCGCCTGGAGATCGTCCTCGACCCCAGAACAGCCGTGCTGCTGACCGACCGATTCGCTCCCGCCAACCATCTCATCGCTGTAGGCTCGAAGTCTCTGGACATGCCCACGCCCTCGGACTGAAGCACTTCCAGCCCCCACCCTCCCGCCCTGGGGGTCGAGGCGGCCGGGCGTGCCTTCCGGCCGATCTTTGAGGCAGTGAGGCCATGCGGCAGTGAGGCAAGGGGGACTGAAGCGGCCGAACCCGTGCCAGTCTTTCGGGGCTTGGGTCCTGGGTCGTGGGTGGGATCGGGCCACGCACGAGGCTCTCCACCGTTGTCTGCTCTCGGCTGCCTGGATCCTGGATGCTGCTCGATACCAACGGCCGGCACGGGGTCCGGCCGCTTCAAA
>JAUVRX010000076.1 GCA_030597375.1 Acidobacteriota bacterium
AGAGAGCGTACCACCAGACCCGCTCTCAGCGGATGCTGCATCGGGCAGGATCGTTTGTACTCACTAGGGAAAAAGTGGCGGAGGGGAAGGGATTCGCACACGGAGGGGCAGGACAGGGGGTGCAGTGTCGGCGACCAACGGGAGCCCACCCTTGGACCGCGTGAACGGTCGCCGGTTTTCAAGACCTCCGATCTCCCACAACTGGCAACACTCCACAACACCTGACCACTAAGCGACGGGACATCGCGGGGTAGCGGCAGCCGCACCAACATTGGAAGTGGTTCAAACATCGGGGCGGGTCAGTTCCTTGGGTTGGTTTGCAGCGGTCGTCGGATACACCCCGATGGATGGGATAGGCTTGATGTATGGCAAATGGGACACTCGGTACTCGATGGTTTACTGTATCCAAATCTCTCGTCCGAGTGCTTCCTCTGACGACTTTCTCAGTCCTCTTCGGCGCCTCGATCGCTATCTGCCAAGGCCCGTCGCCGAGCTACTTCCATGATCTAGCAACGCGCGTTCCCTGGGCGGAGTGTCTCGCTTACCAGCCCGGAGGCTCCAGCCAGCAGATACCCTTCTTCCCTGCCATCGTGATGGAGCCCGTGCGAGCCCCGGCCGGTACCCGCGGCTACTCGCGGGACGTCCTATTCGACTCGGACCTGATCTTCATCGGCCAAGGGTTAGGGGTGTCGTCAGGGCAGAGCGAAGACGACCTGCTCCTCGACGTCGAGGGTGCCGTCGTGCTTATGACCCACGACACTACAACTTCAGACACTCTCGAAGAGCGAGTGATGATCGCAGCTCGGAACGGCTCGGCTGCAGTCGCCGTCTTCCCGAGAGAGGACAGTGTCTTCTACCCCGTCTTGAAGCCGCAACGCATGAAGGGCTTCGACGATCTCATTCCGGTGATCTCCTTGAGCCATGAGACCGCCAGAAGGCTGTTCGCGGCTCACAGCCCTCTCGGTGAGCAGGCCTTGCTGCAATGGCAAGAAGGGGAGGAGGCGCCTCGCAGGGAACGCATGATCCTGAAGCTGAAGTGTTCTTTTACCGGACGATTCCGTCGGGTGGAATCGTCCCGGTTCGTTCTGCTGACCCGGGACCAAGCGTTGACCGAGGACGATATCGACAAGTTGCTCCGGGTCAACGAGCGATCCGTGGACTTTCTACTCGATCTCTTCGATGGCGCAGACTTGGCCTGGACGAAAGTGCCGACGGTCTATTTCACCGGGTATGACCCCAAGGTCTTCTACACCCTTCACTGGGGTGAAGCGTTAGCGACAGCAACGGGTTCTTACCTCGTCTATTCTGGGACGCCCGATTTCGGCCTCGTCGTACACGAGAACGCTCACACCCTCTTCGATCGAAGCTGGGGGGAGACGACGTCGTTTCTCACGGAAGGTCTGGCCATGTACGCGCAGGCTCGGGCAAGCGACCCGACCCTCAACCATCGAAGGACGCTCGAACTCCGGAGGAGAGGAGTCTCCGTGCCGTTGGGGCGGCTTCTCGACCACGAGATCGGCACGCCAGGGGAGGCTACCGACTTCGGCTACCCAGCCTCCGGTTCCTTCGTCGAGTTTCTCCTCGACCGGGAGGGCCTTCCAACCTTCGAAAAGCTTTACAAGGGAGTCAAGGCCAGCGATTCGAACGAAAAGGCGCTGCATCTCTGGCTAGATCTGTACAGTGCGAGCCCGAGCGAGTTGGAAGGCTCCTGGATCTCCTGGCTCGCCGCCCGATGACCCGCCTTCGGACCTCCAGGTAGCTACCTCAATACTCGCGAGCCGCTCCCGTGGCTCCGAGATACTTCTTCTGGCCACGGAGATATATCGAAAGGCATTGCTGGCGGTCTAGGAATAGCCCTGAAGATCCACTCCAAATGGACCACCCGTGGACCACGAGTATTGAGTGGCCGTTACTCAATAGGGAGAAAGTGGCGGAGGGGAAGGGATTCGCACACGGAGGGGCAGGACAGGGGGTGCAGTGTCGGCGACCAAGGGGAGCCCACCCTTGGACCGCGTGAACGGTCGCCGGTTTTCAAGACCTCTGATCTCCTACAAGTGACAACACACCACAACAACTGACAACGAAGCGACGGGGCTTCGCTGGCAGGGGTGATTGTTGTGGTCAATGCTGAGAGTTGTGGTTAGTTGTGGTTTAGGGGACCGGGAGTGGACCACGGCATCAAGGTCTACTGGCCACTAGTACCCATTTTCTCGACCCAGTCAGAGGTGTCAGATCCTAACCCTCAAACCGGATCCGTTCTTGGGGGGAGGGTCAATGTCTCGTCGAACGAGGGCTCCAGCGGTCCGTACAACCGCAGCGCGGTGAACCACGCCTTGCAGGGCACGGTCTGGATCTAGTTCTTCTACCTGTCGGCTGGCGCTTCGGGGGCAAACCACAGATCGACCGAGCCGTCCTTGTTCACCTCGAGATCATGGCGCTAGTTGTCTTCTACCCGGAGCGCTGGTCCACCCCGCTTGGGAGCGCGTTATGATCGGCGGTGCCGCAAGGAAGATCCTATCCCTTGAACCCCTGTGGACCAATATCGGAACCCCAAATGACTCGATTTATCACCGGCTTGATCGCGCTTCTCACGGTAGCTCTGATACCTGCTGCGTTCTCTCGAGCCAGTGCTGCAGGAGGGATTCAGGAGACTGGCGGGCTGGATGAGGCTCTGCGATTGAATGGCATCCAGCTCGACCTCCGCGGGTCTGACGTTACCGATGCCGACCTGGAGGCTCTGTCCGACCCGACCTTCGCCGGTGTGACGTCGGTCCTCCTCGCCCGGACCGAGATTGGAGACTTTGGGCTCCAGCACCTTCGGCATCTCGAGATCCAGGAGTTGGATCTCTACCGAACGCGAATCACCGACGCCGGGCTTGCGCATCTCGTGGGCCAGTCCCTCGAGCGCCTTGATCTGACCGGCACTGCAATCACCGATGCGGGGCTCGCCAACCTCGATGAGATGCCACTCTCGAGGCTCATCCTCCGAGACACCGCTGTCACGGGCAGAGGCTTGGCCCAACTCGGCAATTCCGAAATCCGCTTCTTGGATCTCTCATTCAGCCTCGTTACAGACGCGAGCCTCGCCGTGATTGCCACCTGGCAACACCTCGAGATTCTCGACCTCTCCAACACCAAGGTTACCGATGCAGGTCTCTTTCAGCTCATCAAGGCTCCGAGCCTGGCTCGGGTCCTTATTAGCGACACGGCAGTCACCCAGGACGGGATCGACCGGTTTCAGGACCGCCGACCCGCGGTGAAGGTCATCAGCGAAGCTCCTGTGCGATGACAACCCGAGCGACTCTTCGCTCACTCAGCTCATTCACCCCATCGACGGATCGACACGAAAAAAGTGGCCGCGGCTGACCGCCGCGACCACTCGAGATCTCGAGCCCAAGAAGACAGATGAGCCTCTACCTGGTACCTAGACTCAAACCTATTCCCATCGCTGGGTTGATCACCAGAAGCTCGCAAGTCTCAACTGACTGATTGCCGGAGGCGTCGGTTGCCTGGACTGTCCAAGCGATGTGGTCGCCTACACCACCCGAATCCAGAATGGAAATCGTCGCTCCATCGAAGGTCACCACGCAGGAGTCGGTCTTGTCGATCCGCTTTCCCTTCTTGGTGAACATGTAGCAGTCATATCCCGTGATCCACACACTGGGTGTCGCGTCACAGATGTCCTCAGTCGTTGCTGTGAATGACACCGGAGCATCGGGCGGTGCGATGAATCCAGGAGCATTGCAGGAAATCACCGGCGGAATCGTGTCCTGCACGGCTACCAGTTGACCGTCGATCGTCTGATTTCCGCTGTCATCGGTCGCTGTCCACTGCACGCCGGTCGTTCCCAGAGGGAAGAGGGCCGGTGCGTCATTGGCAACATCGACGGACGGATCACAGATATCGCTCACCACCGGCTCACCCAGATCCACCGGTGTGCCGTCCGGCGATGTGCACTCTGCAGTGATGTCGGCCGGAGCAGTCAACAATGGCGGCGTCGTGTCGACGATCGACACCGTTTGCGTGTCCGACGTCGAGTTTCCGGTGTCGTCGGTCACTGTCCATTCGACAGGAGTGTCTCCAAGCGGGAAGAGCGCCGGTGCGTCGTTCGTGACATCGAGGGTGTCATCGCAGACGTCGCTAGTGGTCGGAGTCCCCAGGTCCACCGCTGTTCCATCGTGAGCAGAACACTCTTCGGAAACATCAGCCGGCAGCGTGAGTGAGGGATCCAGCGTATCTGCGATCGAGAACTCCTCCGACATCGCGAAAAAGCACTCCGACGTCGGCTCGAGCATGTAGCGGCCCATCGAGGTCAGCTGATCCTGAGACGGGGTCACGGAATACGCTCCATCGTTGACCGTCGAGGCAACCAACGAAGAAAAGTTGCTCCCTCCGTCCGAGGAGAAGAGAATCTCGACGTTGGCGGCCACGGAGCCGCCACCCACCGTCCAGCCGATGTCTGTGCTTTCCCCACACTCGAGAGACGCGCTAGCTGCCGGACTGATGAACCCGAAGGGATCACCTGCCACGGTAACAGCCATCGCATCCCAATCGACTCCGCCACCGGCGGCTCGGTTGTCCCGAGCCGTAACCCGGAAATTCAGGGTCCGGTTAACGCTGGGTAATACCTCCCACGTCGGCGTGGCTCCGGAGAGAACGTCCTCGAATCGCGGAAACACCCGGCTCGGGCTGCTGATCGGATCCCGGGAGCGGAAGAGCGGCCCGCTCGTAAATGTGGACTGAGGCAGTCCGTCGTGTGATCCGGCATCGTACTGCTCCCAGCAATATGTAAGGGCATCGCCGTCGGCGTCGTCACCTACCGCGGTGAGCTTGAACGGCGTGCTGGTCGGAATCGTACAGTTCGCACCCGCCTCCACAGTGGGAGGCGTGTTTCCAGTCGTCGAATCGGTCCCGCAGGTACCGGCACCGGTGTCCCGATAAGCGGTAATCTGGTCGAAGCTGCGAACATGGAAGTAGTCGTCGCTGTTTGGCTGAACATTCTGGCCGGTACAGATTCCGGCGTAGGCCATGATGGTGCTACCGCTACCCGGCTCGAAGGCAGAGTGACTTTTCCACTGTCCTGCCGAGCACGAGCCGCTATTCCCGTTCCAGGTATGGCTCCCCGAAAACTGGTGACCGATCTCGTGGGAGACGTAGTCGACATCGAAGACATCTCCCGAAGGATTGTTCAGGGAGGTGGCCCCCTTCGCCTTCGTCCCGGAAACGCAGACTCCCTGATTCGCGACTCCTCCACCTCCACCCTGGCTGAAGATGTGGCCTACGTCGTAGTTGCCGTCTCCCACATTGGCATCGAGATCCGTCTGGTTCTCTCCCAACATGGTGCCTACACTACCTCCCGTGAAGGGATCGGTCTCCGGGTCATCATGGATGTTCATGGCCACAAGATTCAGGCGGATCGTCAGATCCCTTTCGTAGATCCCGGTGACGCGATTGATGGTCGTGGTGATCTGAGCTGCGGCATTGGCCTCACTGCCAAAGTACTCCGTGTACTCGCCCGTGGCGCTGACCGCGAGTCGGTAGGTTCGAAGCTGATCGCCTGAAGGATTGTTCGTCGGAAAGAGCGCGGTAATCGGGGCGCCCAATCCGAGGCTGCGAGAATGAGCCTCGCATTGGAGGGGTTCCCCGAGAGCGTCCTTCTTCCAATAGCTCAAATAGAGCGAGGAGTCCCTGGACTCTCCGGGGCTGATGTAGACCGTGCCCCTCTCCGAGATCAGCATGCCGTGGAACCCGGCCGGCGTTTGGTCGAGGCGACCGGTCATGGTCCGGTCGTCCACCCCTTGGGCGACGTAGGTCCTGATTTCGGGATAGCGCTGCTGAAGATCCGGCGAGAGGATCGGCGACTCCTGAACTCGAATCCTCTCGAACGTGCCATCCGGCATCGGCACCGTCATGACGATTCCTCTGCCGAGAGCGTTCTCCATGGGTGCAGATCGAAGAACCTGGCCGAGGTAGCCCTCGTCGGCCCTGACTGCGGCGAAATGGACTGCCGGACCCGGCTGAGCGATATAGGCCGATTCCGTCAACGCCTCACTGGTCCAAAGCCCGTCACGCGACATCTGCTGCGCCACAGCCGAACCTCCGGCCGCAAGCACCAGGCAGCCTGCCATCAGAATGGCGATAGCTGGTTTCCGCCTCAGCGGGAGCTGAGCGGACGCGAATTCACGTTTCATACGCATCCTCCTTCCCTGTTTGGTTGCTGGTTGAGCTCGAGAATCGGGCGTGGCTTCATTCTTCCTCCTCCCAGTGTTGCATTTCCCAAGATGGGGACATGCAACCGCATGCCACTCGCACGATTGACCTCGGCGGCCCGGCTGTCCTCATGTCCTTCGAGGCGGGCCTCCGTCGCGGAGGAGGTGGGGATCCGTAGCTTTGCGGCTCAGGCTTAGACCTGATGTGCCCTTTTCGAGTCGTAGAAGATGTCAACATTTTATGAAGGGGCGAGCAACACCCGTCGGGGTAGCAAGCAGCCCAACTATTTGGGTGGTTATCGTCGTCTCGCTATATATTGCAGTGATAGCGAGCCACATCCTGACGCTCAATCTAAACTCAAATTTCAAGGTAGCTATCTCCGTATTTTCGAACCGCTCCCGTGGCTCCGAGATACCTCTTCGGGCCACGGAGACATATCGGAAGGCATTACTTACTGTTCGGGAGTAATTCTCAGGGTCCGCGGAAATGGACCACCAGTGGACCACGGACATTGAGTGACCTGTACTCAATAGGGAGAAAGTGGCGGAGGGGAAGGGATTCGCACACGGAGGGGCAGGTGCGGGTGGTGCAGTGTCGGCGACCAACGGGAGCCCACCCTTGGACCGCGTGAACGGTCGCCGGTTTTCAAGCCCACTGGTTCCCTACGCGAGACAACAACTCACAACACCTGACATCGAAGCGATGGGGCACCCTTCTTGCCTTGACCACTCACCCGAGTCCTGTAACAATCCCCGCCGTGCACCGTTCTGCAAAGCGGATTCTCGCCACCATTATCTTGGCCTTTTGGCTGGCCCCCGGGGCAAGCGCCCTTGTAGTGGGTCTGCACGTAGCCCTCGATCATCAATCGCACGGCGACGAAGAGACCCAACTCGCCCTTCTTTCGCTCGCTCGAGCAGCGGTGCATGGGCATCACCACGATTTCGAGGCCACATGGGATCACGACCACGACGTCATCACCGCCAAAAGGGCGCCAACTCCAAAGCCGAACCCAAGCTTGATCGCCGTGCTCCCCTTGAAGGACTCCCTCGAGTCTTTGGTTGGGCAATCCTCGATCCTCGGACCTGCACCTCAGTGTAGACCGCCTGCCCCTCTATTCGCTGCTCACAGTTCGCTGCTGCTCTGAAACCGGTCTCGCGGCCGGGCTCGATCCGAGCCCGAAACCCTCGAACCGGAATAAGGAGTCAGCATGCATCGTCTCGCTGTGGCCGGTCTAGCACCGGTCCTGTTCACCGCCATCGCAGGCGCGCAGTCACCGCCCTCGGTCATCACCGAAGCCGAATTCCTTTCGGCCCTGGACGAGGCTCATCCAGCAGTCTTGGCCCGGCAGCGTCAGGTCGCTGACGCCCAGGCGAACATCGTCGCCGCGTCCACCCTGGCCAACCCGCAATTGGGAGTCATGAGCGAAGATCCGAGCGGCCCCGTTCGGCAGCTCGACGTCCTCCTCTCGTGGGAGCTTCCTCGACTCTCACGTGGGCCCGAGATCCATGCCGCAGAACGAGAGGCCGATGTGGCCGAGGCGCAGCTGTTCGAGGAAGTCCTCGAGCTTCGCATCACCATGCGCCAGATCTATGCGGGGTGGGCCGTGTCTACGGCGCGAAGCGAGAGGCTTGGTGCTCAGGCCAGTCGAGTCGCCGACCTGGCCAATCGAGAGCGATCTCGAGCGCAGAAGGGTGAGACCTCCGGGCTCGAGGCCCATCAACTAACCCTGGCAGCCTCTGGGCTCCGCGCTCGCCTGGCCCTGGCCGAGGCCCTGGCCGTGTCTTCTCGGGCTGCCGCTCGCGTATGGCGATCCGACATCGAGGAGGATGCGTCACCGGTCCTACCACCCCTGCCGACGGCGACGGATCCGATCGGCAGCCATCCCCGAATGGACGCCGCTCTCGCCGAGCTGGCTGCGGCCAATCTGGCGAGCAAGGCCGCAGGGCGCTATGTGCTGCTTCCTGAACTGGTCGGCGGTTGGCAGCGCCAGGAAGTCGGGCCCGAATCTTTCGAAGGGCCCGTTCTCGGGCTCGCCTGGGCGGTGCCGGTATTCGCCCGGAATCAGGCCCAGCGGTCCCAGGCCGATGCCCGGACTCTCGCCGCAGAGGCAAACCTAGAAATGGTCCGACGGGAAGTCGAAGCTGGACGTGCCGGCGCCCTGGCTGCATACCGCCATCTGGCGAAGGCTGCTCTTGAAGCTGCTGAATCCATGGGCGCCAACGAGAGGATGCTGGCCGGCGCCGTGGCAGCCTTCGGTCACGGTGAAGCCGACGTTACGGATCTCCTGGCAATGTTTCGCCTGGCCTTCGATTCCGACATGACCGCACTCGATCTTCACGAAGCTGCTCTGGCCGCTCACCGCAAGCTGGAACGCGTCGCCGGCCGGGCCCTCGAGCCTCCCCAACCGACACAACCGACACAACCGACCTCCCAAGGAGCGATGCCATGACCTTCACCACAACAGGCTCAACTTTCGCTATTCTCACCCTCGTCCTCACCCTCGTTGCCTGTGCTCCAAGCCCGAAATCCGAGCCGCAGGGAGAGCAATCGGCTCCAGCCGCCAAAGGTAGCGAGCGAGTCGCACCTCCAACCGCGGAGGAGATCAACTACGAGCCTGCATATCCTGATGACGTCAGCGACGAGGGCCTGACCGACGAGGACGTGGAGCAGCAAGAGGCCGGCCACTCGCACGGCGCAGGTGCGGACCACACCCATGAAGACGGAACCACTCAGACACCGGATGGAAGCGATGACAAACACCAGCGCTGACCTGGGTCGCCGTCTTTCTGCCAGCACGATTCTGCTTGTCGCGGTCCTACTCGTCTCCAGTTGTACGGGATCCTCGGTCGAGGATCAGCACGCCGAGCCTGACAGCTGGTCGATCACCGCGTGGGGCAGCCTCTACGAGGTCTTTCCCGAGGTCGACATGCTGATAGCCGGCGATCTGGCGACGGCTCATACCCACGTCACCGCACTCGAAGATTTCACGCCAGTGCTCGATGGGACGGTCGAGATCGTGCTCTTCAGTCAGACAGGAGAGCAGGTCTTCGCGGCCTCAGAGCCGGTTCGACCCGGAATCTTCAATGTCGAGATCCGACCGGAGACCGCCGGCGAGTTCGACCTCGCTTTCCGCATCACTTCGGCCGCAGGGCATGAAGAGATCCGTGGTGGCACCGTTCGAGTCGGTACCGCGGAGTCCCCCGGAGGGGTGATCGTGGCTCCAGCCCCGAAGGCTCCGATCGACGGTGGTGAGCCCCTGTCGTTCCTCAAGGAGGAGCAGTGGCGCAGTGACTTTGCTACGTCGTGGGTCCGCGAAGACAGCCTCACTCGAAGTGTCTCCGGATTGGTACGGGTTCGACCTCCGGCTGGCGGCGCAGCCACCGTTACCTCACCCGTAGACGGCGTGCTGTTCCCCGACGTGTGGCCCTACCCTGGTTATCGCGTTGAGCAGGGAACGCCACTCTTCAGCGTCGTGCCGCGCGTCGCTTCCGACCGCAGCCTGCCCACACTGGAGGCTGAGCTCGCATCACTCCAAGCGGAGTTGTCGACCGCACGAGCACGCTATTCCCGATTGGAGGAGCTGTATTCCCTGGAGGCAACTAGTCAGCGCGAGCTCGAGGAGGCCCGTGCCCGCGTCGAGACACTGAAGGCCAGGTACTCCGCAGCGTCACGAGATTTCGAGTCAGCGAACTCGGCCCGACAGGGGGGAGCTTCAGGCGCCCTCACGATCCGGGCTCCCTTCAGCGGCGAGATCGCGTCGGTCAGCGCATCGCCCGGCGAAACAGTAGCTGCTGGCAACCCACTCGCCCGTCTGGTCCGAACCGATCGCCTCTGGCTCGAAGTGTCCCTGGTTCCGCAGGTAGCCCGGCAATTGGACACAGAGTCGGTGAGCGGAGTGGTCCTGACATTTCCCGAAGGTCCTCCGATTCGATTCGAGGAGGGCATCCACTTGGTTTCCGTAGCTCCTGAGATGGACCCGGCCACAGGCACGGTATCCGTTCTTCTCGAGGTCCCACCAGCAGCGGGACTCATTCTCGGCACGTCAGCACAGGCTCAGGTCCTTCTCGCCGAGACACTCCCAGGCATCGTTGTACCGACTTCGGCTTTGGTCGATGACGGTGGCGTTGCCGTGGTCTATCTCCAGCTAACCGGAGAGAGCTTTGCGCGTCAGGCGGTCCACGTGCTGAAGCGCCAAGGGGACAGACTTCTTGTCGACCGTCTCGTGGCCGGCCAACGGTTGGTCGTCCGAGGCGGCGAAGCAATCCGACGTTCGTCTCTGATGGCTAGTGGAGAAGCCCAAGGACACGTGCACTGAGGAGTGACGATGAACCGTTCAGAACGACTGATCCAGTTTTCGCTGCGGCACCG
>JAUVRX010000091.1 GCA_030597375.1 Acidobacteriota bacterium
AGGGCGAATCCTCGGCACTATGCCCTACATGTCTCCCGAGCAACTCGAAGGCAAGGACATCGACTCACGCTCGGACATCTTCTCTCTGGGTGTAGTCCTCTATGAGATGGCGACTGGAGAGCGGCCCTTCAAGGGCGACACCTCCGTGTCCCTTATCTCCTCTATCGTGAAGGACATCCCTCAGCCCGTCGATGACGTTAGGGAAGAAGTCCCTCACCACCTGGCCAGAATCATCCGCCATTGTCTGGAGAAGGAGCCGAAGCGGCGCTACCAGTCGGCCTTGGACGTGAGCAACGAACTGGAGGATCTGAAAGCAGAGTCGGCCTCCGGCGAGGTGTGGCGGAAGTCCGCTCCGGCTCCGACCCGACGCCACCCGTGGATCTGGGCCGGTCTCTCTGCTGCAGGCATCGTCCTGGTGGTTACCCTCGCGATCTTCTTCTGGGTCCTGCGACCTGATCGGGAGACGGTTGAGGACGGCTCAGCAACCGGAAGCGCAAGCTTCACCAAGCTAGTGTTCGACACGGCCCAGAAGGGGAAAGTGAGCGCGTCGCCAGACGGTAGGTTCTTTGTCTACGCGAGCGATGCTTCGGGCAACTGGGACATTTATCTCCAACGCATCGCGGGTGGTAACGCCATCAATCTGACCGAGGACTCGCCAGAGGACGATCGTCAGCCCGCATTCTCAGGCGACGGCGAGTCGATTGCCTTTCGCTCGGAGCGGGGTGGTGGCGGCATCTACATCATGGGCGCCACAGGCGAATCGCCTCGACGCGTCGCCGAGGCCGGCTTCGATCCCGATTGGTCTCCCGACGGCGAGAAGCTCCTGATTTCGACGGCGATGACTCGGGGCGGTACCGCTACGGACATCGATGAGCGCGTCTCGATCGTGGATCTCGGGACCGGTGAGGTCAGGCAGCTGCTCGACCGTAGTGCGACTTACGCTCGCTGGTCACCGAACGGATGGCGGATCTCGTACTGGGGGATCTGGCTGCCCTCGGACGCCGAGGAGATGATCGGGCTCTTCACTGTCCACCCCGACGGCTCAGATCCCGTGTTCCTGACCGGTGATGCCCTTGCCACCCACGAGTGGTCAGCCGACGGGCAGAGTCTCTACTTCGTCAGCTCCCGTGGAGGGAGCCGAGATCTGTGGCAGATCTCCATTGACGAGGAAGGCGGCCGCGCAGTTGGTGATGCGGTCTCTATCACCTCGGGTAGCAGCCTATCGTGGGTGTCACCGGATGCCGAAGGCAAAGGAGTACTCTTCACGTCTCTTGAGAGATTTCGGCAGATCTTGCGCATACCGTTCGACCCCAGAGTGGAAAAAGTCGGCGGGACCGTGAAGTCGGTGACCCCGCTCGGTCTCCAGGCAATGTTTCCGCACGTGCCGCCGGACGGCGAATGGATCGCCTTCTCCTCGCAATTCGGCAAGGAGGGTAGGCTCGAGATCGGTGTGATCCGCAGAGACGGCAGCTCTCTCCGGCAGCTCACTGAGACCGGTGGACTGAATTGGTACCCGATGTGGTCGCCGGACGGCCAGCATCTCGCCTTCTGGGACAACGAGATCGGCTCGGGCACCGAGCGGATCTGGATCATTCGCGCCGACGGCGGCGGTCTGCGCCAGGTGGCGGATGCGTCGGAAGGACTCAGCTCGGCGGCCTGGTCCCCCGATGGTCGCCGACTGGTAGCGGACAGTGCAGGAGCCGCGACTGCCTATATCTTACAGGCCGAAGAGTCCAGTAGTGAGGCCGTCCCCGAGACTCTGCCTCCTGTCGGTGGACCGGAAGATCGGTTCATGGCTTATTCGTGGTCTCCCGATGGCAGAAAGCTCGCGGGAGGACGTTGGCGTATGGAGGGAGAGGACAGGGCCGAGAGAGTTGCGGTCTACGACTTCGAGAGCAAGCGCTATCGCACCTACCCCGGTTCGCTCGGGATCACTGCCTGGTCGAGCTGGCTCAATGACAGCCGGCGACTCATGGTCTGCAGCGGTGAACTGGAAGGAAGCAGGATCTTTATTCTCGATACCGAGAGCGGGGAGACCCGTGAAGTGATCACGAGCGAGGAGGTCTCGGCCATGCCGGGCATGCATCCTGGCACGCTCCGCTTCCCTGCAATCTCCCCTGACAACCGCACGATCTACCTCGATTGGCGTTACAGCCAGAGCGACATCGGGATGCTGACCCTAGGGGGACAGGACTAACGGTCGCCACCACCCCCGCTTCCAGGCCCTGCTGGAGAAGTACGGGCAGGAGACTTCCTGACTCAGAGTCAGCAGGTCAGCGATCTGCGTGTGGAGCTGAGATTGCGGTGATTTTTCCTAGAACCAAGCCAACGCCGGGAGCCTAAGGGGAAGGCAGAGGGATTTGACGCGCCGTTGGAGACGCGAAGGTGGCGGGATTGAGCGCCGCTGTCGGGCGGCGAGGCCGATGAGGTGGGCTATTTTGAGGAGCTCCCGGCATGGCTGGTCAAACTTTCCTTTTGAGTGTCCCGCTCGCTCTTCATAGGAGCTGGCAGTAATCGAGACCTCAAGTTCTACTAGTTGAGAGACACCCGCGCCGAAAAGGTTCCCTGCGGAGTAGCTGAGCTGCCCACCGATCGCATCTCGACGTGCTTTTCATCGGTGACATCGCGGTGAGATCGAGAATCACCGCTTCCGAGCACGCACTCGAACCGGGTTGCAGCAAACTAGTCACTCGGAAGAGGCGGATCGAAAGTACCGAATCTTTCATGTACAGCAGGTGTACATAGCCGCCACTGATCTCAAGTTCTTCCCAGCAGGATCAAGAGACTGCAAGACTTCTGTAACTATCTGAAAACAAAAGAGAAATGGCGGAAGCGCATGGGAACCGAGGCCGCCCTGCGACCTCGGGGCGAACGGTGCCTTCTGGCCGCCTCGCGCAAGCGCTCGGCGAGCTGGGTCCGATTCCCATGCAACCAGGCCCGAATCGACCTCGGTTACAACAAGACCTCAATGCATAGTAAGGATTGCGAATGGCGGAAGCGCATGGGAATCGAACCCACCCCCCTCGCCGACACCGGCGCGGGACTACGGTTTTGAAGACCGCGGGAGGCACCAGCCCCCGAGCGCTTCCGAGAAGGATTCTAGCCCATACTCCGCTCCACCCCAGCCGGCGCGCGACGTCAGAAGCGCCCTCCTCGAAGAGGCTGCTCGATTGGGAGTGGATCAGGGGAGATTCAGCGGCCCGCCGGGCCGCTCATTCAGGACGCTCAGCTGAAACCGGAGCCGCCGCCGCATCCGGCACCGGCACTGAAACCAGCTGACGTCGAGGTGCTGTTGCCGCTCGCGGCAAAGGTCGAAAACTGCTTCTCCACCCGTTTCTCGCCGCACTTGGGGCAAGCCAGACCATCGGCGCCCTCGCCCATGCGCTGCAAGATCTCGAACGGGTGGCCACAATCCTGACAGAGGTATTCGTACATAGGCATGACGCAACTCCTAACGCTTTGCCCTCGAACCATATTCCCGCTCAGGCCCATTGGCAAGAGATTTCCCCGAAAAGCTCTCGGATTGTGGGCCTGTTGCCGTGTTACCCTGCCCTCCCATAACGATGCCGACCTTCTCCGTCATCATTCCCACCTACGGCCGACCCGATCAGCTCCAGACCTGTCTAGACACCCTGGTCGATGTCGAGCCTCCGAGCGAGGGGTTCGAGGTCGTGGTGGTGGATGATGGCACGCCCGAGCCGGTCGAGCCCCAGTTGAAGCCCTGGCTGGACCGTCTTTCGCTGACCGTGCTCAGACAGGAGAACTCGGGCCCAGGTCCGGCCAGAAACCTCGGACTCGCCTCGGCTCGGGGACGCTTCATCGCCTTCACCGATGATGACTGCCTCATCGATCCAGGGTGGCTGCAGGCCCTCGAGGCGGCCTTCATCCGCCACCCCGATGCCATGCTGGGTGGTCGCACCGTTCAGCAACCCGGCGATCCCTACTCCGAAGCCAATCAGCTGATCGGCGACGCTGTGCACCGGTTCTACAACGAGTCCGGACACGGGGCCCGCTTCTTCCCATCGAACAACCTCGCGGTCCCGGCTGAGCTGCTGCGGGACGCCGGCGGTTTCCATCCGGACTTCTTCCCCCACGCCTCGGAGGACCGGGAGCTCTGCGATCGCTGGCATCACCTCGGCCACGACCTGGTCTACGTGCCCGAAGCACACCTGATTCACGCCCGACAGGCCACCTTTCGCAGATTCTGGCGACAGCATTTCACCTATGGCCGAGGGGCCCACCACTACCACCACCTTCGAGCCCACCGCGGTTCCGGTCAGCTGCGCAACGACGCCGTCTTTCATCGACGCCTGCCGACAATGTTGCGTCAGCCTCTGGCGCAGTTGCCCCTGAAGAGGCGCACGCAGGCCCTGGTGCTGCTCGGTGTGTGGCAGGTCGCCAACGCTGCAGGCTATTTCAAGGAGCGCCTCACAGCCTGGCGCCCGCATGAATCATGAGCCCCACAGTTTCCAGCGCAGATCGACCTGCAGGATGAGGTTCGGATGCGACTCGATGTAGAGTTGGGTGGATCCCTCTCGAGTCACCATGGAAGCCAACGATGAAGAAACCAACAAACCAAGCTCCAGATAGCCATTCCCGCCCACCTTGGGTTGGTCGACTTCTGCTACACCTGGCTCTCATTTCCGTGCTGGCCCTCGGCCTGCTGGCACAACCTGCCCAGGCTGGCCAGAAGCAGGAGAGCAAGGTGAGGCAGTCTCGGTGGGTCTATGAAGAGGTCCTCCAGAATCCGGTCGAGAAACTGCCGCCAGCGATGCTCGAGGACACGAAGTGCGTCGCCATCCTACCGAGCCTCAAAGAGGCGGCCATCGGTTTCGGCGGCCGCCATGGATCGGGCGTCATCAGCTGTCGCAACGAAGAGGGCCTCTGGAGTCCTCCCGCTTTCCTGAAGCTCAGCGCCGGAAGCTTCGGGCTTCAGCTCGGCTATCAGGCCAGCGATATCATGATGTTCTTCGTCACCGACAAGGCTGCGAAAGCCCTTCTGGAGCCGAAGTTGGTGCTCGGGGGAGATCTCAGGGTCGCTGCTGGATCCTATAGCGACTCAGCCGGAGTCACCTCGGCCAAGGATCTGACCCAGGACATCTACATCTACTCTCAGGCCAGTGGATTGTTTGCCGGTGCTTCCTTCGAGGGCATGCGCCTGGCCATGAGTCCGAAGGCGATTCGGAAGTACTACGGCAACTACGTCTGGCCTGGAGCCATCCTCTTCGAGCACGAAGTCCCCTTCATGCCCGCCGAGGCGCAGGAGTTCGTCGACGGGCTGCAGGAGATCATCTGGGAATAAACCTGAAAGGGCCTTTCAGGAATCACTCATCCGCGAGGGGCCGCAGCTCGACCGACCTTCCGTAGACCTCCATCCACCACCGTTCGTAGTCCGGGAAGAGCTCGAGCAGGCGGGCGTTCTCCTCGGCTCCCATGTCCGCCGCCCAAAGCACCTTGGCGCCCCGAAGGTCGGCAGGGTTGTAGTTGTAGACGACGCTCCTGGGACCCAGGACCAGATGGCGACCAGGCCTGTCTTCCAGGTCCTGCTGAAACTCCAATCGTTTTCGTATCGGTGCGTCGGCATCGGGCCGGAAGGCCGGCACCTGAACCAGCAATGAGATCACCACGAGACCGATCGCCACGAGGCTGAGGCCGGCGCCCACCGGACGCTGCCGCCAGCGCCAATCATAGGCACCGGCAAGCACAACCACGGCCAGGATCCAGAGCGGCGCGGTCAGTGGCGCCGAGTAGTGGGGATAGAACTGATCCGATGCGAAGTGGCCGAACAAAACCAGCACGCAGGCCAGAGCGAGAGGGCGGAGGGACCTGTCCCTCAACACGCCGAGGCCAAACACGAGCGGTACCGCCAATGCCGGACTCAGAAAGAGAAAGAGCACCAGCCAGATTCTGTGCCAGCCGTTGCGTAGACCGACGCTCCACCAACTCGGCTCTTCGCCATCCGCCGTTCGCTCGACGATCACATGTTGACTCATGGCACCGGGCTGCCGCTCCCAGACGAATTCGCTGGGGCGCTCGTAGAGCTCCTTGTAATGCAGGTGTGGCACCTTCAGCGGGTCACCGGTGACCCGCCAGTTGTAGTAGCCGATGCCCATGACTGTGACCACGAGCAACGCGGCAACCGGCAAGGCGACCCTCACAGTAGCGAGTCGCCGCTCCGAAGCGGCCAGACCCATGAACCATCGCAACAGCATCCAGGCGGCCGGCAGGGAGACGAGCACCCCCTCGAAGGGACGACTGTTGGCGAGCACCGCGAGCCCCAGGGCAAGGAGCAGCGAGTCACGAAGGCGCGGCTTGTCCATGACTGTCAGTCGCCGCACGGCACCATAGACGAGAGCTCCACCGATCGCCGCCACGGAGCCCCCCCAATAGCTCTGGTTCCAGTACGACCCGATACCCAGTCGGAGCGCAATCAGGAGACCTCCCAGAAGCGCCCACTGCGGTCCCACCCACGCCTGAAGACACCAGGTGACCGCTGCCGCGAGCAGAGCCGCGCTCAGCCACAGCCCGACCACAGGGTGGCCCCCGAGGCGCTGGCCCAGAGCGAGAATCAAGCCCTGTGCCGGCGGATACTTCGACTGGTAGGTGGGGGTCCCCAAGGTGTTCTCCCCCACCAGGGCCCGGTGCGGACTCGGTGGATTGGTCACCCGACCCGAGGCGAAGGTGTCTGTGGCCAGCAAGTAGCTCCACTCGTCACTGACGACCGCAATGGGAGGCCCTTGAATCAGGGTCAGGGCCGCGTTGCCGAGACCGGCCAGAAGGCCCACAACGAGCAGCGCCCGGCCTGTCGTCATCACCCTTCCGGATAGACCTGCCAACAACCTGTCCACCAGTTGCTTGGATCGGTCCGGCCAGAGGAAGATCATCACCAGCCCGACGCAGAACAGCGCCGTCTCGAGGATCGGCACCAGGTAACTGGGATAGCTCTGTAGGACGTGCTGCATGGCGAGACCGCCGCGATCTACCCGAGTAGAAACCCCTTGCCGATCTCGTCTCGGGGATCGAGAAAGAACTCATGCCTGCCGGTGATGAAAGCCGACCCTTCGACTTCGGGAACCACCGCCGGGTAGGGCCCGAATGTGGTGGACCGGACCACCCGACCCGTGAATCGACTGCCCAGGATGCTCTCGATGACGATCGGCTCTCCGACCTCCACCTCGCCCCGGGCATGGTGGATGGCCAGCCTGCCGCTGACACCGGTACCCGTCGGCGAGCGATCCACCTCACCATCGGCGAAGACACACACATTGCGGCTGTGGCTCCCGGGGTCCGATGGCTCGCCGATGAAGATGACGCCATAGAGAAAACCCAGGTCCTCTTCAGATGGGTGCTCGATGGCGGCTGAGGCCATCACCGCCCGCTTGATGGCGGTGCCGGGTTCCATGAGCTTGCGAGAGCCCCCGGGACCGCAACCGACTCCGACCTCGTCGGCCTGAACATAGGCGTAGAAGGCGCCGCCGAAGGCCAGGTCGTATCGCACTCGGCCGATGCCGGGTACCTCGACATCGAGATCCAGATCCACCACGAAGGCGGGGACGTTGTGAAATCTCACGGAGCCCACTCTACCCTCGCTCAGGCTGGCCCAGGCCGAGACCAATCCTGCCGGGGTATCCATGCGGACCAGGGTCTCGGGCTCGGTCGCGGGCAACATCCCGGTCTCGACCGCGACCGTGGCCATCGCGATGACGCCATGACCACACATGGTGCTGAAGCCCTCGTTGTGCATGAAGAGGATGCCGAAATCGGCTTCGGGTGAGACCGGGGGAGTCACCAGGCAGCCGTACATGTCGGCATGCCCGCGCGGCTCCCACATCAGGGCCTTCCTCAAAGGGTCCCAGTTCTGCATGGCATCACGCCGTCGCTCCAGGATGGTGTCGCCCTCGAGCTCCGGAAAGCCGCCGGTGACAACACGAAAGGGCTCCCCACCTGTGTGGCTGTCGATGGTGGTGATCCGCAGCCACTCGTCTGGAGGTTGCCAATCCGTCATGTCCCATCTCCTCCGCATTCAAATGGCCTCGCTGGAAGATTCCCCGGCCAGCAACTCTCCGACGCGGCAGGGCTTTAGCGGTGAACGCACCTTGTCGGCCTGCCATCCCTTGAGCAACTGCAGAGCGGCACCGCAGACCCTACCCTGACAGGCTCCCATCCCAACGCGTGTGTAGAGTTTCGCCTGTCGAAAGCTCGTCACGGCGTCGAGTCGATCCCACGTTACATCCTCGCATCGACAGATGGTGGTTGCGCCTTCCATCCTCCGCAAGAGCTCTTTTCGGGGTCGAAAGCTCTCCTCCATGCGCGAAGCGATCCGCCGCAGAGCCGCGCGCTGCCGCTTCAGGACTTCGCTCTCCGACCCCGCCCCGGCTGCGACCAGACCGGCGATCTGCCCCTCGACAAGAGCCAGATCGGACCCACCGATTCCGGTCGGCTCTCCGGCGCAGAAGACGGAATCCACACTGGTGGCCTGATCGTCATCCACCTCCACCATGCCGCCCTGCATCGAGCACCCGAGCCACCGAGCGAGCTCTACGTTGGGTACCAGGCCGTAGGAGCTGCAGAGGATGTCACAGGTTTCAGTCCACGACTTCGAGCCATCGGTGAGGGTGACGGACGAGAGCAACCCGTCTCCCAGAGCCTTCTCCACCCAAACGCCCATTCGGTAGCGGCAGCTCGCAAAAGCGACCCGCAGCCGCCCGGCCTCCAGGAGCTTCGAGGGCTGCCTCCACAAGCCCAGGGCGAACGCCATGACCGAGCTGCGAGGTGCCTGCTCGGCAACCGTGACCAGGAGAGCGCCGTCCCGGGCCAGTGCCGCCGCCACCGGCAGGAGAAGGGGGCCCGAGCCGGCGATGACGACTCGGCGGTCGCGGAAGCTGACGCCGGTCTTGGAGAGGGCCTGGGCGCCGCCGACACCCAGGACTCCGGGCAGAGTCCAACCAGGAAAGGGGAGGAAAAGCTCCCTCGATCCGGTGGCCAAAATCACCCGATCGCCCCGGACCTCGAGGTGTCTCCCCCTCTGATCCGCGTAGAGGCATGGTGGGAATTCTGCGTCGATCACCGTAGCTTCGGAAACCACCCGAGCTCCAGATCGGCCCAGACGATCGATCCATCGACGGGCAGTGGCCGGCTGCCGGCCGCGAGATCCCGAACGCCAGATCTGACCACCCGGAGCCGATGCCTCGTCCAGGAGCAGAACGCTGCTCCCCGCCCCGGCGGCCACGGTGGCAGCCGCGATGCCTGCGGGACCCGCACCCACAACCACGACCCGAGCCTGAAGGGGCTCACTCATCCGTGGCGACCTCCATGTCCGGCTGACAGATCTCCAGGCAGGCCCGGCGGTGGGGC
>JAUVRX010000061.1 GCA_030597375.1 Acidobacteriota bacterium
CGGGTCACGCCGCAGATCTTGATTCGAGTCCTACCCATACTGCTACCACGGGCTCCTGGCCGTCAATTCTCGCAGCTTTGCACCCGGATCGTCTGCTAGCAGAAGCGACTCACCGACGAGGAAGGCGTCGAAACCCGCCTTTTCCAGACGATCGATATCGGCGGCGATCGCGATGCCGCTCTCGGACACCTTCAAAGCGTCCGCTGGCAGGCCGCCCACCAGGTCCATCGAGTGGTCCAGATCCACCTTGAAAGTCTCGAGGTCGCGGTTGTTGACACCAACGATCTCCCAGGCTGACTGCGACAGTTTCTCCACATCGGCAGCATCATGGGTTTCAATCAGAGGTACCAGCCCGAGACTGCGGGCGTGGTGGGCATATGCGGTCAACTCGGCGTCGGAAAACAGGGCTGCTATCAGAAGAACGGCATCTGCTCCCGCCTCTCGGGCCCACTCCAACTGCACCGGATGGACGACAAAGTCCTTGGCCAGGGTCGGCAGGCCGCTCTGGCGACGACACTCCACCAACAGTTCGTAGCTGCCGAAGAAAAAATCCGGCTCTACCACGACGGACAAAGCCGCCGCCCCCTCTCGAGCATAGACCCGTACCTGCTCCAGCGGATCGACTCGGCCCTTCAAGGAGCCGATGCGGGGCGACCCCATCTTGACTTCGGCAATCAAGGCACGCCCCCGGTGGCGCTTCAATGAGGCCGAGAACTCGTTCTCCACCAAAAGGTTGGCTCCGACCTGGGCCCCAATCAGGTCTCCTGTCGCGGGACCGACCTGGGCCTCGACCTTCAGACGACGATTGTCGACGATCTGGCTCAGGATAGCCGCCAGCGGACTCACGGCTCCTGCCCCCCTGACTGGGCCGAGAACACCCGTAGCTCTTCGAGCTTGGCCATCCCTTCACCACGGGCCAGGACACCCCTCGCTCTCTCGAGACCCTCTCCGAGGTCTCCGACCTGTCCCCCCACATAGAGAGCCGCCGCTGCGTTGAGAGCAGTGATCTCGGCCAGGGGGCCCGGCTCGCCTTGCAGCACGGCCTGCATCCTCTCCGCATTGAAATCGGGGTCACCTCCGGCGAGAGCCGACATCTCCACCCGGGATAGCCCCAGGGACTCGGGCGTCAGCCGATAGGTCTCGATGTTGGGACCTCGCACTTCGGCAACCCGGGTAGCGGCCGTCGTGGTCAACTCATCCAGGCCATCCTCACCGTGAATCACCAGGGCGTGCTCGCATCCCAGCCTGGCCAAGACACGCGCCATCAGGGTGACGAGCTCCGGCGAATAGACCCCCAACACCTGACGCCGAGCACCGGCGGGATTGGTCAAGGGGCCGAGCAGGTTGAAGATCGTCCGGATGCCCAGACTGCGCCGCACCGGCATCACCTCCCGCATGGCCGGGTGAAAACTCGGGGCGAAGAGAAATGCCAGACCGATCTCGTCGAGGGCTCGACCTGCCCGGGTGGGGCTCATCTCGATCCTCACCCCGAGGGCGCCGAGCACATCGGCACTGCCCGATTGGCTCGAGACCGATCGATTGCCGTGCTTGGCGATGGGCGCGCCGGCGGCCGCGGCCACCAGGGCGGCGGCAGTCGAGATGTTGAAGGTCCCGCGGCGGTCGCCGCCCGTGCCGCAGGTGTCCACCAGGCCCTTCCTTTGGCAGTGCACAGGAACGACCCGGCCACGCATGGCGATCGCCGCGCCCGCGATCTCTTCGGCGCTCTCGCCCTTGGCGGCCAGTGCGACCAGTAGAGCCGCCTTGACGGAATCGTCCAGCTCTCCGTCCATGAGCCGCCCGAAGAGCTTCTCGGTCTGTTCTTGTGTCAGCCCCTGGCCGGAAAGGATGCTCGCCAGTGCGTCGGAGGGCTGCAGGTCGATCTCACTCATGTGCCGCCTTCAGCGCGTCCGGGCTCTCACAGAGGGTCAGGAAATTGGCCACGAGTCGAGGACCGTCGGTCGTCAGGATGGACTCCGGATGGAACTGGACTCCCCAGTAGGGGTGCTCGCGATGCCGCATACCCATCAGGGTCTTCTCGTCGGCACTCCATGCCAGCGGCTCCAACTCGGCCGGCAAGCCGGTCTCTACGACCTCCAGGCTGTGGTAGCGCGTGGCCTCGAACGGATTGGGCAGGCCTGAAAAAATCCCCTTGCCGAGATGGTGGACGGGTGAAGTCTTGCCATGCATCAGCTTCGGCGCCCGCTCTACCCTGCCGCCGAAGGCAGTCCCAAGGACCTGATGGCCGAGACAGACACCGAGGATCGGAACCGGCGGCCGGAGATCGATCAGATCCAGACAGACTCCCGCCTCTTCGGGTCGTCCAGGTCCTGGCGACAGGATGATCCCACGCGGCTGGCGAGCCAGCATTTCGGCGGCGCTCTCCGCATCATTGCGCAAAACCGTCACCTCGATCTCCCGGCTCCATAACAGTTGGACCAGGTTGTAGGTGAAGGAATCGTAGTTGTCCACAACCAGAATCATGGAGTCCTCCGTCTGCGGTCTAACCTGGAGCCAAAAGCGACAGCGAGCTCCACCGCCGCTCGCATGGCCGCCGCCTTGTTCTCGGTCTCGCGCACTTCCGCCTCCGGATCCGAGTCCGCCACGATACCAGCACCGGCAGTGAAGGAGATCTCGTCAGGCCGCACCACCAGCGTGCGAATGGTGATGCAGGTATCCATGTCGCCGCTGTAGGAGAAGTAGCCGACGGCGCCGGCATACGGGCCACGAGCTGCCGGCTCCAGCGCGTCGATGATCTCCATGGCCCGGATCTTGGGGGCTCCCGAGACGGTGCCGGCGGGAAAGCAGGCCACCAGGGCCTCCAACGGACTACAGCCGGCCTTCAGTAACCCTCCGACGCTGGAGACGATGTGCATGACGTGACTGTAGCGCTCGACCTCCATGAAACTGGTGACTTCGACGCTGCCACCTACCGCCACGCGGCCGATATCGTTGCGGCCGAGATCCACCAACATGAGGTGCTCGGCACGCTCCTTGGCGTCGGCCAGCAGCTCCTCGGCCAAGCGCTGGTCTTCGGCTGGCTCCGGAGAGCGATGTCGCGTACCGGCGATCGGTCGCGTTTCAATCCGGCCACCGGTCTTGCGAAGCAGCATCTCTGGCGAGGCGCCGACGATGGCGACCTCGGGCGCCTCGAGCAGAACCATGTAGGGACTCGGGTTGACCATGCGCAACGACCGGTACAGGGCAAGAGGCTCTGCAACCCGCTCCATGCTCCACCGTCTGGCAAGGACAACCTGGAACAGATCGCCCCGTTCGATGAGCTCCTTCGCCCGCTCGACGCACTCTCGGAATCGTCTACCGCCGATGGAGGGCGTCGCCTCGAGCGGCTCGCCGGTGGCTGTCGGCACCTCCACGGCCGTACCTTCGCCAGGGGTTGTCAAGACCTCGGCCAGCTCGTCGAGCCGCTGCAAGGCCTGCCGACGACTCACCTGCCCATCCACTTCGTTGGAGACCGCCACGACACGCTGCCGAACATGGTCGAAGACCACGACAGCATCGAACCTGGCCACAAGAGCGACCGGCAGATTCATCCGGTCGGGCGGGCGAGATGGGAGAACCTCGCGCTGTCGAATCAGGTCGTAACCGAAGTACCCGACGAATCCTCCCGCGAATGGGAATGGCGGATCTTCGGACGAGAATCGACTGATCTCGCGCGACAGGGCTTCGATGGGGTCTCCCGCGATCCGGCGGCTGTCGCCATCCACCTCCACTTCCAGCCTGTCTTCCGACAGCCGGTAGACAGCCTGCGGTCGGGCTCCCAGAAAACTGTAACGGGAGACCACCTCACCGCCCGTGACGCTCTCCAACAGGAATCGGGTTGGCGACAGATTGGCGAGCCTGCGATAGACCTCCAGAGGCGTCAGACTGTCAGCCAGGAATTCTCGCGAATGGGGTCGGACTCTTTGGCGGTCGGCTTGGCCGGAGGGCATGGCGATCCCGCCTCTGCTAATCGATGGACTCGAGGCCGAGGAGCTGCCGACTCTCCGCCTCTTGCATGTCGCGGCCTGTCATGAGCCTGAATTGTGGAATTGCCTGGTAGAGGAGCACCTCCCTGCCATCGATCGCGGTTCTACCCGAAGCGCGGGTCGTTCGTACGAGCTCTGTCGGGCCGGCGCGAAGATAGACCAGGTCCACAACGATGGCTGACCGACCGAGACTGTCGGGCTCGAACGGCAGCTCGTCACCGGCTTGCCGGCCCAGCGGAGTGGCGTTCACCAGACAGTCGAAGGACGAGGCATCGAACTGGTCCAGGGGGCAGAAGGGCAGCCGCAGATCGGCGGCAGCCTTTCGGCCTCTGTCCGACCCACGATTGACCATCGTCACCGCCGCCCCTTCTGCACTGAGCGCCCCGGCAGCCGCTCGCCCGGCACCTCCGGCGCCGACGATCGCCACCGACTTGCCTGTCAGGTCTATACCGCGGGCTCGAATGGGCTCGCAGACACCCTCTCCGTCAGTGGAATCTGCCTGCCAGACCCCCTCTCGTTGGAAGAGGGTGTTGGCTGAGCCGGTCCACTCCGCCAGCGGACTGACCGCGCCACCAACTGCCACCGCCACGCGCTTGAACGGTGAGGTGACGCTCAGTCCCTGGAGCTCGACTCCCAGCTCGGCGAAGCTGCCGCCTTCCACGACCTCCCACCAGAAATCCCCAAAGGCCTCGACATGAAACGGCAGGTAGAGACCATCGATTCCGAGACGGCGATAGGCATGGTTGTGCAGACGAGGAGAAAGGCTCCCGGCCACGTCTGCGCCGACGATCCCGAAGAGCCGGCCGACCTCCGGCAGATCGGGCAACCCGTAGTCGCCGATCAGCTGAACAATGCTCAGCTGCCCAGGGGCAGCAGGCTTCTCGGAAGCGGAACCGAACACCACCGGGGCTCCCAGGCGGGGTGCGACCAGACGGGTCCAGGTACCGACCGCTCCAGTCGCGAAGGCGATGACATCATCGCGTTTCAATGAATGCAGGAGTGCCAGGGGAGCCATCTCCTGTCCTGGCTGTCTGGCCTGCGGAACCAGTTTGTAGTACCTGGCCTCCTCCTTGCTCTGCCTGGCGAAGACGCTTTGCAGCTCGCTGAGGGCACTGGGGCCACCGTGCCACGAGATCACACGACGTGAGGGTGACAGGCTCGTCAGAACCTCCTCGTCCAGATCCCGGTCCACCTCCAGGTCCACGAGATCGAAACGGGAGGCCGCCTGAATCTGCCGCTGGTGCCGTCGCTCGACAGAGGCGTCGGACCGTCCTCCCTCCGCCCGACTTCGCAGCGTATAGAGCAGCTCGCCCCGAAAGCGATCTCGGAGCCAGTCGGCATCGACCTCGCCAATGAGGTCGGCGCGCACCTCCAGGATCTGCGCGCTCCCGGAGAGGGCGGCGAGCTCCTCCTCCGACGGCTTCTCTGTGAGGGTGGCGACGAGGACGGCAGTCGAGCTCAATTGCCCAACTCCTGCGAAATCTCAGACCGAGTGCCGCTTGAGGAGCAGCGCTCCGTTGGAACCACCGAAACCGAAGGAGTTCGTCAGGCCGATGTCGAACTCCGTCGGTCTGGCTGTCCCAGGAACGAAGTCCAGATCACAGTCTTCGCTCGGGTGTTCCAGATTGATGGTGGGCGGCAGGATCTGGCGGTCGAGGGCCAGCGCCAGAACACCCGTCTCCAGTCCGCCGGAAGCACCGAGGAGATGGCCGGTGCAGGACTTGGTCGAGGAGACCGCCAGCTCGTAGGCGTGTTCGCCGAACACCTCCTTGATGGCCTTGACCTCGGCCAGATCTCCCAATTGAGTCGACGTGCCATGGGCGTTGATGTAGTCGACCTCTGACGGTTCCAGCTCGGCGTCAGCCAAGACAGCTCGCATGACGTTGGCAGCGCCCACGCCCTCGGGCTGTGGTGCTGATATGTGGAAGGCATCGCCGCTCATGGCGTAGCCGACGATCTCGGCATAGATGGGTGCCTGTCTCGCCAGAGCCTGCGACAACTCCTCCAGGATGACGATGCCGGAGCCCTCTCCGATGACGAAACCATCACGCTCGCGGTCCCACGGGCGAGAGGCGCGTTGTGGCTCCTCATTGCGGGTCGACAGGGCCCGCATGGCACAGAATCCCGCCACGCTGAGAGGCGTCACCACCCCTTCGGTGCCGCCGGCGATCATGGCGTCGGCATGACCGTACTGAATCTCCCTGTAGGCATCGCCGATGGCGTGAAGTCCCGACGTACACGCAGTGCAGGGCGCGGAATTGGGACCACGCGCTCCGAAGCGGATGGAGACCTGGCCCGCTGCCATATTGACGATCAGACCGGGGATGAAGAACGGCGATACCCGACCCGGCCCCATCTCGACAAGCCGCCGATGAGTGCGCTCGATCAGCGGTAGACCACCGATCCCCGAGCCGATGATGACTCCAACCCGGTCGGCGGTAGCCTCCTCGATCGGCAGCCCGGAGTCGTCCATGGCGCCCTCGGCCGCTGCCAGGGCCAACTGGATGAACCGATCGCTCTTCTTCAGGTCCTTCTTGTCGATGTACTTCAGGGGGTCGAAGTCCGACACCTCTCCAGCGATGCGACTCGGGTACTCGGAGGCGTCGAATCGAGTGATGGGACCGACCCCGCTACGGCCCTCGATGAGGCCCTGCCAGGTGGCCGAGGTCCCCACCCCGAGTGGCGACACGAGACCCACCCCCGTTATGACCACACGGCGAGGAAAATCACCCTTCATCGTGAACCCAGATTCGGTTCGCGTTCCGCGGCAGGTCTCCACTCATTGCAGCCGCAATCAACTTTGTTGCTTCTCAATGTAGCTGATGGCTTCCTGGACGCGACCGATCTTCTCGGCATCCTCGTCAGGAATCTCGATGTCGAACTCTTCCTCGAAGGCCATCACCAGCTCGACGATGTCCAGGGAATCGGCGCCCAGATCCTCTGTGAAGCTGGCTTCGGCGGTCACCTCCCCTGCATCTACACCCAACTGCTCCACGATAATGCTCTTCACTTTTTCACTTACCGACATGGTTCAAACTCTCCTGTGCCTTGGTTGAATTCGTGCGATTCTAAGAGATTCTTCGCCTCAGAGGTATAGGCCACCCGAAACGTTGAGCACGTGACCGGTGACATAGGCTGCTTCCTCGCTGGCCAGGAAGAGGACTGCCCAGGCCACGTCGTCGACCGAGCCCAGCCTCTTCAAGGGAATGACTTCCAACAACTCCTCACGATGCTGGTCGGGAAGGGCGTCCGTCATGGCCGTCTCGATGAAGCCCGGGGCGACGACATTGACCGTGATATCGCGCCCGGCCAATTCCCGAGCCAGCGATTTGCTGAACCCGACGAGGCCTGCCTTGGCGGCTGCATAATTGGCCTGACCTGCATTGCCCATCAATCCGACGACGGACGAGATGGAGATGATTCGCCCCCAACGTCGTCGCATCATCCCACGACTCACGGCACGAGTGACGGCAAAGGCGCCAGTGAGGTTGACACGCAGAACCTTCTCCCAGGCCTCCAGGCTCATTCGAGCCAGCAGACCGTCGGCGGTAATCCCGGCGTTGTTGACAAGAATATCCACCTCGGAAAAGGGCTCAGGAAGTCCCTTGATTCGACTCGCCACCGCATCGGGCGCCGCCAGGTCGAGCTCCAGGGGATGGACTTCTATTCCCTTTTCGGCCAGCTCATCGGCTAGCGACTGCAGCTTGTCGACGCTGCGGGCCGCCGCTATCACCCTGGCGCCATGAGCTCCCAGCAACCGGACAATGCCCTCGCCTATGCCCTGAGAAGCTCCGGTCACGAGGGCTGTTCTACCCTCCAGCCGTAGTCCACTCATGCTGTCTCACCTAGCCATTCGAGGAGTTTCTCCGCCCCAGAAGCCCGATCGAGACTCAGGGCCTTCGCCGAGGGTGCGATCCGACGGATCAGCCCCGTCAACACGGTTCCAGGGCCAATTTCGACAAACAGGTCGATGCTACCCTGCTCTGCCATCCACTGGATCGATTCCACCCAGCGCACTGGACCGTCCACCTGGCGCACGAGAGCATCGCGCGCTGCATCACCACTCGAGATCGGGACGGCGTCGATATTGCACACCACCGGTACCTTCGGATCATGAAAGTCCACGGTGTCGAGCTCCGCTTTCAGGCCTTCCCTGGCCGGCCTCATCAACGGAGAGTGAAAGGGTGCCGAAACCGGCAACAGCATGGCGCGGCGCGCACCGCGCTCCTTGGCCAATACGGTCGCCCTTTCAACCGCCGATCGCCCTCCCGCCAACACCGTCTGTGTCGGTGCATTGAAGTTCGCTACGGTGCAGACCTCGTCGCCCGCGGCCTCGGCGGCGATCGCCGCCACTTCGTCAGCCTCGAGGCCCAGGATCGCTGCCATGGCCCCTTCACCCACCGGGACTGCCTGCTGCATCAGCTCACCCCGCCGGCGGACGATGCGCAGCGCCTCCTCGAAGGAGAGACTCCCGGCTGCCACATGGGCCGAGTACTCGCCGAGGCTGTGACCGGCCATCAGCACCGGCTCGACGGCAAGATCCTTGATGGCTTCGAGGATCGCCACCGAAGTCGTCAGAATCGCTGGCTGTGTGTTGGCGGTGAGCTCCAGCTCCTCCGCTGGACCCTCCCAGCAGAGCCGCTTGATCGGCACTCCAAGCGTGCGCTCAGCTTGGTCGAACACCGCCTCGATCTCGGGATGACCGTCGATCCAGGCTCTGCCCATGCCGACGGACTGTGAGCCCTGACCAGGGAACACGAAGGCGACGCGCTTGTCAGAGGAGGTGGTCATTGCATCGTTCTCGTCCATGGTGGCGACGGTGCTGAGCCGGCGCGCCCGCTCGACGAGGAGCTAGCTTGCGGGAACCCTGTCCTCCTGTCGAGTCTCCAGCAGACGCGCCTCCTGACTGTGGAGCTCGACGACCCGATCCCGAATCTTGGTGTGAAGGTCGGCTTCGCAGAATTCCACTGCCCGACGAATCGAATTTCGAATCGCTCTCGGGTTGGAGCGACCATGACCGATTAAGCAGCCCGCCTCGACCCCAAGGAGTGGTGCGGCCCCATACTCCCTGTAGTCGACTCTTCGACGAAAGCTCTCGAGCGCCGGCCGCGCCAGGGTATATCCCAATCGGGACCGCCAGGACTTCGCAAGCTCCTCTTTCATCATTCCAGACATCAGTCCGGCCAGCGACTCGGCACTCTTCAAGAGGACATTGCCGACGAAACCATCACAGACGATCACGTCAACCGATCCTCGGAAGACGTCGCGACCCTCGACGTTGCCGACGAAATTGAATCCGGTGGCTTTCATCTCGCGGAAAACGGCCTTCGTCAGGTCGCTGCCCTTACTCTCCTCCTGGCCGACGGACATCAGTCCGACGCGGGGTGCGGTCGTGCCCAGGATCTCCTGGGCGTAGAAGTGCCCCATGACCGCGAACTGCCTCAAGTGCTCGGGCTTGCTGTTGATGTTCGCACCGACATCCAGCACCACGGTTCCACCGCGCGGGCTCGGGAACACAGTCGCGAGGGCGGGTCGGTCGACACCCTTGATAGATCCAATCACCGTCTTGGCGACAATCAGGGCCGCGCCGGTGTTGCCGGCCGTTACCATCGCCTGGGCCCGCCCCTCCTTGACCAGCTCTCCGCAGATCCGAATGGAGGATCGCTTCTTCTTGCGCAAGGGAGTGATCGGCGGTTCCTCCATGCCGACGACCTCCTCGGCGTGCACGATCTCGATCTTCGGCTGGCGCTCGCCCTGTTTGGCCAGGAGCTTTTCCAGGGTCGGACCATCACCAACCAGGAGAATAGCCGTTCCATCCTCCTTGGCGGCCTGATAGGCCCCTGCAACCACTGCGCTGGGGGCGAAGTCGCCGCCCATTGCATCGACGGCAATTCGCATGTTGTGCTCTTTGGCTCTAGCTCCCACCGAAACCGGCCTTCGGCGTCACTCGACCGATCAGGCCCAAGCGCCTTCGGCCAGCGTGCCTTGAAGTGGATTAAGGCGGGGAAATCTTAGCAGAGACTACAATGATTCCTTCGGCTCGAAGATCTCTCGACCCTTGTAGTGCCCACAATGGGGACAGGCGCGGTGCGGGAGCTTGACCTCGCCACAGTTCTGACAGACGGAAGTCGCAGGACGCTCTAGACCGTCCTGGGCCCGCCGCCGGTCACGCCTGGCCTTGGATTGACGACGTTTCGGATTTGCCATGATTCATTCAACCTCGTTGTGGGATGTCGCATTCTGCAGCTGGGGACTACTCGTCCAGCAGGGTCTTCAACGCCCCCCATCGCGGATCCACCTCGGTCTCCTCACAGTCGCAGGACTCGCGGTTGCGATTCGCCCCACAGGTCGGACAGAGTCCCCGGCAACTCTCATTGCACAGGCTCCGCATGGGTATGTTCATCTGAAGCTGCTCTCGCACGAGCTGCAGGGTGTCCAACTCCTCACCTTGAACGTAAACCGTATCGAGATCGTCCTCCGTCAACTCGATCTCGCCTTCAACCGGCGCGGGGACAGTAGCCATCACTCGCAGCCGAATGTCGCTGTCAACCGGTAGAACCATCGGCGCCAGGCACCGACTACAACTCACCGTCTGCTCATACTCTAGACGACCTTCGAGGCGGAAGATTCCGTCTTCGCGTTTCAGGGTCCCCTGCCAGAGGATGTCACCCAGCCCTAATAGCTCGGGTCGCTCGAGGGATTCAGCATCGATGGCAAGCTGCTCATGCCAGGCAAAGGGCTCGTCCCCTATCCTGTCCAGAGGAATTCGCACCGTTCGAACCCTTCGAGCCCCCCTCGGGGCCGACGCGTGAGGCTACGGGATTCGGCTACTTCTGTCAATCAGTATGACGGTTTCCGACCCGCAACTCGAGATCAGGGGGAGAACCAGTGATCCTCAGGGTCAGGGAGCTGAAATCGTCGAGAGCGGCAAGAGCTCTAGCGGCAACCGTCCACCTGCGAATCTGCTCGCTGGCCGGCAATGGCAACGCGTCCAGAGCTCGAGCCAGGCCATCCAGCCCTCTACGGGCTTCGTCGAGGTCCATCCAAAGGCCGAGCTGCAGGGGGGATCCCCCTACTGATTCCAGCAAACCCGAAATGGCGGCGAGCTCGTCAGTCACCGCACGCAGGGCAGCTTCATCGTAGGCAGCCAATGTCCACCCATCGTGGGTACCCTGAGCGACATCGAAACCAAGTCCGGACAGCAGCCGCTCCGCCGGAAGCCGCCACCGAGCCCCTGGTCCGCGTTGGGCAACCACGGAGCGAGTCAGCTGCTCATTCGCCCGTTCGGCACCGGAGAGCATGGCGAAGGCCCGGGTGACCTGATCCTCACCCGACTCCGAGCGGGTCGAAGCCGCAACGAGTGCCAGCGTCCGAGGAAGCGACTCCGAAGGCCGAGACTCAGCCGACTGCCTCGCTTCGGAGTCCACACTGACGATCCGCCAGCCATCGGCCTCGATATCCAGCCGGTAGAGGCCCTTCGGCACGGGCCCAAGAGACTGTTCCAGCCTCATGAGAGCGTGGCTCGGTGCCAGATCCGGTATCGGCTGCTCTTCGAGAGCAGAGACCTCTCCCTGAGTCGCCAACCACGTCCCCTCCAGCCACTCCACTTGCACCTCTCGGCCCTGCAGCTCGACCGACCCTCCTGCCAGCCAGGGATTGTCGGCCAGCCTTCCGGCCACCCTGGCGAGTCGAGCAACAAGCGGGAAGACACTGGCTGCCACCACGACCCGGCTGCCGTCGGAGCTCCCTGCAACGACCAGATCTCGAGATGGCGGCAGGCGGAACGGGCCGAAGGACGGTAGAGACGCCAGATCCTGAGCCAGTAGGTACGAAGAGACCTCTGACAGGCCCGCCAGGTCCCCCAGGGCGCGCTCCAGGGCTCCGAGGTTCTGATGGGGATAGGGGATCCAGATGCGCACCGGCAAATCGCCTGCGCTCATGAGGATTCGAGCTGTCGTATCCTCCGACCTGATACTTCCAGCACGGCTTCGAGGCGCGTACGAGTAGAACCAGTGGCCGACGAGAGCTAGAGCCAGCAGGGCCAACCCCCCTAGCCAACGGTACCTTCTTACAGAGCGCTTCATCGTAGTTGCGGTCGATCCGAAAAATCTACAACCCGAATTATCCATGACCCCGCGAGCAGATTGTGGAAAGCGTCCGTCAGATCGGGCCACCCGCAGGGAGGAGCACCGGAGGCAACCTTACGGGTTGTTGAGGAGCGACGAGCGAGGACGGCCTGAGATGGCGGGCGATCTCCACAGTGGGCTGTCATGCCTACACGGTTGGTGGATGAGCGAGGCATCGGGTTCGAGCTCAAGGCGCGCCGACACA
>JAUVRX010000045.1 GCA_030597375.1 Acidobacteriota bacterium
GTAAGCGGGTGCAGATCTCTCCATATCCCGACAGCGAGGTGCTGGCAACGGTCGAAGCGCTCGGCAACTACTCGGTCGTCCAACGGCGCGGTGACTGGTTTCACATCTACCGCCATTTTGTAGATCGCCGGGCGCTGGAGGGCTGGGTCTTGCTGGAGGGGTACGAGGAGCCATCCGCCGAGCGCCTGCAACGGCCTGATCCCGTCCTGCCCCTGGCAGCGGTACCGCCGGCTCCTCAGAGGGTCCGGCGAGCCAGGTCGCTCATGGCCGGGGGCGGAGGTGAGGTCCGCTGCGGACCGTACACTCTCTACACTGACACCCCGAGCGGCTCGACGTCTGAGCCCTGCGGCCAGCTGGTCGATCACCTGGAGGAGACCTATCGAGAGCGATTTGGCCTGGCTCCGGTCGGTGAGCCTGCCGAGGCGATCTTCCTGTTCAGATCCCGACACGCCTACCGCGGGTTCATTTCCGATGATGAGCCCATTCCGGCCGACAAAGATGGACATGCAGCACCGGCCCGTGGATACGTGGCCCTCCACGCCGAGGATCTGCCTCGTGAGGCGGTGGCGTCGATCCTGGTGCACGAGTTGACGCACCTGATCAATCGGAGAGCTCTCGGACCTGCCCTTCCACCCTGGTTGAGCGAGGGATTGGCGGACGATCTGGCGGAATCGCGAATCGACGACTCCGGTCGTCTGACGCCAGGAGAGCTAGGTGGCTACAGCCTGGCATCGGACGGGGTAGTCCAACGCTTCGGAGGGATGGTCTCCGCTCGCAAGCTGGTCGAAGCCCTCGACAGCGTTGGCCTGCCGAGTCTCCGGGAATTGGTGCAGATGGGATCAGACGAGTTCCACGAGCCGCCGACGGAGCCGCTACTGTACGCGCTGAGCTCGTTTTGGGTTCGATATCTGCTGAGTGATGCGGTTGGCTCCGAACCTGCAGGATTCCGCACTTTTCTGGAGGCGGTTTCCAAGGGGGAGAGCATCACGCCGGATCTGCTGGCTCTGCATCTGGGTCGTGCTTGGCCGAGACTGGAGGCGGGCTTCCAGATCTGGCTCCGGTTCCAGACAGGTCCGTTGCCAGGTGCCGCGCCTGTCGAACCTCAAGGATCAGGAGGCTCTGAACCGAGGGGCTCATCTTCTCGCCATACGACTTCGCCGTCGGAATACCATTCGCGTTTCCAGATGGGGACTTCGCGCTTGAGTCGCTCCAGAGCCGTCCGGCTGGCATCGTAGGCAGCAGCGCGGTGAGCGGCAGCCGTAGTGATCACGACGCTGCTTTCGCCAACCATCAGTGTACCGAGACGATGGACGATGTGCACTCTGAGACCCTCAGTGGCAGTCTCCAGCTCACTGGCAATTCGCTCCAGGACAGTTTCGGCCATGGGCCTGTAGGCGTCGTAGGTGATCCGCGCGACCTTCCGGTGACGATGGTGATCGCGAACCGTGCCCACAAACAAGACCGCCGCGCCGCAGTCTGGTGGAATGGCTTCGTCCACCAACCTGAGGATATCGATCGGATCGTCCGTTAGCTGAGCTCGGCTCGGACGGCCGCCCGACACCGGCGGCAGGAGCGCGACCTCGGCTCCTTCGTGGAGAGGTGTATCAGGCCCAACCAGCTCTCCATCGATGGCTACCGCCATACGATCCCAGATCGGCGCCAACGCAGGATAGGTCCCGGAAAGTTCATGCCGCAGGATTTCCAGGCTGCTACCGTCCGGCAGGTCGATGTCGATTTCACTGGCGCCAACAGCGGTACCGGCGCTGGCGAAAGCAAGCACGTGGATCTTCACAGCCGGAATGGTAGCACCCGGTCTTATGGAGGACGGCGAAGAACATGGAGTTCGGGCTTATAATGGCGGACTCGGCAAGGAGGTCGAATTGGCAATCCTGGAGAGCAGACTCACACGGGACGACGAGTTCCAGCGCCGACTCAGGCATTGGCGGAATACCCTCAAGGATCTCCGCAGCCAGGAGGCCGAGATCCAGCTGGGTGGAGGGGTAAAGGCCCTTAGTCGGCAGCGGGCCAAGGGCAAGATGTCGGCTCGCGAGCGAGTCGCGAAGTTGTGCGATCCCGAGGCCGCATTCCTCGAGCTGGGTCTGTGGGCAGCCCATGGGCTCTATGAGGAGTATGGTGGAGCACCGGCGGCCGGTGTGATTACCGGAATCGGCACGATCCATGGCCGGGATGTGGTGGTCGTGTCCAACGATGCGACGGTCAAAGCCGGGGCCTGGTTTCCCATGACCTGCAAGAAGGTTCTGCGGGCCCAGGAGATCGCACTCGAGAACCGACTACCCATCGTCTACCTGGTGGACTCGGCCGGAGTCTTCCTGCCGCTCCAGCACGAGATCTTCCCCGACAAGGAGCACTTCGGTCGGGCCTTCTTCAACAACGCCCGGTTGTCGGCCGCTGGCGTCTTCCAGATGGCGGCCATCATGGGACCCTGCGTGGCGGGAGGGGCGTATCTGCCCATCATGAGCGACGAGTCTCACATCGTCGAGGGAGAGGGCTCGATTTTCCTGGCCGGGCCCCATCTGGTGAGGGCAGCCATCGGTGAGGAAGTCGGCAACGAAGAGTTGGGCGGTGCGATGGTGCAGTGCGACATCTCCGGAGTGGTGGATCATCGACACCCCGATGATGCAAGCTGCCTGGCCAAGATCCGCAGCCAGTTCGAGCAGTTGGCCAAGGGTGACACGGCGCCCTTTGCACGCCGGGAGGAGCGAGATCCTCTCTATCCGGCGGAGGAGATCTACGGCATCGTTCCCGACGATCATTCGCGCCCCTACGACGCTCACGAGCTCCTGGCCAGGCTCGTGGATGGCAGCGAGTTCGACGAGTACAAGGCCACGTATGGCAAGACCCTCATCTGCGGAACGGCCTGGGTCAAGGGTTGGCCGGTGGGCATCGTGGCCAACCAGCGATCCATCGTGGTCCGGAAGACAGGAACCGGCGAGCGGGACAAGGAGCTGCAGATCGGCGGTGTCCTCTATGCGGACTCGGCCGACAAGGGGGCGCGATTCGTCGAGCTTTGCAACCAGAAGAGAATTCCGCTGCTCTTCCTGCAGGATGTGACCGGCTTCATGGTAGGCAGCCGAGCCGAGCAGGGCGGAATCATCAAGAGCGGTGCGAAGATGGTCAACGCCGTCGCCAACTCGGTGGTGCCCAAGATCACCCTCTTCGTCGGCAACTCCTTCGGGGCCGGCAACTACGCCATGTGTGGCAAGGCCTACGGCCCCAGATTTCTCTATGCCTGGCCATCGGCAGCCATTGCGGTCATGGGTGGAGAACAGGCCGCCAAGACCCTGTTGGCGATCCAGCTCAAAGGGCGTGGCGACACGGTCTGGGAAGAGGAGAAGAACGAGCTCCTGGCCAAGATCCAGGAGCGCTACGATGAGGCGGCCGACCCTCGTTTTGCTGCCGCACGACTCTGGGTGGACGCCATCATCGATCCCATGGAGACCCGCCAGATCGTGGCGCGTTCGTTGGCCTGCACCGCACAGAATCCGCAGATCGACGAGTTCAAGACCGGGGTCCTGCAGACCTGAGGCAGCGGAGCGGTGTCGACACCATGAGTGATGAATTTCTCGAAACGACCCAGGACGGGGATCTTCTCTGGGTAACGCTGAACGATCCAGACCGGGCCAACGCCCTCTCGCCGAGCCTTGTCGAAGGCTTGACCGAGCTGTATGGGAGCGATCTCCGCGCCAAGGGGATTCGCGCTGTCCTTCTGGATGCGGCAGGCAAGCACTTTTCTGCCGGCGCCGATCTGTCTCACCTCGGAAGCCTCCTGGGTGCCGGTGCCGAGGAAAACCGACAGGACTCCGAGAGCCTACGAGACCTATTCGCATCGGTGCTGAGGCAGGAGGCCCTGACGGTGGCCATGGTTCAGGGCGCCTGTGTGGCAGGTGGCTGCGGCCTGGCAACGGCCCACGACTTCGTGGTGGCCACTGAGACCTCCCGCTTTCTCTACAGCGAAGTTCGCCTCGGCTTCGTTGCCGCCCTGGTGGCTACCTATCTGCCTTTGCGCCTGCGTGGCTCGGACATTCGGGAGATGCTGCTCGACCCGGAGTTCGTCACGGCGCGTCGCGCTCTCGAGATCGGCCTCGTCAACCGCGTCGTGGATGAGGGCGAGCTACGCCAATCGGCGCAGCAGCTGGCGGTCGGAATCCTGGAACGAGCGAGCTCGGAGTCCATCGCCCGCACCAAGCGGCTTCTACTGGAGGTCATGGGAGTGCCCCTGGATGAAGCGCTGCGGAGGGCAGCCGTCGCCAACACGGAGGCCCGGTTTACCGAGGACTGCAAACACGGCATCGCGACTTTCCTCGCAACCAAGGCACCACCCTCGTGGCGAGAGCCTGGTGAATAGTCCTCCAGGTGTGTCCACCTCGCAGAGCGCCCCCCATGGACCCATTTCGCCCCCGGCTGATTCTCTTCGACATCGACGGCACCCTTCTCAAGGGTGGACCTCGTCTGCGCTACTGGTTCGGAGAGTCCCTTGCGACCGTCTACGGCCAGGCCGGAGATATCGACGGTCACAGTTTTTCGGGCAAGACGGATCCACAGATCGTCACCGAGCTGATGTCGGGCGCCGGTGTTCCCGAGGACCAGATTCTCGAGCTTCTGCCCGATGTCAAGGAGGTCTACCTCCGCAGGCTGAGAGAGGAGCTCACGGTGGCCGACATGGAGCTTCTGCCCGATGTGGTCTCTGTTCTGACGAGACTCGGGGAGGCTCCTGACGTCACTTTGGGGCTTCTCACGGGCAACTGGGAGCGCGGAGCCCGGAGCAAGCTGTCCTGCTTCGACCTCAATCGCTTCTTTCCGTTCGGTGCCTTCGGCGACGATCAGGCCGATCGCACCCATTTGCCACCGGTGGCGCTGCAGAGAGCATCACGAGCTTCGAGTCGTCGCTTCACTCCTCGAGAGACCCTCATCGTGGGTGACAGTCTGCTGGACGTCGCCTGCGCCCGGGCCCATGGAATGAGGGTGGCGGCGGTAGCGACGGGATACACGCCCCAGGAAGAGCTTCAGGCAACCGGTGCCGATTGGGTCCTGACCGATCTGGGTGAGGCGAGCCGGATCCATCCGGTCTTCGGATCCTGAGCTCTTCGAGAGTCAACCGAGGTGTCTGCGAAACCATTCCTGGGTGGCGTTGAGGGCCTCCACCAACTGCGGGGTGGGGCCGCCGAAGGGGTGCCTGACGCCGAAGGTATGGTCGCCATCGGAGACCACCCTCAGCTCGCAGGGTGCAGCCGCCTGGGAAGCGAGAAGGTGCGCCTCTTCCAAAGGCACGGTCTCATCCTGGTCGCCGTGCAGGATCAACCAGGGCGCCTGCCTGGTCGCGGCCGCGGCCAATGGGTCGAGGCGACGTCGGAATCTCTCCAGGTCCTCCCGAACCATGGCGTCGACGGTCAACTCCTGGCCCGTACGGGAATTGATCACGGTGAGGTACCCGCGTCGTAGACAGACCTCCTTTTCTTCCAGCGTCAGGCGCTCGAAGCTGCTGACCGCCGCCCAGGTGACGAGCGCCCGAAGTCGCTTGCGCCAGGTCTCATGGGCGGCTGCCAGGGTGGCGATACCGCCGCCGCGACTGTGGCCGAAGAGACCGATCCTCTGGCCGTCGATCAATCCGTCTCCGATCTCGGTTCCCAGTGCTGCGAGAACGCTTCCCAGGTCGCTAACGTCCTGGCTGAAGGTCGCTCGACGGAAGGCCTCGGTGTCGGTGACGAGGACATCACCAGGCCTCATCCCAGAGCCCGTGAAGTTGAAACGGACGACGGTGAAACCGCGCTCCGCCAGTAGGTCTGCCAGAACGGGAAAGAACCCCCAATCCATGAAGCCCTTGAATCCGTGGCAGGCGACGATCGTCGGTCTGGGTCCGGATTGCTTCGCAGAGTGGACGACGCCGAAGAGCTCTCTTCCGTCGCGCAACTTTAGGGTGAAGGGCTCGATTGCGGACATCGACTCATTGTACCCACCGAGCCAGTGCAAAGGAGACCACCCAGCGGGTTGGTAGACTCGTGCCATGCCGGATTCCCCTACTGACCAAGCTGTCTCCGACGCCGACTCCGTTCTTCACCGGAGCCTGGGTGGCAGGCCCATGAGTCTCGAAGAGGGCGTCGAAACCGCGGCACATTTCGGCTCGGTGGAATCCGAGTACAAGGCCCTGGTAGATGGAGTCGGCGTCGTGGTTCGTGATTGGTCCGACCATCTTCGGGTCTGCGGTGAGGATCGAAAGACGTTCTTGAATGGCAAGGTCACGTGCGAGCTCGAAGGACTCGAACCTGGAGGTGGAGCCTACGGATTCCTCCTCGATGCAAAGGGCCACATCCAGGCCGATACCGCCATCAGGGTGCTCGAGGATGCGATCTGGCTCGAGCTGCCCGCCGGCCGAGGTCCCCGAGTCGGGGAGCACCTGAGCCGGTTCATCGTCATCGACCGGGTGGAGATCGAGTCCCTGACAGGCCTGATGCCCCTGACGCTTGCCGGACCCCGGGCCAGACCCCTGCTGACTGCCCTCTCCGAATCCGTTTCGCTGCCGGAGAGTCCATGGCAAGTCCGCCGATCGGTAGTCGGGGAGGCTGGCGAGGTCTTGGTCTCCGCGGACGGTCGTTGGGGCGTACCCGCCCTGACCCTCTGGCCCTCAGTCACCCAGGCCGAGGAGCTTGTCGGGCACCTGCTCGAGGTCGGCCAGGGCTTCGGGGCGAGACTGGTTGGTTACCAGGCTGTAGACCGAGTGCGTATCGAGGCCGGAATTCCCTGGTTCGGACAGGATTTCGGAGAGGCCAATCTGCCACAGGAGACGGGGCAGGACGAAGCGGTCAGCTACACCAAGGGCTGCTATCTGGGGCAGGAGGTCGTGGCCCGGCTCCATTACAGGGGCCAGGTCAGTAAGGTCTTGTGTGGACTGACCCTCGACGTAGATGAGGTTCCGAAGCCGGGTGCGGCCCTCGGTCTCGAGGGTCGGCAAGCTGGCACCCTGACCAGTTCTACCCGATCGGCTCGCCTGGGCTCGGTCGTGGGTATGGCGATCCTGCAGCGCCGGGCGGCCGAGTTGGGCACCCGGCTGGAAGTCGAAGGTGGGGGCAGTGCCGAAGTCGTGAGGTTGCCTCTGGCGGGCTCCTAGGTCCGGCAGAGCTGTCGAGACATGTCAGACGGAAAACGAGGATCCGCAGCCGCAGCTGCCGATGGCGTTGGGGTTGTTGAACTTGAAGCCCGCTCCGGTGGTGCCCAGGACGTAGTCGATCTGCGTACCCTGTAGATACCGGGCGCTGATGGCGTCGACGTAGACCTGCAGCCCTTCGTAGTCGATGACGAAGTCGTTTTCCCTCGGTTCAGGCTCGAAATCGAGGGCGTACTCCATTCCACTGCAGCCACCGCCTTTGACAGCGACCCTCAGCCCATAGCCGGCCTCGATTCCCTCCTGCTCACGGGTGATCTTGATCATCTGAACGGCCTTGTCTGTGAGGGTGAGGGTGCTCTGATCGCCGGTACCGTGGTGTTCGGAGATCGGGGCCTGGGTCGTGTCTTCCATGGGTATTGCTCCTACAGGGGTATCTGGGCTCGTTGGCGGTCTTTTCGGCACCCGGGTTCGTGTCAGGGTTGAAAACAGGGCGGGGTCAGTGAGAATTCCCTCGGAAGGTCATGGAGTCGGCATCTTCTACCGCTGGGCACTGGACTCAGTTGATGGGTATGCGACCGGTGAACCCATCGTCGTAGTCGTGGAAGTGTGCTATCGAAGCCTCCGGATAACGCCAGCAGTAGAAGCCGTCTCCACAGTCCCAATCTACCAGCCACAGGCCTTTGACCAGGCAGCCCATGGAGGTCACCTCTTCTGTCCAGGCCTCGATGACCTGGGAGGTGGCGGTTTCCAACTCGTTGTGGCGCCGTTCCATCTCCTCTCGGCTTTGGACGCTGTTGTAGAGCGCCCGAATCTGATGGATCGCCCGATCCGTCAGATCGCGGATCGCGGCAAACGTATCCAGCGCCTCCTCATAGGTGAAGATCCTTTCGCCGGTTTCCATGGGGCTGGAGCTTAGCAGTTGTCGTCCGTGATGAGCAGCGGATGACAGGGCCACCGGGGCGCGGTACCATTCGCGGTGCCATGCCCTCAGACGCGAAGATCCACGAGGGGCGGGCCGGACGCCTCGAAGCCGTCACAGGCGGCATGTTCTCGGGCAAGAGCGAGGAACTGGTTCGCCGTCTGCGCAGGGCCCTCATTGCTCGCCAGAAGATCCAGGTATTCAAGCCCCTCCTGGACTCGCGGCATGCATCGGAGGTCTTGGTGACCCGAGACAACCGGACTGTGGATGCCTGCACGGTGGCCGATTCGGATGAGTTGCTTGGCCGAGTCGAGCCCGACGTCGAGGTGATCGGCATCGATGAAGCCCAGTTCTTCGATACGGGCCTGGTCGAGGTGGTCAGCCAGTTGGCCGATCGCGGAGTGCGGGTGATCGTTGCGGGTCTCGATCAGGACTACCAGCGAAGGCCGTTCGGTCCCATGCCGGAGATTCTGGCTCTGGCCGAATTCGTCGACAAGGTGCACGCCGTGTGCGTCTGTTGCGGTGGGCTGGCGCATTACAGTCAGCGCATCGCGGGGGGGCAAGAGCAGGTGCAGGTCGGCGACACCGAGGCCTACGAAGCGCGCTGCCGCAATTGCTACGAGCCGTTCGAATCCGAATAGATCCGAGAGAGACTCCCCGTCATGGAGTCGCCTTTGTTTTATTGTGGGTCAGGGGCAACGGCCGATTGTCCTGGTCGACCTGTACGTAGACCACTTCGGCCTGGGTCACCATGACCTGCTGACCACCGCTGGTGCGGCGCTCGGCCTCGACCACGACCTTGACCGTGATGGAGGAGCTCCCGAGCCGAAGGGTATCGGCATAGAAGCTCACCAGGTCACCCACGAAGACCGGTTCGTGGAACTCGACTTCCCTCATGGCCACGGTTACGAGTCGGTTCCGGGCGTGGCGGTGAGCTTCAACAGCACCTGCCTGATCGATGTGGGAGAGGATGATGCCGCCGAAGATCGTACCCAGGGCATTGGTGTCCCTGGGCATCATCATCACCCGAATGGCGGGCTCACGAGACTTCTTCGGCCTGTCGTTCGCGGCGGTTTCGGTCATCTTCGAGAGACCTCACTGGCAGCCCGCAAGGCTGTTTCGACAGCTTCGACCGGGTTCGATGCGCGGTAGAGAAGCGGCTCGGCTTTCTTGTCGGGAGGCTCGAGTCCCCAGCTTTCCAGCAGGACGACCGGGATCCCGTGGCGAATGGACAGACCGATCTCGGTGAGCGTTCCCCAACTACCCCCAATGCCGATCACGGCCTCGCCCGACAGCACCAGGACCTGGTTGCGGGCCTGTCCGAGTCCAGTGTAGATGGGCAAGTCGATGTAGGGGTTGGGAGGACTGTCGGCGGGGCCGACCCCTGGCATGATTCCCACCGTAGCGCCACCCTCCGAGCGAGCGCCCTCGGCGGCTGCCTCCATGACCCCGCTCCGTCCACCGCAGAGCAGGATCGCGCCGGCGCGCGCGACCTCTCGGCCGGTTTCGAGCGCCAGGTGACGCTGATCGTCGGTACAGACAGCGCCCCCGATGACGGTCAATCGTCGCGCCGGAACTGTCATGGCTGCATGCTATCCTACCGGGACCCACCGACAGGCTGGAGATCGGCGATGCAGCCCTCCATCACTTCTCACAACGCTGGCAGCAACAGCCCGACACAGCTCGACGACAAGGAGCTGATGCGTGCCATCGTGGACCGGCGACAGGAGGCGGTGGCCGAGCTCTACGACCGCTACTCAGGCATGCTGACGGCTCTCGCCTACCGCGTCCTGGGCAATTCCCAGGATGCCGAGGAGATTCTGCAGGAGACCTTCCTACAGGTCTGGAATCAGGCTGCCCGCTACGACCCCAAGAGGTCTTCGGTCTCCACCTGGTTGGTGCTCATCGGCCGAAGTCGGGCCATCGACCGATTGAGGAGCCGTCAGGTCCAGATGCGAACGGTGACTGCGGCTCAGCAAGAGAATCCGAGCTCGCATACATCCCCGACCGGTGTTGGGAACGTACTACTGCAGGAACGACGGCAACGACTCGGCCAGGAGATGGCAAGACTTCCCGCCGAGCAGCGCCAGGTGTTGGAACTGGCCTTTTACGGTGGCAGAACACAGAGTGAGATTGCCTCGCAAACGGGGATTCCCCTGGGTACGGTAAAGACTCGGACCCTGCTGGCGATGAAGAAAATGAGGAAAGCTCTGCAGGAAGAGATCGGAGACCTGTTGTGAACCAGGTTCAAGAGGGTTTCGCTGTAATGGAAGACACTCTGGCAGGCGATCTGCTGGATCGTCTGAACGAGAGCCCGATGCCCGGCCCAGGTGTGGCAGAGGTGTCGGAGGGCGAGGCCGGCGAGATCCTGCTGCGGAGTTATCTCGAAGTCGTCGGTCTGCTGCCCTTCGAGCTGGCTCCGATGGAACCCTCTCCGGCTACCAAGGAGAGGCTCCTGGCCCGTCTGAATGGAGTGGACACGGAGGGTGAAGTCGCCGCCGTGTTGCCAATGAAAGGCGCTGGTGGATGGAGGAGTTGGGCGCTGCCCCTGGCCGCCGGTCTGGTCTTCGCTCTCGTGGGTTTGTCCGGATGGCAGCGCCTCCATGTGGAAAGGCAGCAGGTGGAGATAGCTCGGCTCTCCGATCATCTGAGAGAAGAGAATCTGCAATCTGCGGAGCTGGCTCGATTTAGGCAAGAGCTCGGGGTGGCGCAGGCCAAGTTGGCGGTGCTGTCCTCGTCCGGGGTGGAGGTCTGTCGCCTCCATCCGCTGGAGGAGCGCCTCGCAGGTACCCCTCTGACAGCGACCCTGTTCGTGGCGCCCGACCACCAGCGCTGGTATCTGCGCATCGATGGACTCGAGCCGAGTCCCGAGGATCGCGACTATCAACTCTGGTTCACCACAGACGAAGGCGCTCAGGTCAGTGCCGGGACTTTCGAGCCCCAGCCCGGGATACGAATCGAGCTGACCTCGGGAACGATGCCTGGTGGGACCGTGGCGGTCAGTGTCACCCTCGAGCCGCTCGGCGGCTCCCCCGAGCCCTCGAGCCCGCCGCTCCTCTACGGCGACGAAGTCATGCGAATCCTCTGACCGGGCCCGGCCGCCTCAACCCTCAAGGTCCTCTCGCTACCCTATGGCAAGAGCTTCGACGATGGCTCGACCGATGCCACGGCTCCCACCGGTTACGAGGGCTACGGGCCTGGATGTGTCGGCTTGCATGGGTGTGACCTCCTGGTGGCCGATAGTGGCACGAAAATCTAGTGGCCGGATCTGAAATAATGTTTTCTCGCGGTCGGTTTCGACCCGCTGAAAAGGAGGATTGAGCCCATGGTATTCGACCCGACGTACTTTATTTTCGTGGGACCTGCCATTCTGTTGTCCATGTGGGCCAGCTTCAAGACCAAATCGACCTTCAAGAAGTACTCGAAGGTGAGAACCGCGAACGGCATGAACGGTGCTCAGGCGGCGAAGGTAATGCTGGAGCGGGCCGGCATCCACGACGTAGAGATCAAGAGGGTGCCGGGAAGGCTGTCGGATCACTACAATCCGATAAAGAAGACCCTGGCCCTTTCGGAGCCGGTCTACGGTGAGCCCTCCATCGCTGCCGTGGGTGTGGCCTGCCATGAAGCCGGACATGCCATCCAACATGCCACGGCCTACAAGGCGATGTGGGTGAGATCGATTCTCGTCAAGCCGGCCGGTCTGGGCTCGATGCTCGGTTTCTACGGCATGATGATCGGTCTGATGTTGTCTTCGACGCAGCTCTTCATGATCGGTGTGATCCTCTTCTGTGGCCTGCTGGCTTTCCAACTGGTGACGCTGCCGGTCGAGTTCGACGCTTCGAACCGGGCCAAGAAGCTGGCGGTGGAATACGGAATCGTCTCGCCGCAGGAGCGGCAAGGGATGGACAAGGTCCTGAACGCGGCCGCCATGACGTATGTTGCAGCGGCGGCAGCGAGCATCATGCAGTTGCTGTACTTCTTGATGCGTGCCGGCTTTCTGGGTGGCCGTCGCAGCTGAGCGCCTGAGCTTGATAGAGATCGAGCGCCCCCGGCCATGGGATCGGGGGCGCTTTTCTGTAGCGTCTGCTGTTCTGGGCTGGAGAACTGCTTGCGGCTAGCTGGTGGGCGTGCCCAGCATGGCGATCAGCTCCTCGCGGCGCGGCGCCAGCTCCTGCTCGTTGGCCGCCTCCATCACCAGTCGCAGATAGGGCTCGGTGTTGGAGGGGCGGACGTTGAACCACCAGTCCTCGTACTGCACCGTGATCCCGTCCAGGTAGTCGATCTGCCCATCGGCGAAGCGCTCGGCCAACTCCTGAATCTTCGCCTGCTTGTCTTCGACCACGAAGTTGATCTCGGGCGTCTTGGCGTATCGCGCGATGGGAGCCACCAGCTCGGAAAGGCTGCGGCCCTTTCTGCGCAGGAGATTGATCACCTCTACCACTGCCAGCAGAGCACAGTCTGCGTAGTACATGTCCCGAAAGTAGTAGTGCCCCGCCAACTCGCCGCCGAAGATGCCGTCTTCTCGCCGCAGGGTTGCCTTCATGAAGGAGTGCCCCACCCGCTCTCGCGCCGGGATGCCGCCGCACTCGAGGATGTATTCACCGACCGCTCGAGAAGACCGAAGGTCGTAGAGCACGGGCTGTCCGGGCTCCCGCTTGAGCAGCTCGCCGGCGATGAGAGCCGTAGAAAGGTCACAGCCGACGGGCATGCCGGTCTCGTCGACAAAGGCCGCCCGGTCGGCATCCCCGTCGAAGGAGACGCCGAGGTCGGCCCCGACTTCCCGGACTCGGGCCGACAGGTCGCGCAGGTTCTCGAGCTTCAAGGGATTGGCCTCGTGGTTCGGGAAGCTGCCATCGAGCTCGAAATAGAGGGGATCGAGCTCCAGGTTCATTCGCTCCAGCAGCGGGCGATAGAGAGACCCCAGGCCGTTGGCGGCGTCGACGACGACCTTGAGTCGCTTGCCCTCGGATGGATCGAGGAACGACAGCACTCGCTCCCCGTAACTGGCGAACACGTCTCCGTGGGTGCGGTTTCCCGCGTCATCGGCTGGGGGCAAATCCCGAGCCTGGACTCTCGCTTCCAGAAGGGGGATGCCGTGGTCTCCCGAGACCGGCCGTGCCTCGCTGTGGCTGAACTTGAGGCCGTTGTACTCGGCTGGATTGTGACTGGCCGTGACCTGGATACCACCGGCGGCTTTCAAGTGACCGACCGCAAAGTAGTTCATCGGGGTCGTTGCGAGGCCGATATCCATGACGTCGAGGCCGCCGCGCAGCAGGCCGTCGATGAGTGCTTCGCATAGAGGTTCGCTGTGGACACGCATGTCCCTGCTGACGATGATGGTGTTGCCGTGGGCGCGGTCCTCTTCATCCAGCAGGTACCGGAAGGCGAGGCCGACGTCACCGGCTATCTGCTCGTTCAACTCCGTCGGGTAGAGGCCCCGCACATCGTACGCTTTGAAGATTCCACTCATTCTCGAGGGCTCCTTGTCGCTCAACTCGCGGTTTCTTGGATGGCGAAGCGGAAGTCCATCTCTTCGATCGGCTTCGCCACCAGGTCGTCGGAATCTTCGGCTGCTGTGTCCAGACCCAGGGCCAGGGTCTCCCGGCAGATCCACTCCTGAAAGCGCTCGATGGCGGCCACCAGCTCGGGTTCGGCGCGGTACCGGACACGAATGCGGTCTGCATAGTCCAGATCAGCCTCTTTTCGAGCCGTCTGGATTCTGTGGATGATCTCACGCGCCCAGCCCTCGGCGATGAGATCCTCGGAAAGGTGGGTATCCAGGACCACCAGTAGCTCGCGATCACCCTGCGAAGCGGTCTCCTCCTGCTCCACCATCCGCACCTCGACCTCATCGGGCGAAAGCTCCAGGGTCTCGCCCTCGAGCTCGAGGGTCACCAGGCCCCGGTCCTCCAGCTCTGCTGCCAGTGCATCGCCGTCGGCCGTTTCCAGTACCTTCTTGAGAGCGGCCATCTGCTTGCCGAACCTGGGTCCACAGCGGGGGTAGTTGGGGCGCACCTCGTGGTGCACATAGGCTGAGCGGTCGCTGGCCCACAGCACCTCTCGGACATTGAGCTCATCGCGCAGGACATCCAGATGCGGCTCGACCAACTCGGGCAGACCCGCCTCGGTGGTCACCAGCGTCACCGATGCCAACGGCTGGCGGGTCTTGAGGTTGTGTGAGTTGCGAGCCGCGTGTCCCAGGCGAACGATTCTCTGAACGGCCGCCATGCTGGCCTCCAGCCTCTCGTCTGCCCGCCCCGCCACCGGTTGTGGCCACTCCTCGAGGTGGACGCTCTCGACGCTGTAGCCGACCTGGGTGCGCAACAGGTGCCGATGCAGGACTTCGGCCACGAAGGGCGTGAAGGGTGCGATCACGCGGGCGAGGACGCCGAGAACCTCGTGGAGAGTCTGATAGGCGCTTTCCTTGCTTTGCCCACCTTCCTCTGCCGGCGCCCAGAAGCGATCCCGGCTCCGTCGGATGTACCAATTGGTCAGATCGTCGACGAACTCCTCGATGAGACGTGCTGCGTCCAGCACACGGTAGGCCTCGAGATTCCGAGTGACGTCCTCGACAAGTCGATCGAGCCTCAAGAGGATCCAACGATCCAGGGCGGGGCGTAGCTCGAATGGCACGGAATCGGCGCCGGGGGTCCACTCGTCCAGGTTGGCGTAGATCGTAAAGAAGGACAGAGCGTTCCACAGAGGCAGCAGAAAGCTCTGTGCCGCCTCGCGGACGAGCCGGGCCGAGAAGCGGGAGTTGACCTCCGGGTTGTTGATGCAGAAGTACCAGCGAAGTGCGTCGGCGCCGGTTTCGGGGATGACCTCCATGGGATCGGTGACGTTGCCCAACCGCTTCGACATCTTGCGGCCCTGCTCGTCGTTGATGTGGCCGAGAACGATGCAGGTCTTGTAGGCCACCGAATCGAAGAGAAGGGCTCCCAGGACGTGCAGGGTGTAGAACCAGCCGCGGGTCTGATCGACCGCTTCGGCGATGAAATCGGCCGGAAACTGCAAGCGGTCGGCCACCAGTTCGGCGTTCTCGAAGGGATAGTGATGCTGAGCGAAGGGCATGGATCCAGCGTCGAACCAGGCGTCGATGACCTCCTCGACTCGCCCCATGCTGCCTTTGTCGCACTCGCTAC
>JAUVRX010000188.1 GCA_030597375.1 Acidobacteriota bacterium
GTGGCCCACAAGGGGCTCTCCTCCATCTGGAACTCCCACGCCTCATCGAACAGGGCGTGGAGCTCGTCGACCGAGCTCTCCTGCTGCGGCGCCGAGCAAGCAATGACCATGACGGTGGTACAGATCAAGCCGGCTAGAATAAGCTGTTTCATCGGACTCCCCCCAAAGGTAACGGCCTGACGGCAACGCCAGGCAACGCGCGGACTTCCAGATCCTACAACAGGGCGGGCACGTTGCTGACGCTATACTCCGAAGCCCCAGAGCAATAGATGTAGAGAGGAAGCTGCCCATGATCTACGACAACATCCTGCAAGTGGTAGGCAACACGCCTGTCGTCAAGCTCCATCGTTTCGGTACCGACCTCGAAGTCGAGCTCTTCGCCAAGTGTGAATTCCTGAGTCCCGGTGGCTCCGTCAAGGATCGAATCGCGGTCCGTATGGTCGAAGGCCTGGAAAAGTCCGGGCGCGTGAAACCTGGCACGACGCTCATCGAGCCCACTAGTGGCAACACGGGCGCCGGGCTCGCCATGACGGCCGCGGTCAAGGGCTATCCGCTGATCATCACCATGCCCGAGAAGATGAGCCAGGAGAAGCAGGTCATCATGGAAGCCCTCGGAGCCGAGATCATCCGGACTCCAACGGAGGCGGCCCATGACGATCCGGAGAGCCTCCTGGGGGTGGCGAAGCGTCTCAACGAGGAGATCGCCGATTCGGTGATCCCCGATCAATACGAGAACCCCGACAACCCCGACGCTCATTACTACGGTACCGGGGCCGAGATCTGGGAGGACTTCGGCGACTCTTTGGACATGGTGGTCATTACCGCCGGCACCGGAGGGACCATCACAGGGGTGGCGCGCTACCTGAAGGAGAAGAACCCTGAGATCCTCATCATCGGCGTCGATCCCGAGGGCTCCATCCTGGGTGGGCGCGAAGAGGTCTTCACCTACCAGGTCGAGGGTATCGGCTACGACTTCATCCCTGGGGTCCTGGACGGGGAGCTCGTCGATCGCTGGATCTACGTCAACGACCGGGACAGCTTCCGAATGGCTCGACGCCTGATCCGAGAGGAAGGACTGTTGGTCGGAGGAAGCTCCGGCTCCGCCATCTGGGCTACCCTGGAGGCTGTGAAGCTCTATCCCGAGGCGAAAAAGGTGCTGACGATCCTGCCGGACTCGATCCGCAACTACCTGACCAAGTTCGTCAGCGACGACTGGATGCGGGAGCAGGGGTTTCTGGAGCCGGACGACGAAGCCTGACCCCGATCGCCTCTCTAGTCCGACACCGGAAGACAGGGTCCTCCGACCTGCCCATCGAGCTTCTCGAGCAGGCGCTCGATCAGGGTCTCATTCATTCCGGTAGCGGAGTAGGGTCTGCCTTTCCAACCCGTGCCACCAGTGACCTTCTTCTTCCAGACCAACAGCCCCTCGGGCGAATAGCACTCGACGACGATCTTCTCGGCGCCTGTGAAGTTCGAGGTGACCAGCAGCAGGCTGTGGCCAGCTTCGTCCTCCAACTGGCGCAGCAGTGCCGGTATCACCAGAGCGGATTTCTCCACCACCGGCACCCCCTTGGTGGCGGACTCGGTTGCGACTCCTCGCGACTGCAGGTGCTCGATGACCACCACCGCCGCCCTCTGGGCGCCATCGTGAGGCTTGCCGCGGCCTGCAACCAGGACGAGATCGGACCGCGCGGGCCGCGGCTTTGGGTCGGCCGGGGTCACGGGTTCCGCAGTCTCGGCCTCGTCCGCAGGCTTCGAGACCACCTGATCAGTCGGTGCCTCCACCACCACTGGCGGCGACACCGGCACGGATCTCTCGGTCTCCACAGGAGCACTGGCCCTCTCGGCAGGCTTTGCCGCCCGCACCTCGTTCAAACCCGTGGCCAGCGACAGCTTGGTCCGGGCCTCGGTAGCCTGCGGTGAATCCGGATAGTCGCTGATCAGCTTCTCCCAGACATCGGCAGCAAGCTCGAGGTCGCCCTTGTCCACTGCGATCATTCCCAGAAGATCCAGGGCCTGGGCCCTGACGGCCCCGTCTGACTCCAGGGCCAGAATCTCGAGAAGCTCCTCCTGGGCCGCGAGTTGCTCGCCCTTCTGGTAGAGCCGTCGGGCCTCCTCGACGGAGGCGGCCTGGGCGATGGCAGCCATCGCCCAACAGAGCATGGCGAGCATGAGAGTCTTGCTTCCGGGCATGTTCGATCTCCTTTGTCGCACCGAGTATACGTGCGACAGCGGGCCGGAGATCCCTTCTGAGGCCGGGAGACTCGACTACGAAAAGGAGACATTCGCGGTGGCGGCGGTCACCACGAAGACCTTCTCATTGTTGCTGTCCGGGTCGGCCGGAAAGACGAAAAAGCCCAGACGATCTGGCGAATAGCCCGAGGTGTAGCCGATCAGCACCTCACCATCCTCGAACTTGACCTGGATTCGCTTACCCATTCCGGCCCTCTCCAGGTCCTTTCGCTCCTCATGTTTCGGATCGCCCTCGAACGTCTTGACGAAGAACATCGCCTTGAGCTCGGAGAGCTTGATCTCTTTCGTGTCGCTCGAGCTCTCCTCCTCCAGGTGGAAGGTCTCCTTGTTGGGGAAGAAATCGGTCGCATAGCCCTTCACGAGCCTACCGTCGGCGTAATGAACAACGACCTGGAAGCGCATGGAAGTACCTCCTATCGGGACTACTGGACTCCCCCGATTATGAACCCCTCCACGACACCAGGGCTGTGACCTGCGCCACCGATGGAGGCAGTGAGGGGATCTTCTCCGAGCAGGTGAGCGCCCTCTTCGACTCGGCCTGCAAGAAACATGGCCTGGACGGCCCTGGCCCGGCGTTGTCGACCTCCAGCTTCCGACGCCCCTATGATGACCAACTCCGACTTTGGTGACAGGATACCCACTGCAGGCAGAGTCGGAACGCCATCGAGAAAGAGGAGCTACCATGATCCCCTCGCGTAGAGATTTCGTGCAGTTGTCCATCCTTGCGGGCGGCGCAGTCGGCCTCGGTCTGGCCAGGCGGGCCCAGGCCGACAAGCCCGGAACAGCCAAGGCTTCGAAGCCCCTGAAGATCCTGGTTCTCGGCGGCACCGGGCTCATCGGTCCACCGATGGTCGAGTACGCGATCGCCCGGGGCCACGAGGTCACTCTCTTCAATCGTGGCAAGACCAATACCCACCTCTTTCCAGACCTGGAGAAGCTCGAGGGCGACCGCAACGACGACCTCTCAGCGCTCCAGGCCGAAGTCGATGCCGGTCGCCTGTGGGACGCGGTGATCGACAACACCGCTTCCATTCCTCGTTGGGTCACCGAGTCAACTGCTCTGCTCGCCGAGGCGGCCGATTTCTATCTCTACACCTCTTCCATCTCCGCCTACGCCGACACCCTGACACCCAGTGCCGACGAGACCGCCCCACTCGGACAGATCTCACCCGAGGACGAAGCCGAGGTGCTCACCACCAAGGACATCACCGGTGAGAACTACGGGCCGCTGAAGGCACGCTGTGAGGAAGAAGCCCGCAAGGCTTTTTCTGATCGTTGCTGCGTGGTTCGCCCTGGACTGATCATCGGTCCCGGAGATTACTCCGACCGGTTCACCTACTGGCCCGTGCGGATCTACAAGGGTGGAGAGGTGATGGCACCCGGCAACCCCACCGATCCCGTCCAGTTCATCGACTGCCGGGATCTCGGCGAGTGGTACATCCGACTCGTGGAGAACGGCACGACCGGCGACTTCAACGGTGTCGGCCCGCGCTCGCCCATGAGCATTGCCGGCATGCTCCATGGAATCCGCGCTACGGTAGACAACGAGATCTCCTTCACCTGGGTCGAGGCCGATTTTCTCGAGCAGCACGAGGTCCAGGCGTGGATGCACATGACGGTGTGGGTGCCCCTGGTCGATGAGTATGCCGGGTTCAGCACTTCGAGCATCGACCGCGCCCTGGCCGCGGGTCTTACCTTTCGGCCGCTAGCCGACACATCCGTGGCCACCGTCGAGTACTGGAACTCCCTACCGGAGGAGCGACGAGCGAAACCCAAAGCAGGCTGCCCGCCCGAGTTGGAAGCCCAGGTCCTCGAGGCGTGGCACGCGCGAAACAAGTAGGTATCCAGTCACCGAACTCTCGATGGGAGGATCTCGATGGCAATCCAGGAAGGAAAGGCGGCTCCGGCATTTACCCTGGAGAATCAGGATGGCGAGAAGATCTCGCTGAAGGACTTCCGGGGCAGGGATGTCATTCTCTACTTCTACCCGAAGGACGACACGCCCGGCTGCACCAAGGAGGCCTGTGGCTTCCGGGACTTCAACAAGGAGATCCTGGCGCTCGATGCCGTGATTCTGGGCGTCTCTCCAGACAGCCCCGAGAGCCACCAGAAGTTCATCGACAAGTACTCCCTGAGCTTCGACCTGCTGTCGGATCCCGCCCGCAAGGTGATGACCAGGTACGGAGCCTTCGGAGAGAAGATGATGTACGGCAAGACCGTGCAGGGGGTCATTCGATCCACGGTCTGGATCGGACCCGACGGCAAGGTGAAGCAGCACTGGCGCCGGGTTCCCAAGGCCGCCGATCACCCGGCCAAGGTGCTCGAGGCGCTGGAAGCGGCAACCTAACCCGCAGGCGAGCCGGCGACATCGCCCCCGGAGGCGATGCTCACGGCCTGACCGGGCCGCAGGCGCTCGCCACCACGCACCACCACCTTGTCACCCGAGCCCAGGTCGCCACGCACCTCGATGAGAGAGTCGTGGCCCATCCCCGTTTCCACCGTCACCCGCTCGGCCGTGCCGTCCTCGGTCACCTTGAAGACATAGATTCCCTCGCTGCGAAGGATCAGGGCATCCCGAGGTACGGCGATGACCCGCCGCGACCGATTGGTAGGTAGGGCCACTCGCACCGCAGTACCGACGATGGCAAGTTCGTTGCCCAGGGCCACCCGAATCTCGAACATGCGCGATCGCTGATCCCCCACTGCGATGATCCGCCGCAGCTTGCCTTGCATCTCTCGACCCTCTACCTCGACGGTGACCACCATCCCCTCGCTGAGGTGAGGAGCGACGGAGAGGGGAGCCTGGGCCTGCACTTCGACCTCTACCGTATCGACCAGGAGGACCACTTCCTCACCCACCGAGCTGTAGCTCCCCGGCTGCTGTAGGCGACGCACGATCTCACCGGCGAAAGGAGCCTTCACCTGGGTGCGGTCCAACTCGTAGAGCGTCCGGTCCCGGGCAACCTTGGCTTGCACCAACTCCTGCTCGGCAGCCTGGTGTTGCGACTGCGCCTCCTCCAGATCGTTGGCCGGAACGACCTGCTGCTCGGTGAGGCGCTCGAGGCGCTCCACCTGCTGGTCGAGATAGGTCAATTGCGCCTCCAGACGCTTGATGGTGGCAGCGTCGTTTCTCAACTGGAGATGCAGGGACGCATCGTCGATGCGCGCAACGGCCTGCCCCTTCTCGAGACGGTCTCCGACCTCCGCGACCCAGGTCAGCTGACCGGCCACCTGGGAAGCGATGGGTGCCGCGTTGCGACTCACGACGGTCCCCGGCACCCATACAAAGGGGGCCATGTCCTGCTCCAGAGCGTAGCCCACATGCACCGGCGCGGTAGGCGGACCCTCCTGCCCGAGGGCGGGACCGGCTACGAGAAGCACCA
>JAUVRX010000093.1 GCA_030597375.1 Acidobacteriota bacterium
CGACCCGGGGGCGGCTGGCAGCGACCCACCCCAAGGGTATTTCAAGCCGCCACCGCCGGCGAATCGTGCCGCCCAGGCCCATTCCGCCTCGGTCGGGAGTCGAAATCCGTTGCTCAACGGGCTGACGCCCTCGAGCCTGCCATTGCGAAATGAATAGGCCGGTTCGAGAGAGGCCTTCTCGCTCAGCCAGTTGCAGTACCGGGCCGCCTCCTCCCAGCTGACATTGACGACGGGATGATGATCGTTCTCGAGACTCGCCCTGCCCGCCCGACCCGAGCGATGCTTCGCCGCGAACTGCCGAAACTGCCGGTTGGAGACCTCTCGAGTCGCCATGTAGAAAGCCCGGGTGAGCTCGACCTCGCGGAGGGTCTCGTTGGCCCGGCGGCCGGGCTCGCGTCGAGATGCACCCAGGCGGAAACGACCCGGTTCGATGAGTCTGAGCTCCTGGCCCTGCGGTCCCTGGATCACCGGCGGAATCGCCACCGCCTTCGCCTCCTGCTCGGTCTGCAGTGTGACCTCCAGGGTCTGCGAGACGCCCGGCCGGGGGGTCACAGTCTGGCCATGGGTGACGTGACCCTGCTTCCTGATCTCGATCTGCTGTGGAATCGCCTGCAGCCGGAGGGTCTGATTGGCAGAGCCGCGCAGCTCGCCGTTGACAAAGAGCTCGGCTCCCTCGGGTCGCGTGACGATCTCGACCTCGCCGAATCTCGCGGCCAGATCGACGGCCTCTCGCCGGGTCTCACCCGATGCCAGCGTCAGCTCGACGGTGTGGGTCTCGTAACCCAGTTTCGAGAGGCTCACTTCGTGCCGCCGGTCTGGCGCCAGGGTAACCTGAAGCGGCGTCTGCCCACTGTACTCCCCATCGACGGTCACGGTGGCGCCAGGTGGCTCGCTGCTCAGCACCAGGTTTCCATCGTTGGGCTGCAATCGCACCGTCGGCAGCTCGATCTTCTCTTCAGCCTTCACCTGGATCCTGCTGCGGTGCGACTTGAAGCCTGCCAGGCTGATCTCCACGACCCGATCGCCTTCGAGAATCTCGGTGGTCAGCGGAGTGTGGCCTGCGATCTTTCCATCGATCCGCACCGTCGCGGCGACCGGCTGGCTGCTGAGGGTCACAGTGGCCCACAGTGGCTGCAGCTCGACTTCGAGGGTCTGCCTCGCACCTCCACCTTCGATAGCGATCCCGGTCGTGAAGTCCCGGTAGCCCTCTGCCTGGATCAGGAGGTTGTGCTCCCCCGGAGTCAGCTCGATGGGATCGAGTGGCCAGACGCCTTTTTCGTCCCCATCCACCCAGACCGTGGCGGCGGCTTCGACAGCCAGCTCCACGACCAACAGGCCCGGCAGCCTCTCGAGCTCGAGCTCGAAGAGCTGAGTACTGGCCTTCGTGACCTCGATCGGGCTTCTCAGCGGTCGATAGCCCGGGCGCTCCGCAACCACCGTATAGCTACCGGGGCGGAGGAGAAATCTCCCGGCGATCTTCAGTCGCACCAGTCCACCCTCCACCTGCAGGACCTCCGGGGAGGGCTCGACCCGGATCTCCACCGGCCTGGCTGAGAAGAGGAACCAGGCGGCCAATGCCAGGAGACCCAGCAGCACCCAGACAGCCAGGGCAACCGGGCGCGGAGCTTTCCGCCTGCGGCGACCTGCCTCGAGCGCAGCCGGCGTGAAGTCCACGGGAATGATCTGCCGGTTTCCACCCCCTGTTTCTTCAGGGCGTGGAGGTGCCACCGTGGCAACCACTGATGGCGGCTCGGTCGTGTCCTCGGAGTCCTGGTGTTCGATCTGGAGAACGGCTCCACTGCCGTCCGACGAAAAGGTGAGCTCGGAGTCGGCAACGCGCAGGACGTCGCCGTGACGCAGCCACTGTGATGTGGTCACAGGCCCGCCATTGCAGAACACCACCTCGCTGCCAGGCGTAGGCTGCAAGAAGAACTCACCCTCGGCGAGCCCCAGGTGGGCGAGAGGACCGGCGACAGATCGACCCGGAAACTCGATGTCGGCGTCAGGGCCACCGACCGTCAGGGGAAAGTCCCCTGCCCCGAACTGGCGCCTGGCTCCGGCCACCCGGATCTCGAAAAGGGGCTTCAAATCTTCTCCTCGCAGCGCACCACGAGAGGCTTCGAATCGCGGTCCGGGGAGACCGTGAGGCGTTGCCGCACGTCCCGATAGCCCGCCCGACTGCCGACAACCGTGTAGCTGCCTGGACGCAGATCGAGGACATGCTGGGTGAACCTTCCCAGGCGGCCGAGCCGGTAGACCGTCACTTCGGTGAGATTGTCGGAGATCAGCTCGACTCGGATCGGCGTCGTCGCGACGGCAATGTGCTCGGCCAGACTGTCAATCTGGCGACGCAGGACCGGGCCCGAAGGCGCTGTCGACTCTGCCTGTTCCAGAAGCTGCTGAGCGCTCTCCAGTACGTCGTCGGTGGACAGCCTCTCGGGATGAGCGATGTAAAACTGGAGATGCTTGGCGAGCTCGGCCCTGACCTCTGTCCTGGCCTTGCCCTCCAGGGCGAAGCGAATCGTCGGGTCCAAAGCGAGAACCGAATCGTATCCCTCGAGAGCTGCCTGCCAATTCTCCTTGCCCTCGGATTCCGCGGCGCGTACGCGATGCTCGGAGATGGCGGCCAAACGAAGGCTCTCCTCGGCCCGACTCGAGCCATCGATGGCTTCTGGGGAGCCTGGTGAGAGGACCAGCGCCCGCTGGAAGGCCTGCCTGGCTCTCGCGGCATCACCGACCGCCAGCGCTGTCAGGCCCTCCGACATGAGCCGACGAAACTCTCCATCCGAGCCCGGTGCGACCTTGGCTGGTGCCTCGACATCGATGGCTTCGAGCTGTGGCTGCACAACCTGCTCTTCGGGTCGCGTGGGGTCGCTCTGTGGCGCTGTCGATGCCGGCTGGACCTCGAGATGCTGTCGATCTTCGGACTCCACCGACGGCTCACTCACCGGTGCCGGTTGGCTCGTCTGGCCCTTCGGAGCCTCGATCACCGGAATGCTGCCGCTGGCAGCCGTGATCTCGCGCTCACCTCGCCGCTGCACCCACCCGGGCAAGAGCATGAAGACACCCACGACGAGTGCCCCGAGAACCGCAAAGACCCCAACCGTCATCCACAGCGGCAGCCTGCTCTTCGAGGCGACGTCCGGATCCTGACCGGCCCGGAGACGAGGGGCCTCGATCTTCGGCGGCGGAGTCAGCCGAACCCCGGCAGGCCTGACCTCGGGCGCGCGCGTCTCGGTGATCGAGAGCTCTGCCGCAACCTCCTCCAGAGCCTTCCGGACCGCCACCATGTCGGCCGGGCGGTCGGCCGTGGACTTGGCCAACATGGCGCCGACCAGAGCTTGGAGTCGCGGTGAACCACCTCTCTGAATGTCTATGGGTGCTGGCTCCTCTCCCCGGATCCGTTGCTCGTCGGCGTCGGGCCAGAACGGCGGCTGACCCGTGACGAGGTGATACGCCAGCGCTCCCAGTCCATAGATATCGTCGGCTGGTTGTGGAGGGTCTCCGGCCAACTGTTGTGGGCTCATGCTGTATTTCGACCCACCCCCCGACAGCAGCAGGTCACCCTCACCGGGCTGCAAGACCCCGGCAATACCGAAGTCCATCAACCGCGGCTTGCCGGCGCTGTCCAGGAGGACGTTGCTGGCCTTGACGTCGCGGTGCACCACACCAGCCTGATGCGCGTGGTGCAGGGCCTCTGCCAGGGACACGAGAACCTGGACGATCTCTCCGATCGACCTGCCTCGAAGGGACTCGATGGAGTCCCCTTCGACATGCTCCATGGTGATGAAGCTGACGCCGTCACACAGATGAAAGTCGAAGACGCGAACGATATTGGGATGCGACAGGCGGCGGGCGTTCCGACACTCCTGCCTCGAGAGCTCGATCGTCGTCGCGGAGGCATCGGCCGGCACGATCTTGGCCACCACATCTTGATCGAGCCGCTCATCGCGGGCCAGCCAGACCTCGCCCATGCCGCCTCGGCCCAGAGGACGAATCAGGAGAAATCGGGAGCAGAGGGTGTTGCCGCTTTCGAGTTGGGACATACGCCGGAGCACCGCCGGACTCAGTTCTCTACCGAAATCCCTGCAGCTGTCCCTGCCTCGACGTTGGGGTCCACGGGAAGTCCGGTCTCCTCGGCGTAGATCTTCCGCAGCATCTGCCGCCATTCAGCGAACTGACCTTCCATGGTTCCGCTGAGCCGCAATGTCTCGCCTTCGACTTCGACGACGAGAGGTGCGACATCCACATCCAGGGAGCTTCCCAGCTCGCGTAGGGCCTCGACATGGATCTTGGCCTCCTGCGACTTGGCCATGCCACTCCGAATGGCGGCCATGCCACCGATGATGGCCGCGTCGCGCGCCGCTCTCTCGATCGAGCTGTCGACATTGGCGATCACGGCACCGAAGATCGCCAGCGCACCGACGATCTTCTGCATGCGCGCAGCTCGGCGGAGCTTCTCCAGAGCCATCTGCTCCTCGTAGCTGAAGGATCGCCAGTTGTCATAGGGATCCTGCATCGAGGTACAGAAAGTAGCGTAGTACTCGTTGAGAGTGTCGACGAACATGTAGTCGCGCTCGCGAATCTCGGTGATGCGACGCATCATCGAATCGTCCTCGGCTGGGAGGTGCTCCAACTGGTAGCGCCCCTTGCGATCGAAGCTGAGATAGTCCTCGAAAGCCACTGGCGCCAGATCGGCAGCGAAACGCACATCGGCGATATTGCGCAACCGCATCAGCTCCGCCTGTTTCATCTTCTGTCGTGCGGCCAGCAGATCGTTGGCGATGGCGCTATAGAGAGCGTGGAACGGATCCTGTTTCTTGACCTGCTCCGGGGAGTAGGACCGAACATCGGCCTCCTGCTTGTAGCGCTTCTCGAGCCAGACCTGACCGGCGGCGTCCCGTACCAGGATCTCCACCACCAGGTCCTTGCCCGTGGACTTGATGATCTCGCCGCTCACGGTCACGTCGGCGCTGGAAGTGCCTGCCGGCATCACTCGCACCGCGCCCCAATTGCCAGTCGACTCCAATGTCTGCTTGAGCTGATGGGGAATGTAGCGCGCCTCGGCCTTCCGTACCTCCGGGAAGACCCCCTGTTTCTCGGCCTTGGTCACGGGCACGCTCTCGTCCAGCAGGCCCGCATCGAAGACCTCGACAGTGAGGTCCAGCAGAGTCTCTTCCGGGATCTCACTTCCAGCCTGAATCAGTGTCACTGTGCTCACGGCTGTCGACGAGCCTGTCGAGGCACAGCCTGTAACCACCAGGACCGCCAGGGCCAGCTGGGCTATTCCCTTCTGCAGTTTCACCCTGGATTACCCTGGTCAGTCATTTTTCTTCTTCCCACCCGCCTTGTACTCGCGGTACTCGTCCCACAGTTTCTCACGAAGCTCGGGATCTTCCTCGCTCATCGCCGCCTCGCGAAGCTGTCGCGCCACGATGTCGTCGTCACTACCGTCAGGGATATCGGCTGGAACCCTACCGCCGCCACCGCCACCGACCGATGATCCCGCAGGTGACGAGGATCCGTCGCTCGACGCATCCTCGGTGCTGCCATCGCCGCCCTCGGACTCTTCCGTGGTACTGGCGCCCTGCTCCTCTCCCGTCTGTCCACTACCGACTGGGTCTCCAAAGTCGTCGTCATCGTCCCCGAAGGTACCACTCCCACCTGGGGAACCCGCGGCGGCATCGGCAGCAGCCTCCGCCTCGGCTCGACCTCGGGCCGCCGCCTGGTGCTCACTGGCGAGTAGGCCGTCGATCTTCTCCAGGGATGCGATCAGCTCCTGGTCCAGCTCCGAGGCTCGCTCACCCCCGGTCATCGGACCGCTTGGCTGGCCTGCCGCGCTACCTGTACTACCTTCCGCCATCTGCCCTTCGGCACCCTCGGCACCTTGGGAGCCGGCCTGGTCACCGGCTGCCTCTCCGCCCTCTCCCGCCTCGGTTCCGTCCTCTCCAGAGGACTCTCCCTGCCCCTGCTGGGAACCCGACTCGTTCCCGCCCGCACCACCGGCGGAACCCTCACCACCACCCTGTTCCTCGGCCTCCGATGAGCCTTCCCCGCCGGCCCTGTCTTCAGGCGCCGACGAGGCCGTGCTCTCCGGCTCGGGGCGTGGAGCGGGAGGTGCGGAGGTCTGGCTGCTGGCGCAGGCCATGACTAGCGCCAGGCCCAGTAGCGGAACCAACCGCAGTATCCATTGTTGGATTCCAATGCCCATAGCTTGCCCGATGCGCTTGCCGACGGAGCCGGCGCACGCTCTCGAAACCTCATAACCCCGGTGCAACCGGGTCACATTCCACTCGCGATCACACCGGACCGACCTTCAACCTAGCAAATTGCGCGCCAGACCCTTGCGAAATCCGAACTCACCAGGCCAATGCGCTGGCAATCGTTGGGATCCGACGAGGCCGTCCCACATCACGCCGGGGTGTCACCCCACTGCCTTCAAGCCCAGAGAGAAAAAACAGCCAGGACAAGGAACGCCCCGAGGTAGATCCAGCGTCCCCAGCGATCGATCTGGTGAGCCCGCGCCTCGTTGCCCTGTTTGGCGAGCCGGGCCGTCACGATCACTTCGCCCAAAGCCGCAAAAACCAGCAGCGTGGCCCCCAACAGGAACTGGTCGGCGCGAGTCATGTAGTCCACATTGGGAAGCTCACCGTGCATGCTGAAGCGAAATGCGATGAGGGAAAAGACCGCGGCCGTGGAAATACCGACCTGCGGGGGTACGACGGATGGATCGATCCAGAACACGGTCCAGGCCATCAGCACGATGAGCACCAGAGGCACCATCATGGTAAGACCGAAGTAGGACGACTGTCGCCGGGCTTCGAGATAGAAGCTCACACCAGCGAATTGACCTTCCACTCCAGGCAGCTGTACCGGTTCGATCCTGGGCTCACCCTCTTCGATCTCCCAACCGGTAACCGAGAAATCGCCCCGGCTTCCAGTCAGCTCCTCATTGAGCACGAACTCGATCTCCTCGGGGCCGTACCGGTAGGCCACGATATGAATCGGCAGGATCTGCGTATCGAACGGGAACTCCCGCAGATCCAGTGGCGATGCCAGGGTTGCTTGGATCCTCTGCGCATAGGAAACCCGTCCAGCCGGTGCCACGCGCACGACATCGGGCAGGAGGGTTTCGACCTCACGTCGATTCAAGCTCCCGAGCTCGGCACTCCAGACCTCGTCCAAAGGCAGCATCAGCTCCTCGAGGCCGATCTCTTCGACCGAGAATGCCAGACGCGGATCTCGCCAGCGCAGGGTCACGGCTGCGTCGATCTCGAAGGTCTGCGTGGCGTCGTCGATCGCCATGACATCGAGAACGTAGATACCGATCTCCGCCCGGGTGGGGGTGCCTTTGGGATCGGGGCGAACGTGGAGCCGCTGCTGGGCCTCGAGGTCCGCGTAGGGATCTGCCGCTATCAGAGTCAGGGGATTCCCGAGGCTGCCGAGCAGGAGCCAGACGACAGCCAATCCAAACTGATTTCGAGCTCTCACGCGATTCGACATGACCGCCGGAGTATATGCGCTCTCCCTCGAGACTCCTCCATCTGTTCCACTGGGCGACGGGCTGATTCCGCCGGTCTATCCGAAGACCAATGCGAGAAGGCCCAGGGCGAAACAGTACGGGGCAAACCACGAGAGCCGACCCTTCTTGACCAGGCGAACGAGGAGCGCGAGACAGAAGTAGCCGGTCAGGGCCGCGGCTCCGAATCCGACAACGAGAGCTGTCGTGCCGACGCCGTCCTCCGCTCCGCCCATGCGAAGGAGGAGGGCGCCGAGGATCGAAGGAATGGAGAGTAGGAATGAGTAGCGCGCCGCTGTCTCTCGTTCGATTCCGAGCAAGAGGGCCGCCGCAATCGTGACTCCGGATCGACTGATTCCCGGAGTGATGGCCAGGCCCTGCACGACTCCGATGGTCAGAGCGTCGACCCAGGTCATCTCTGCAGCATCGCGCCCCCCGCCGCGAGCCCATCGCGTCAGAAGCAGTACGGTACCGGTCAGGATCAGCATGAGTCCGACGAGACGCACGGAGCCGAACAGCCGCTCGAAAGTGTCCTCGAAGGTGAGGCCAATCACCGCGGTCGGGATCGTACCGACGACGATCAAGAGCCCGAAACGGAAACCGGGGTACAGCCTCAGGGTCTCCTTCCAGGAGTGACCCGAGGCGAGATTCTGGAGCCCGGCGAAGCTCTCCGAGACCAGCTTCACAAGGTCTTTTCGGTAGTACCAGACGACCGCGACCAGGGTGCCGAGGTGCAACACGATGTCGAAGAAGAGTGCCGGCTCTTCGAGGCCGAAGAGGTGCTGGGCGATCACCAGGTGACCCGAGGAGCTGACGGGAAGGTATTCCGTCGCACCCTGCACGATGCCCAGAACGAGGGCTGCCAGCCAGTCGATCATCGTGCGCATCCTACCTCGCCGAGTTCGACCTCCGTCTCGGTGACCAGGGAGAACACCTACATCTGGGTGGGATGGGGATAGACTGAAGAGCGCGGCTGAGAATCTCGGCTGTAGCCAGCCGCGATCCGAGAGGAGGAAAGGCATGTCTGAAAAGAAAAGCCCGAGGATCAGACGAGCGCGAGTTTCGATTCTGTGTGGGCCGATTCTGGGCGTGGCGCTTCTACTGGCAGGTTGCCAGGCCGCTCAACCGACTACCGAGGTATCACCCCAGGAGATGGAGAGGGCGAAGAACACCCTGCAGCCACTCAAGGAGCAACTCGTCGATGCCCTCACCGGCGCCCTGCAGGAGGGTGACGCCGAAAGCGCCATTGCGGTCTGTCGTGAGATAGCTCCACAGATCGCCGCCGAGCTGAGCGTCGACGGAGTGCGCATGGGCAGAACGAGCCACAGGCTCAGGAATCCCGACAACGCTCCCGAGCCCTGGATCGAGCCCCTGCTGGCGGCCTATCTGGAGGATCCCGAGAACCCCAAGCCTCGAGCCGTACGGCTGGACGACTCCACGATCGGCTACGTGGAGCCGATCTACGCCATGTCCTTCTGTTTGAGTTGCCACGGGCCGAGCATCGAGCCCGCCCTGAACGAGACGATCCTGTCGCTCTATCCGGAAGACCAGGCTACCGACTTTCGGATGAATGATCTGCGGGGCCTCTTCTGGGTCACCCTACCGAGTGACACTGGCACAGAAACCGATACCTGATCCCACGGGCGGATCGGCGGGAGCCTTGATTCGGCTGAGGGCCTGGAGTCCTACTCGGCGTTCGACTGGATCGACTGTAGGGCCAGAAAGCGCTCACCAAAACGCTCGATGAACTGGATCTGCTGATCGAAGGTGTCGGCGTGA
>JAUVRX010000119.1 GCA_030597375.1 Acidobacteriota bacterium
AGCACAGGGCCCGGGGTCTGGATGGTGACTCCCAGGGGCCGACCGGCGACTCCCGAGGTCACCGGCAGCGCCGTCTCAATCACCGGACCCGCCGGCCCGATGGGCACCGATATGGGCTACAATTCCAGGCAAATTCGACCGACTCGGCCTCAGCCGCCAGAGACGTGTTCCGCTTCTCTTCGGCCGCAAGAGATCGATCGAAAGGAGCTCTCATGGAACAGAAATTGGGCGAGAGAGAGATCGAAGCCGAGTTCACTCTGGAGTCCGCCGCTCTATGTCCCCACTGTCGCCAACCGATCGAGTCACTCCTGGTGGTGCGGCTCCTGCGAACGAAGGTGAACTTCGTCTCCAGCCTGCCTCGCCGAGGGCAAGTCATGCTCTGCCCCAAGTGTGAGGTCATCCTCACGGGCTCACTGGGCGGCCTGATCTAGGATTGGCCACACCTGTACCCCTCTCCATGCCTCGTCGTTCATCCTGTCTCTACAACCGGGCACTGGCCGTACTGTGGATTGTCCTGATCGGCTCGATGGCAGTTGCCAACGCTCAACCGCCATCGTCCGCTCCGTCGGACGACGAAAACCTCCTACTGGCACCCTTTGTTTCCAGCACCTTCGTCGAGTCCATCGTCGAGGACCTCGAGCGTCAGCGGATCGAAGAAGAGCGGGTGAGTGGCATCTATCTGGATCCGCACACCGGACTGCTCTGGACAACGGAGGACAATGGCCGAGACATCGATTGGCACCGCGCCCGTTCCTATTGCCGGCGCCTCGTGCTGGCTGGCTACGACGACTGGACTCTGCCGAGCATTGAAGATCTGGAAGCGCTGCTCCGCCCGATGGCAAAGGGTACCTACAACCTGCCCGAAAAGTTCCTGCTGACCGCCTGCTGCCCCTGGAGCTCCACGACCAAGAGCGAGCAGTCCGCATGGAACTTCAACTTCCAGTTCAGCAAACCCTTTTCAGGCGCCTTCTCCTACACCTACGACCACCGGGCACTGTGCATGAGGCGACCGCAGGAGGAGGAACGGCTCCTCATCGAGAATCTGCTCAAGGCGGCTCGCCAGAAGTGATGGAATCGAGCCGGGAAGGTGGTCGAGAAGCGTGGTAGATCGCGGGCAGAATGAGGCCGAGAGACTCCGCACCTCCTGGCGTTGGCTCCAAAGCCATCACAAGCGTCTCGCCATCCAGAGACGGTCCCTTCAGGACCAGTTGGCAGAGGTCGATACCGCTATCGAGCGGCTGAAGCTGGAGCTCGAACAGGCCAAGAAGCGCCTTCAAGAACTCGAGAACGCCTGAGGAGCCCCCAAGCCCTCAATCCCTTACACCCCTACGCCCTCAAGACCTCAAGACCTCAAGACCTACGAAGCTCAAGGCAGCGACTCGGCGAAAGCCCTGGCTTCGGGTGGATATCGGGGCACTCGATGCTCGAAGACGATCTTCTCCGGGAAGATCCTCTCCCCGTAGTAGCTCTCGATGGCTTTCTGATCGGGTGCCAGACGACTTCCCTGTAGAGACGCTCCAGCGAACAGCCCACGGGCTCGGGCATAGGAAAAGATCTCTGCCTTGAGGTTCGGATCCGAGCTCAGCTGCGCTTCCTTGCCGAGCGGTCCGGCGGCGACACTGGCGTCGCCTCCGAGCGTGAACTTGCTGGTCATCAGTGAGCGGGCCGCCTTCTCGGACATGAAGAAAAGCACCAGGTCGCTGGCCTGCCCACCGATCTGCAAGCCGAGGCTGACACCTTCGATCTCGATGAAGACGGGCGGGCTCCATACCCCCTCCTCGTCGTGGCAGCTCATGACTCCGTTGCCGTGGCGACCCCCGACGAGAAAGCCGCCCTTGACCACATGAGGGATGACGGCGATGCACCTGCTGTCCGTTCTGATCGACGACGGGATACCCCCATTCTTGCCGTCGATCATTTCCTCATAGACGAGCCTGGCGTTCTCCAACTTGATGGATTGCTTCTCCTGAGCGCCGACAGAACGGCCCAGCACCCCGACTGCCAGAGCAGCCACCGCCACGATCTTGATGATTCGACTCCGCACCGCAGGTCTCCCGCCAGATGTCGAGGAGGAGGGAAGTATACGGGATCCCAAGGAACCGACTCAGTGCTGCAGCTCTTTGGGCGGCTTATCGGAACGGCTGCTCTCCGTATCACTGAACAGGAGCTTGCCGTCCTCGAAAGAGCCACCCTGGATAGCAGGTCCCAAGACCTCGCCGAGCTCGCCGGCCGCGATGACCTCCAGGCTCTCTCTGACCTCGTCCGGCAAGTCCTCGAGGTCCGCCTCATTCTCTACAGGCAGAATGATCCGACGAATACCCGCACGCACGGCGCCCAGCACCTTTTCCTTGACGCCACCGATGGGCAAGACGCGACCTGAGAGCGTGATCTCGCCGGTCATCGCGATGTCGTGCCTGGCGGCGCGACCCGAGAGCGCCGAAACCATTGCCGTGGCCATCGTCACACCTGCCGACGGACCATCCTTCGGAATCGCGCCTGCCGGACAGTGGATGTGGGCATCCATCTTTTCGAAGATGTCCTCGGGGATACCCAACTCCGAGGCATGGGAGCGAGCGTAGCTCCAAGCGGCCCGTGCCGACTCCTTCATCACATCACCCAGCTGTCCGGTCAACACCAGCTCACCCTTGCCACGCATGGTGCTGACTTCGACGAACATGATGTCGCCACCAGCCGGCGTGTAGAACATCCCGGTTGCCACCCCAACCTGGTCCTCGCGGGACATCTTCTCGGGGTGGATCTTGGGCCGGCCGAGCAGCTCGCCAACGCTCGCCGGGTCCACTTCGAAGACCTCCACCTCTTTGGTGGCGATCTTTCGGGCCACTTTTCGAGCCAGCCGCCCGATCTCTCTTTCGAGCTGCCGCACCCCGGCCTCGCGAGTATGTTCCGCGATGACCTTCGCCAGCGCTTCGTCGGTGATCGTCAGGGTGCTGTCGTCCAGGGCGTTGCCGATCAACTGTCGGGGGACCAGATAGCGCCTGGCAATCTCCAGCTTCTCCTTCTCCGTATAGCCCGTGAATTCGACGACCTCCATGCGGTCCAGCAGCGGACCTGGGATGCTCTGGATGAAATTGGCCGTGGTGATGAACAGGACCTCCGAAAGGTCGAACGGCACGCCGAGATAGTGATCTACGAAGCTGTCGTTTTGCGCTGGATCCAGGACCTCGAGCAGGGCACTGGAGGGGTCTCCTTGATAGGAGACGCCCAGCTTGTCCACCTCGTCGAGCAGGAAGACGGGATTCTTGGTACCCGCCTGTTTCATCCCTTTGAGAATCCGACCTGGCATCGCCCCTACATAGGTGCGTCGGTGACCCCGAATGTCGGCCTCGTCGCGGGCGCCACCCAGTGAGATCCGGATGTATTTCCTACCCATGGCCCGGGCGATCGACTTCGCAATCGAGGTCTTGCCGACGCCCGGAGGACCGACAAACAACAGGATCGGGCCCCTGGAGCTGTTCTGGTCGTCACTTCCTGGGTGGTCGAGCTTGTCCTGCTCGTCTGTTGCGGTCTGGTCTTCCACCGGGACCGACACTTGGTTTGCCTCGATCTCCTCGGGCTCGGAGATCTCCGACGGCTCGTCGTCGCTCTCTGTGTCGCCCGATTCGGCCAGATCGCGCTCCGATTGCAGCTGTCGGACGGCCAGGAACTCCAGCACCCTGTCCTTGACGTCCTGCAGGCCGTAGTGATCCTCCCCGAGGATATCGGCCGACCGCTGAAGATCCAGGTGGTCTTCGCTGCGAGTATTCCAGGGCAGCTCGGCGACGTTCTCGAGGTAGGTACGGATTACCTGGTACTCCATCGATTCCCGGTTCATCCGCTCCAGTCGGTCGAGCTCCCGGTCGATTTCCTTCTGTGCCTCCTCGGGCAGATCCAGAGAATGCAGGCTCTTCTTGAGCTCCCCGAGACCCGAATCTCCATCGTCCTCCCCCAGTTCTTCCTGAATCGCCTTGAGCTGCTCCCGGAGCACCATTTCGCGCTGCCGGTCGCCGAGCTCACGCTGCACCTTGCTCTTGATGTCCTGCTGGGCGTCGAGCACACCGATCTGGCGCTGCACCTGCAAGAGCACCTGCCGAAGACGCTCCTCGACCGACAGTGTCTCCAGAAGCATCTGCCGCTCCAGATGGGGAACCTCCAGATAGGCCGCCACCAGATCTGCCAGGCGACCCGAATCCTCGGTCGAGGCCAGAACCTGCTTGACTACCTCCTCTGGAAATCCCGCTTTCTGCCCGAGCTCGAGGGCCCTCTCTCGGACCTCTCTCTTCAGCGCCAGAAAAGCCATGTCAGCAGGATCGCTGGGCGACATCTCCTCCGCCTGGCGGACGACGGCCTCCAGGTAGTCATCACTGGACTCGCTGATCCGCAAGGCGATACCTCTGTACTCACCGTGCAGGAGGAACTGCACTCCACCCGTGACTCGCTGCAGCTGGCCAATCCGAGCTACCGTACCGATGGTGTGGAGACGCTCCGCGGTCACCACTTCTCGGTTCTCGCGCTGCGATACCGCGAAGACCAGCTTCTCCTTGGAGTTCGAGACGGCCTGAATCGCCCGCAGGGTGCCGGGGCGTCCGGCACCGATCGGGGTCGTAACCCCCGGGAACACAACGGTGTCCCGAAGAGGAAGTACTGGCAGTGTCAACGCATCCGACATGACTCTCCTCGTTGGTTGAGAAAGTGCGGCAGGGGTCGACTCGAATGAATGGACCTGCTCTAGACAGCTCCCTGTCCCTGACAGAAACCCTTGCCCGCACCGGGACTTGCTAACACTTCAAACGCCTGCAAATCGAAGGAAAATTCCCGACTCTCAGTGGAGCCACGGGCCGGGAGGGTCGTCGTCGTCGCGCACGACGCGAATGCCACTTCGCTTTCTCAGCCATTTCATCTTGAGTCTGAGCCACAACTGCTGCAGGCGCAACCTCGCTCGACGGGCCCAGACCTGGGTTCTCCAGCCGGTCAAAGCGCCATAGGTGAAAGCCACTGCCACACAGAGGCCGACGAACCCTGCCAGGTCATGCGTGCCGAGAAAACCGAGAAAGGCGAAGAGGACTTCCAGGAACAGGAACCATCGAGCCTGGATGGGTAGAACGAAAAACAGCAGGATCGTGGCGTGCTGATTCAGGGTAGCAAAGGCGGCGATCAGAATCGTCAGCACCATGCGCTGGCCCTGCATGAGAATCAGGGTTTGCGGAGGTGGAGGTCCCTGGCCGGTGACAACATCTACGAGCAGACCGGTCAGAGCCGCTACGATTCCCGCCACCACTGCAGCCGACAGCAGGAGCTTCCAGAATCCACGCCTTCCGAGCCGATCGAGAACGCTTCGCCCGAAGAGAAACAGGATGAGGAGCTCCAACACGAACCAGAAATCGGGTGCGCCCATGCCGATGAAGGGGTAGGTCACCAGCTGCCACAGAAATCCGCTTCGCCAGACCGAGGGCGTCAGGCGAAGGAAATCCGGCAACCACGTGGTGCTCTGGAAGAATTGGAGAGTGAAAGTGCCGAAGATGATCCCCAGAAGGATCCACAGGTCTTTCGGTACCGGTCCGGCGAGACCGGAGAAACCTCCACCGAATCCGACGCCTCTGCCGCCCTGAAACGGGTTGTTACCTCTCATGATGACCTATCGAGTCGATCCCACACGTGAAGTCTTCATCTCATTGGACCGGCAAATCCACTGGAACGCCCGAGCGCAGCGAGTCACACTTGCTCCGCAGCGTCTCCAGAAGGCTGTCGAACGGTGCCGCGAATTTCTCGAGCCCCTCCTGCTGGAGCTCTTCGGTGGCAGCATCCAGGTCGATTCCGAGGCTGGCGAGCTCGGCTATTTGCGCTCGGGCTCCGCTCCAGTCGTCGAGAAGAGTGGGTCCCACTTTCCCGTGGTCCCTGAAAGCCTCCAGAGTCTGCGGCGGAATCGTGTTGACCGTATCGGGTCCAGTGAGCTCCTCGACGTAGATTACATCGCGATAAGCGGGGTTCTTGGTACTGGTGCTGGCCCAGAGGACTCTCTGAACGGCTGCCCCGCGATCGCGCATCGCCTGAAAGGCAGCGCCTTCGAAAAGCTCCTGATATCGAGCGTAGGTCAGCTTGGAGTTGGCGATGGCGATCGTACCCAGGAGACCGGCGGCCACCTCACCGCCCAACTCTTCCAGCCACCCATCCACCTTGGTATCGACTCGACTGACGAAGAATGAGGCCACCGACGCCAACCTTTCTGGACTCTGACATCGCTCCAGGCCCCGCAGGTAGGCGTGCGCAACAGCCTCGTAGTGAGCCATGGAGAACATCAGGGTCACATTGACGTTGATTCCCTCTCCGAGCAGTTGTTCGATGGCTGGAATGCACTCGGTCGTCGCTGGCACCTTGATCATCAGATTCGGGCGGTCGACCAGCTCCCAGAGATGTCGCGCCTCTGCCACCGAGCCATCGGCGTCGCGCGCCAGGTGTGGAGAGACTTCGAGGCTGACGAAGCCGTCGCGGCCGCCTGTAGCCTCGAAGACGGGCATCAGAATGTCCGCCGCCAGGCGTATGTCCTCGACGACCAGCGCCTCGTAGAGCCTCTCGACCTGCCCCGGAGGATCACTCTTCAGGTAGTCCTGAATCGCCCGATCGTAGAGATCGCTCTCCCCGATCGCCTTTTGGAAGATGGCCGGATTACTGGTGACACCACTGACCCCGTCCTCCTCCACCATGCGCCGCAGCGAGCCGTCGAGAAGAATGTCCCGACGAATGTAGTCCAACCACACAGCCTGCCCCTGAGCCTGGAGTTGTCGCAAAGGATTCATCGGCTCCTCCCAAGATTGGCGCCCATCGTATCAGGGGAGCTTGCCCAAAGGTTGGCTTGTTCAAGCGCCCCACTGAGGGTAAGCTGACCGCAGCAGCGATCGAACAAGTTCGCCTCCCATTGGCCCACTGAAGGGGGATACGATGTACCATCACCGCCTTTCGGCACTGGCTCTTGGTCTCCTCGCCCTGGCTATCCTCTCTCCGGCCGTGGCTCAGACCTGGCGAGGATCCGAAGTGATAGGAGTCCAGGCATCGAGCTCGAAGGGCAAGCCGATTGCCGGAGCTCGGGTCGTGCTCACCTATCAGGGACGCGGCTCGGAGGCTAGTCCTCCGAATGTTGAAACGAACCAGAAGGGTCGAGCCGTGATCGCGGGTCTGGCGCAGGGCCCTTGGCAGATCGAGGTACAGCATCCGGATTTCCTCTCGTACGTCGCGCTATTCGACCTGCAACGGGGCAAGAAACCCTCCGTGAACGCCTCGTTCCTCGAGGTCGGGGGCCGATCCCTGACTCCCATGAAGGTCAAGCTTTCGAAGGGAAATCCGCGGGATGCCAGCCCTCCTCTATCCACCCGAGAAGCGCGTACCCAGACTCTCCCACCTGCGGAGCCGGACCGAACGACCGAGGAATCGGAGATCGCGGCGTCCCCGCCAACGGTAGAAACTGCCCCACCCGAGGAGCCCATGACCGCCGAGCAACCGAGCCCAAGCGAGGAGGTGATGCCCGAACCGAAGCCGGAGCCGGAGCCGGAGGTCCAGGCAGTCGAGGAGCCCTCCACGATCGATGTGGAACCGCCCATCGAAGAAGCGGAGATCGCTGCGGTTCAGGAGCCTGAAATCCCCCAGCCACTGCCAGAGCCCAGTCTGGAATCTGCCAGCATCGAGCAGGAGCCGGAGCTCCAGACGGACACCCTTGTCGAGCCAGCCGAGCAGCTCCCAGAAGCTGAGACAACAACACCCAATGCGCCTGAACCGAGCACACCCGGACCGATCGAGGAAGAACCTGTCCAAGAGCCGACACGGATCATGGAAGAGCCAATAGCGGAGCCATCAGAAGACACAGCCGAGCGCGAGCCGGTAGAGGTTCCCCCTGAACCGACCGATCGGCCCATCGTCCCATCCGTGATCGTCGAGGAATCTCCGAGACAGGAGCCCCTACCCGAACCGGCCATCGTCACCGAGGAGCAGGTCGAGTTAGAGGCACCTCCGGCGCCAGGGCTCGAAGCACCGGTAGCGGCGGCAGTCCCCTCACCCAGGGCCCCGGCCGCGGCTGCTCCGATCCTGACCCCAGACGACACGCCTGCAATCTCCTCGTATCGCGATG
>JAUVRX010000200.1 GCA_030597375.1 Acidobacteriota bacterium
CCTGACTCGTCTTGATCTCCACCTGGTAGTAGCCCCGTTGTTGGTAGTAACTGCGAATTCTCTCGATCGACTGCAGCAGGAACGCCTCATCGAAACGTTGCTGTTCCAAGAACGGGAGCAGACCCTTTTTTTTGAGTGTCTTCGGGTCCCCTCCGAGGATCTCGATCTCGAAATGGGGCCCGAGCTCGATCGCATACAGCACTCGAACCGTCGCGGCCTCCCAGTCGATCGTCACTTCGCCTGTCTCTACGATCGCCTGGCGGTACCCCTGGTCGATGAGCCAACCCTCGAGCCGCTCGGCATCTTCAGCGGGTCTGCGACTGAAAAAGCGCTTGCCGGGAGAGGATCGCATGGGCTCGAGGAGTGATTCTGTTGCAAAGGGTCCGAGCTCGCCTTCGAAGTCGACGGCTTCGACCGAAAAGGGCGGACCACTCTCGATCCGGTAGGTGATATCCGCCAGCTTGCGATCCTCGTCGACGTCTACCTCGGGTGTGACCGAGGCCCCCATGAAACCCTCGACGGCAAGACGATCGCTCAGACGGTAGAAATCCCTCAGAATCTGACTCTCGACCAGAGGTGAGCGCGGTCGGACCTCCACCTGGGCCATCAGATCGCGCCTCTTCATGCCAAAGCTCCCGGCCAGCTCCACCGATTGCACTCTGAAGTTCGCCCACAGAGCGAAGGTCACCTCGACACCTTCGTGCGTCGGCCGTGCATAGACCTCGATCTGGCCTGTCCTACCCGAAGCCTGGAGATTGCGGATGCTGTGCGACACGGCCTCCAGTGAGTACGGTTCACCGACCTGGACCGCCACATAGTCGAGGAGTTGCTCCGGGCCGTCGAGAACGGTGTCAGCCCGGATGACGATAGCGCTGACGACAGACCCTGCTTCGGCCCTGAGAGCGTCAGCCGAGAGGAGAACGGCGACCATGACACCCAGAGTCAGTGGCAAGATCCCAAACTTCGGCAGACCCGCGGCCCAGCGCCGAACTCTCGGGCGGTTCAGGAACCTGCTCGGCAGGGCCACCCGTGGGCTCCTCAGAAGGTCTTCTCCCAACGAACGTCGGCTGAGTAGCTGCCGTCTCCGTCCTGGGTCAGTACCAGGGTCGTTCCTTCCATGAAGGCCCATTCGACCTGGATAATCTGCTCCTCGGTGGTCGAAGGATCGTAGGAATAGGTCAGGAAGAGGTCACGGGAGACCTGTTTTCCTACCGTTACGCGGGCCGAAGAGAGGTCACCGCTGGAGGTCGTGAGAGGCTCCAGACGCACCCGGTCGAACCCGAACAGATTGCTCGTTCGCTCAGAGATCAACGAGGCGGCCTGTCCGTAGAGCAGGCCGGTAGCCCGCATCGCGGCTTCGGTCTCCCCCTCAGACTGTGAGGACTGGCTTCCCCGCCAACGGGTCTCACCGGTGGTCAGCAGCGAAAGCACTTCCAGGTCGGCCAGCGGCGGGTCGGATGAGAAGTTGGCGTTGAGGCTATCCAGGGTGCCAAAGAGGCTCATCGTGACGTTGTATTCGCGGACCCTCGTGGAGGCCGCCAGGTCGATCACCGGCTCGATGGCGAACGGGTTCGCAAAGGTGACCAGTCCCTGGTCGACCGTGTACTTGGTGCCGGAGTAGGAGATGGTCCCCCCCCGTTCGACCTCCACCCGACCGAACAGCACCGGATCGGCAACAGTACCTCTCACTACCAGATCGATATCGCCACGCAGATCGGCGAGGTTGTTGCGTACTCTCAGGGCCCCGGGTCCGTCGATGACGATGTTGAGCTCTGTCGAAACCTCGAGCTCTCCTGCTCGGTCGATCTCAACGCGCTGCTTGGCGAAAATCCCTCGCAAGAGCTGGGTCATGCTCACCTTGATGTCCTGCACGTAGTAGGCACGCTCGAGCCGCACGTTGCCCCGCAGGATCTGACCTTCGGGCGTCGAGGCGAGCGACAGCTCGGCATCCCCACGGCTCAGCCAACCCTCCGGGAAGCGAAGGTTCAGATTCTTGGCGAAGATCTGCAACTGGTAGCCAAAGCCGCCATTATCGGTGACGGGTAGCAGTAGACCGCTGGCCCGTACCTGGCCACCGGCCAGATCGGCCTCCAAACTGTCGATCACGACCTGCTCGGGATAGAAGAGGAAAACGCCGCGAATGTTGTCCAACGCATGGGGGATCCCTTGCACGATCACCTGGCCATTGCTCAGTTTCCCCTGCCCATCCAGGCGGGGTGATTCGAGGGTCCCTCCGATCGTGCCCAGCACATCGAACCGTCCCGACCGCAGACCGATCTCGGGTAGCAGGAGTGCCAACCAACGGGTCTCGAGAGAGCCCTGAAGGTGCATGTCGAGAGATCGATCCTCATCGAACGCCACCAATCCAGACAGGTACAGCTCGCTCTCGCTGGATGGATCGCCGATGAAGAAGGAATCCAGATGGAACCCGTCTTCCGACAAGCGCATCACCACCGGCTCCAGGTTGGCCAGTTTCTGTCCAGCCAGCTCCACCGAGAACCGGTCGAGAGAAAGCTCCGCATGCCAGGGTAGATCGGTGCGGAAATCCGCTCCTACGGTCAGGACACCCTCGAAGTCTCCCGAGCTCTCCGGGATCGCCTCCACACCGGAAAGGCTGACCAGGCCCTGCATGTCATTACCCTTCACGGGCATCGCGAGACTCATGCCCTCTCGAGTGAGTCGACCTCCACCTTCGAGAGTCACCAGGCCCAGCAGATCTCCCGAGAGCTCCAGGTCACCATCCTCGAGATTCACATGCAGGTCGGCTCTCCCCTCTTCTCCCAGGAGCCGACCATCGACAGACAGCTGCCGCCAGGAGAGATCGGCGGTCAGCCGAGGATCCTCCAAGCTTCCACCGGCCACCCCGCTCACTCTCATGCTGCCGCCGACTTCGACCGGCAGCAGAGAGACCAACGGTTCGGCCATCATGTCCAGGTCACCCGACACCACCTGCAGGGAAACGACCTGGCCTGCGATGTCGAGGGTGCCACTGAGCTCGACCTCTCCGGCAGGAGCGGTCAGCACTGCGCGGTGGAAGACAGCCCTCTCCGAATTGAACTCCATGTCCAGAGTCAGCGAATCCGCCAGCAGATCCCCGAGCCAGATGGAGTCGATTCGGACTCTGAGATTGCCTTCAGGGCTCTCGAAATCGCCAGACAGCTCGACAGAGCCCGTGAGCCCCCCATCGAGATCGAGCTCGAAAGGCAGCCAGGGGCGAACCTGGGCCATGGGCCAGTTCGAAGCGTCCACGGCAATCGAGAACTCCGGGGGGGGCGCTTCGTCTTCAGGGCCGACAAAGGGAAGACGACCACTGACGATCAGCCCTCCCCCGGGGCGCAGCAACTCGAAGCGCAGATCCTCGACTCCGTTCGCATCGACAAACATTCGACCCTGCACCTGGTCGGCGGAGAATCCTGGAGCCTCCACATCTTGCAGGGCGAGATCGAGCCGGGTGCTCGGCCCTTCCGACCCGAGAATGAGCGTTCCGTCGATCTCCCCCCGGCCTGAAGTAGGAAGCCATAGTGGCGGCTCAGTGGCCTCTCCCAGGGGCAACAGATCCAGCAACTCGGCCAGCCTGCTGGTTTCGATGTGATATTCGAACTGGCCCGATCGACGCGCAATGTCGAAATAACCCGTCGCTGTCACTTCCTGGTCCGCGGTCGTCAATCGCGCCGCTCGAGTCCGGATGACGCCATCCTCGATGATCAGGGGTACCGTACCTTCGACCCTCAGAGCCTCGCCCTCGATGACCTCCTTGCCGGTGATCTTCAGATCTCCCCAACCCTGACCACGATCGGCATCGCCAAACGGGAAGTGGTAGTTGAAGACGCCGGAGACCGCGCCGGACAGGCCGCTGACGGGGATGTGCTGATCGCCGAGCAATCTCTGGAGATCCACGTCGGTGAGCAGCAGATCCACCTGCAGAGACTTGTCCTGTCCGTGGTAGTCCACATTGACGGCACCCTTGATAGAGCCCTCGCCGTAGTCGGCCCTCTCGATGTCGAACTGGAGAGCGTTCCGGTCCCCTGACAGCACACAATGGACATGACCGATCGCCCGGCCCATGAGCTTCAACTCAGAGGCATCCAACTCCCCCCGAAACCCCCAGGCCTCGGAGCGCCAGGCCATTCCACCCACCAGCTCGAAGGGTCCCTGGATCTGGTCGTTGATATAGCCCATACGCCGGAAGAGCGAAGTATCCCCCTTCGCCTCCAGCTCCACCACGACCTCCTTGTCCTCACCCCAACCGATATGACCGGACACCGCGGCCATCAGGTCGATACCCTCGATTCGACCCTCCTTGAGCTCGATTCCTGTCGGGTCGAGCTCGACCGCCAGGCTCACGGCCCCAACGATGGGGTCACCCTTGGGCAGGCTCACCACAACCGCCGGGGCAACCAGCCAACCCTGCAGCTCCCGATCCAGGTTTCCGGAGACCTCCGCCGTCAGGGACTCTGCGGTCAGTGCCATCGGGAGACGCTGTTGCCGGAGCTCCAGGAAACCCCTTTCCAGGGCCAGGTAGCGGACGGTGACCTTCAAGGGCAACCGACGGGGGCGAGTGTCGGCCTGCCGCTTCCTGCCGCGGGGCAGGTTGCTGACCCCCTTGCGGACGAAATCCAGATAGATCCGGGGCTCGACGAGCTTGACCCGATGCAGGTAGAGGTGGGGCCGCCGAAAGTCGGTGATGTCGGCGTCGATGAGGATCTCCGACACCTCGATAAATGGGGGATCTTCCGGACTCGGACCCCCCAACCGGACGTCGTAGATCTCCGCTCCCAGCGGCAACACCTTGACGCGAAGCGAACCGATGCTCACTTCCCGCTCCAGATAGCCTTCGGCAGCCTGCTCGACTCGCCGCGCTACGAAGGAGCCGAAACGCTCGCCCTGCACGAACCAGATCAGGGCGAAAAGGGCAACGACCGCCATGCAAAAGGCCCACATGGCTGGCCGCACCAGCCAGCGGCGGAAACGACTGTGCCGTTTCCTGCGAGGCCTGGGGGCCTCGGATTCCTCGGCTTTATTCTTGGATTGTTCGGCTGACATCGACCGGCAGACCCGCCAACTAGTGGACTGTAACGCTCAAACGGTTAGCGCCTGAGCGGCCCTCGGGCCCGATCTCGGCGTTGCCCCTCCTCGACATAGTCCCGCTATGCCTGCGTCTGCGCGCCTTGATCTCGAACCCGATGACTCGCACATCCACGATCCGTTTGAGCGTTACAGTCCA
>JAUVRX010000209.1 GCA_030597375.1 Acidobacteriota bacterium
CACGGGTCTCCAGAACACGAAAATACGCCTCCGAGGTGATGAGTCCGGCCTCCAGCCGAGCCGCCGCGATCTGTGCGTCGGTGATTTCCACGACCAGCTTCGCGAGCTTGATCCCGGCGCCGATCTTGCCGGCGTGGTAGAGCGGCTGTTCGAGCTCCACCGAGAGATTGTAGAGATCCTGCTGCTGAGGGCTGTAGCCGGGAAAGAACTCGATGAGGTCCTCGAAATCCGCGCTATTGAGAAGCGAGGGGTTTCGCGACCGGGTGAAGCCACCGCGAAACGCCAACTGTGGATAGACATCCGCCCAGGCTTCCTTCACCCCTGCCTCCACCTGGTTGCGCCTCTCTTCCACCGACTTCAGAAACGGGTTGTTCTCCAGAGCCAGGTCGATCGCCCGCTCCAGGTCCAGAACCTCGTCGGCAGCCACCACGGGTGAGGCGAGGAGGCAGACAACACCGATCACACGGAGTGTACGCATCATCGTTCGAGCTCCATCTGAGGCTTCCTACCGCTGACGCCCCGCCAAAAGAACTTCCACAACTCGGGAAGGTGGTCCTTGAATTCATGTGCCTCGCCGGTGGCGAGGATCTGGCTGATCAGGAGACCGTGGAGAAAAGTCCCGAGAAAGAGGGCGAGATCTTCCGGAGCCGCTGGTTCGATCTCCCCGTTTTCCACCGCCTCGGCAAAGAAATCGATCACCCGGCCCCGAGAGGCCTGCTCGTGCTCTGTCAGGAGGTCATTGACCCGGTTGCGCAGGTCGCCCCCGACCTGTGTCGCGGCCACTCGCACGATACCCACCGCTTGTGGGTTGCTTTCGGCAAAAGCCGTCGCCGCCTTCAAGTAGGTCCCGAGACGCTCCTCTGCGGTGCCAGGTCCTTCGAGAGCAGGGCGACTCGCCGACTCCCAGGCCTCCAGACTCCTGCCGAGAAGGTCCATCAGCAGACCGGCCTTGCAAGGGTAATAGTTGTCGAGACTCGCCTTGCGTACGCCCACCCGCTCGGCGATCTCCGACATCGACGCTCCTCCGTAGCCGCGGCGAGCGAAGAGTGCCGTGGCCTCCCGGAGCAGTCTCTCGTGGGTTGATTGAGACTCAGTAGACAACCGTCACCTCCTACCGAACGGTCGGAAGCTTCCGACCGTTCGGTAGGGTAGCTTTTCAACCCCCAGATGTCAAGCGGGAGATCGGGCTGAATCCGGCCAAAGCCAACCCGGATTTCGATTGCGGCAGCCCGGTTTTAGCCGTAGACTGATCGCAGTCAGCCAGGGCTGCGTCCAAGCGCCATCGCGGTCCCCAAAACCTGGAGGAAACAGCATGACCGAGGTGAAAGCCATGAAGGGCGACGCGACTTCGGAGAGCATCACGTGGAAGGGCCTGGTGGAAGGGCTGGAGGTCAACGAGGCGGCCTGGACCGCCCAGGCAGAGCGCCTTCTCGTACCCGAGGCGACCACTCTCATGGTGCGTCTGCATCGGCTGCTCCAGCCAGAGCGTCAGGAGTTGCTTGCAGCCCGGGTCGAGCGGCAAGAGTCCTGGGATGCCGGTGCCGTTCCGGGTTTTCTGGAGGGAGAGGTCGCCGAGAACGCGCGCGGGGAATGGCAGATCGCGCCCCTCGCTGAAGACCTCCTCCAGCGCCGGGTGGAGATCACCGGGCCGATCAACGACACCAAGATGGTGATCAACATGTTGAGTCGTACCGCAGGTGGTGATCGTGCCGACGCGGCGATGCTCGACTTCGAAGACTCCATGAAGCCTGCCTGGGCCAACGTCATGCAGGGCGTTGAGAACCTGATGGGCGCCGCCGACGGCAGCCTGACCTTCACCAAGCCAGCCCAGGGCGACGAGCCGGAGAAGCTCTACCAACTCGACCCCGAGGACATGCCCCTGCTCATGGTGCGTTGCCGCGGCCTGCATCTGGACGAGGCCAATCTGCGGGTCGACGGCCAACCCCTCGCGGGCGGTCTCATGGATCTGACGCTGTCGGTCTTCCACACCGCCAAGAGCCTCATGGCGCAGGGCAAGACACCCAAGTACTACGTGCCGAAGGTCGAGCACTATCTCGAGGCTCGCTGGTGGAACACCCTCTTCTGCCGTCTGGAAGAGGAGATGGGACTGCCCGAGAGCTCGCTTCGATCGACCTTCCTGATCGAGACCTTGCCGGCCGCTTTCCAGATGGAAGAGATCCTCTACGAGATTCGCGATCACGCCACCGGGCTCAATGTCGGGCGCTGGGACAAGATCTTCAGCGACATCAAGACCCTGAAAGGCCATGCCGACCGCGTTCTCGCCGATCGCGCCTCGATCTCCCTGAATCGCCCATGGATGAAGAACTACGCCATGCGGCTGATCAAGATCTGTCATCGTCACGGCGCCTTCGCCATGGGCGGCATGGCGGCCTTCACGCCTGGAAGCACCGCCGAGCGCCGCCAGGAGCAGACCCGGAAGGTCATCGAGGACAAGCATTTCGAATTCGCCCTGGGTCACGACGGCTGTTGGGTCTCACACCCCTACTTCATCGCTCCTGCGATGTCGGCTTTCCCTCGCAAGAACCAACTCGACGTCATCCCCGACATCGAAGAGCATCCCGAGATGCTTCCCGAAGCGACGCCCCCATTGACCCTCGAGGGGGTCCGCAAGAACGTTCGGGTCGGCATCGCCTATGTCACGGGGTGGAATCAGGACATCGGATGCGTCGCCTGGGACGACCTCATGGAGGACCTCGCCACCCTGGAGATCTCGCGGGCTCAGACCTGGCAATGGCTGCACAACGCAGTCGTACTGGATGACGGCGTACAGGTGACGAGAGAGCTCGTGCAACAGATCTTCACCGAAGAGCTGCAAAGAATAGAAGAGGAGATTCGGGAATTCATGCAGAGCGCCGGTGAAGAGGCGGTCGAAGCGGAGCTCGCCGGCTAGAGGCAAGCGAAAGTCGACGCCTGCGCCATCTTCACAGAAGACGAGTTCCGCCCGTTCCTGAATATGAGCTCGGATCTGGTGCGGTGAAGCATCACCGCCCACGAGCAATCTGATTTCGAGAGGAGAACCGACATGACCCAGAATACAGCGGACCAGCTGAAGAAGGAGTGGGCCGAGAACCCACGGTGGGCAGGTATCGAGCGTCCCTACACCGCCGAAGATGTCCTGCGCCTCAGAGGCAGCCTCCACATCGAGCACACCCTGGCTCGGGTAGGGGCGGAGAAGTTGTGGCGCTCCCTTCACGAGGAGGACTTCGTCAACGCGCTGGGCGCCGTCACAGGCATGCAGGCCATGCAACAGGTCAAGGCCGGGCTGAAAGCCATCTACTGCTCTGGCTGGCAGGTGGCCGCCGACGCCAACGAGGCGGGTGCCATGTACCCCGACCAGTCCCTCTACCCGGCCGACTCGGTTCCGGCCCTCGTACGCAAGATCAACAACAGCCTTCAGCGGGCCGATCAGATCCATCACTCGGAAGGCGACGATTCGGTGGACTGGTTCCAGCCCATCGTCGCCGACGCGGAGGCCGGATTCGGTGGCGTGCTCAACGCTTTCGAGCTCATGAAGGCGATGATCGAAGCCGGTGCGGCCGGGGTGCACTACGAGGACCAGCTCTCCTCGGCCAAGAAGTGCGGGCACATGGGGGGCAAGGTATTGGTCCACACCGGCCATGCCATCGAGAAGTTGGTGGCGGCGCGCCTGGCAGCCGACGTCTGCGGAGTGCCGACCCTACTGATCGCTCGAACCGATGCCAATGCTGCCGGCCTTCTCACCTCGGACGTGGACGAGCGGGATCAGCCCTTCCTGGTCAGCAAAGAGAGGACCATCGAAGGATTCTACGAGGTCGAAGCTGGACTCGATCAGGCCATCGCCCGCGGCCTGGCCTACGCTCCCTATTGCGACCTGATCTGGTGTGAGACCGCTCACCCGGAACTGCAGGAGGCCCAGAAGTTTGCCGACGCCATTCATGCCAAGTACCCGGGCAAGCACCTGGCGTACAACTGCTCGCCCTCCTTCAACTGGAAGAAGAACCTGGATGACGAGACGATCGCCAAGTTCCAGCGTCAGCTCGCCACCATGGGCTATCGCTTCCAGTTCATCACCCTGGCCGGATTCCACTCCCTGAACTTCGTCATGTTCGAGTTGGCCAAAGGCTACAAGGAGCGGCAGATGGCGGCCTACGTGGAGCTCCAGGAGAAGGAGTTCGCCGCCGAGGCGAACGGCTACACCGCCACCAAGCACCAGCGCGAAGTGGGCGCCGGATACTTCGACCAGATCACCACGCTCATCACCCAGAGCGACGTGCTCTCCGCGATCCACGGCTCCACCGAGGAGGAGCAGTTCGAAGAGGCGCACGTGTAGCCCCTCCCGGCATTGAGGCAGTGAGGCATTGAGGCATTGAGGCGGTGAGGGCGTAGGGGCCGGCCAGGCCTACCTATAGACGGTTGTCTATTTGATTATCCTGCCAATCCTTGATATCTATTACGAGCTTTCAATCTTCAAGAGAAGTGTGAAAGAAGGCGCTGGGGCCTCTACTCGGTGCTGCCTGCAGTCCCTGGCTGGACCGCTGCGGGTTTGGGGATACCGGTTCGACCGAGTCGAGCCACAACAGAAAGGAGACCTTAGTGACCAAGAGACTCTTGTTGATCAGCGCTGCGCTGATCCTACTGGTCGGGCTTTCGGGAGCCGTTTCGGAAGCCGCCCTCAATGTCCAGATCATCGAGACCGGCCAGATCAGCGTTTCCGCCGACGGAGGTGGTTCCTCGGCATCGACCTACCTGATCCAGGTGGACAAACCCAATCTGTCAGCCACGGTTCGTAGTGCCTTCTTGACCTGCTCCATCACTTCTGGCGATTTGGGAAACGGGTATGTCTCCCTGGCCGGGACTTCAATCAACTGGGATGAGACCTTCTTCAACCCTTCTTTCTGGGACAACGGCTGGGCTGACGTCACGAGCGTCGTCAAACCGATCGTCGACGCTGCAGGCGCTGGCATCACTGACCTGACCATCATCGAGAACACGGCGATCGAGGGTTGTGGCCTCTATGTCATCTTCAACGATCCTCTCCAGGACGCGGCCAACACCGTGTTCTTGTTTTTCGGCGGGCAAGCGACGACAGGCGA
>JAUVRX010000064.1 GCA_030597375.1 Acidobacteriota bacterium
ACCGACCTGGCCAAGATCTCGGATCTCAAGGTGATCTCCCGCACTTCGGTCATGCGTTACAGGGAGAGCGACAAAGCCCTCCCGGAGATCGCTCGGGAGCTGGGGGTGGAGGCGTTGGTCGAGGGCTCGGTCCTGCGGGCCGACGGTCAGGTGCGCATCACGGCTCAGCTCATCGACGGCACCACCGATGAGCACCTCTGGGCCGAGAGCTACGATCGGGACCTGGAGAACCTCCTGGCCCTGCTGAGTGAAGTGGCCCGTGCCATCGCGACGGAGATCGAGGTCGAGCTGACTCCGGAGGAGCAGAGACTCCTGGTGTCTTCGGAGCCGGTGAATCCGGAAGCCCAAGAGCTCTATCTGAAGGGTCGGGCGTTGCTGAGTCGATTCGAGTCGAAGTATCTCTCCGAAGCCAAGAGGCTGTTCGAGCAGTCCCTGGCGATTGATCCTGAATTTGCGCCGGCGATTTCCGGATCGGCTGGCTGTGACTTCCTGCTTGGCTTCTTTGGCAGTGCCCCCCTCGAGGAGGCAATGCCCGAGGCCGAGAAGGGTTTCCGGAGGGCTTTGGAGATCGATCCCGACCTGAGCGAAGCTCGCGCGCTGGCCGGCTGGGTGAAGATGTTCTACCACTGGGACATCGAGGCAGGAGTCGAAGAGTTCAAACGGGCTCTGAAGGTCAATCCCAACGATGCGATAGCTCGCCACGGCATGGCCGACTACTACATGATCCTCGGAGACCACGAGCGCTCGGTGGAGGAGGTGATGGCGGCTCGCAGGGTCGATCCCCTGTCTCGCCTCACGATAGTCCCGGTGATTGGCCATCTGACGATGGCGCATCGCTACGACGAGGCGCTCGACGAGCTCCGCCAGTGGCAGGCGATCTTCCCTGACGACAGATTGGTCCTCAGCTGGCTGCCTACGGTTCTGTGGCTGCAGGGTCACTACGAGGAGTCCTTGGAAGAGCTCCGCAGACTGTCCCCGCCGGATTCGCCATATGTGAGAGCCGTAGAGAAGGGATTCAAGGACGGTGGTGCAGAAGGTGCCGACCGTGCTGCAGGGGACTACTTAGCTAGCCGACCATCACCGTCGGCTATTCAGGTTGCAAGAGCCTACTCAGGGGCGGGTGAGATCGACCTGGCCTTCGAATGGTTGGAGCGGGCCTACGAAGAACGTCGACCTCAGATCCTACATGTTGTCGCCTATCCCGAGTTCGATTCGATCCGCTCCGACCCCCGCTACGAGGAGCTCTTGCGGCGGATCGGCATTCGGCCGGAGGTAGAGCTGTGAACCCTTCTGCACAACCGACTTTCCAGGACATCGGAGACCTCGTCGACCTCGACCAGGATTTGCCTCTGGGTCACAAGGTCGCCACAGTTCACCGCGTGCTTAGAGACCGCGTGGGCTCACTCGATCGGGTCGCAGTGGCGGTCTACGAACCCGAGACCGATCTCTTGAAGACGCTGGTGGCCACCGATCTGGCCTCCAACCCGTTGAGCCACTACGAGGCGAGGTTGGCCGACTGTGCTTCCCTGGTCGAAGTGCTCGAGCAGGGCCGTCCGCGAGTGATCCAGGACTTGACGTCGCTGCAGACAGTTACCGGCAGCGAGCACACTCGGCGAATCCTGGAAGCCGGATACCGGGCCAGCTTCACCAAGGCCATGAAGGTCAACAATCGGTTCTTCGGCTTCGTCTTCTTCGATTCGCGGACTTCCGGGGCCTTCGTGCCGGAGGTTCTCGGCGAGCTGGACCTGTTCGCTCATCTGGTCAGCCTGATCGTGGTCAACGAGGTGGCGGCCATTCGGACCCTGCTGGCAGCCATCCGTACGGCTCGTGACATGACCAACCAGCGCGATGCCGAGACCGGCGCTCACGTGGATCGGATGGCCCGGTACTCACGACTCATCGCTCTGGAGTTGGCCGACGAGCATGGCTTCGACGACGAGTATCTCGAGCATGTCTTCATGTTCGCTCCGCTGCACGACATCGGCAAGCTGGCGGTGGCGGACCGGATTCTGCTCAAGCCGGGGCGTCTGACCGAGGAGGAGATGCGGATCATGAAGACTCACGTCGCCCGGGGTCAGGAGCTGGTCGACTCCATGCTGCAGAACTTCGGCCTCGACAGCTTCCAGCACATCGAGATGCTGCGCAACATCGTCCTTTGCCACCACGAGACCCTGAATGGCACCGGGTATCCGCGCGGCCTGCGAGGCTCCGAGATCCCGATCGAAGCCAGGATCATCGCCGTGGCCGACGTCTTCGACGCCATGACCAGTGCTCGTCCCTACAAGGAGGCGTGGACCAACGAGGCGGCGTTCTCGACTCTGACGCGCCTGGCCGATGCGGCGCTGGACAGGGAGTGCGTAGAGGCCCTCATGCGACGGACGGCAGACGTCGAAGAGATTCAGGCGAGGTTTTCCAAGGGAACCCTGACGGAGAGGGAGTAGATCCTGGCTAGGAGGTACTGGAGATCGTGAGGATCTGGAAGGAGTTTGGAAGAGCAGGTCTTGCACTGCTCGTGATGCAGTTCGGAACCATCGGTTTCCAGGCTGCCGGTGCGCCCGTCGAGCTCGACCAGTCTGCTACCGAGAGAGAGGCTCTCGCAAGGTTTTCCGATCGCGAGATGGAAACCATCCTCCTCGAAGGCCGGATCGTGGACAGAGAGAGCCTCGACGTCGGAGTGACCCTTCCAGATCGTCTATGGCTGGAGCACGACGGCCGACGGGTGAGCGCTGCCTTCAAGTACTTCGACTTCGAGCGCAAGGGTTTGACCCGTTTCGAGAGCGCGCCTCCCGAGCTCAACTTCAAGGACAGCTACCGATACGAGCGGGCGGCCTATCTACTAGATCGACTTCTTGGCCTTCAGATGGTGCCGGTGACCGTTCTGCGGACGGTACGGGCCAAGCAAGGAGCTGTCGTGGCCTGGGTGGATGACTCCATCACCGAGCAGGAGCGGTTGAAGCTCGGGTTGGCACCCGAGGATATCCGGGTTCTCATCCGGCAACGAGCGGCGATGAGGCTGTTCGATGCCCTGATCTACAACGCCGACAACAATCTCGGCAATCAGCTCTGGACCCAGGAGGATTGGCGCCTGCATCTGATCGATCACACACGCTCCTTTCGGCAGCAGAAGAGTCTTCCCGAGAGCTTCGACAAGCGCCCGGTGAGTCTCACACCCGAGCTTTTCGAGATCCTGCGGTCTCTCGAGGAGGTCCAGCTGGAGGAGGCTCTCGGCGACGTCCTGAGTCCAGGAGAGATCAAGGCCCTACGAGCTCGCCGGAGGCTGATTCTGGAGAAGGTCGAGCACGATCGTGAGCTATATGGTGACGAGTTCGTGTTCCTCGGGATGCCGCCGCCGCCAGGCCCCTGACGGCTGAGGGCCTCGTTCCTCCCCGACATGGTCTATATTGAGCAGACCAAAGGAGGGCTTCGGTGATCGGGGAAGTACCCGCTGGGCGGGGGGAAGGGCCCGCAGAGGCAGGCTGGCGGCGCGTTCTCAAGCGTCTGGGCATCGATCTGCGCCCAGGTGAGGGCTCCCCGGCAGCTCTCCTCTTCGTCTCGCTCTTCCTGCTGCTCAGTTTCCAGATCGCCACCAAGACGATCCGCCAGTCCACCTTCATCGATGCCCTGGGTGCTGCCAGGTTGCCACTGGTCTATCTGCTGGTAGCGTTGGTCTCCTACCCGGTCCTGCGCCTCTACAATCGGTTTGTCGACCGCTATCGGATCGACCAGCTGTTCGTTGCATCGTGCATCGGAGTAGCGGCTTTCCTGGTGGTCTTCTGGGCTCTGATGCGCTACCCCTGGACCTGGGTTCCGGTGGCGTTCTACGTCGGCTCATCCATCGTCTACGGCATGCTGGCAAGCCAGTTCTGGTTGCTCGCCAACCACCTGTTCGATCCGCGCCAGGCCAGACGGCTGTTCGGATTCATCGGTGCCGGTGCCCTGCTCGGTGGCATTCTCGGCGGTCAGGTGGCGCGCCTGGTAGGAAAGCTGTTGGGCACGAGCTCGGTCCTACTGGTGGCTGCGGGCCTGCTGGTGATCGTAGCGCTGCTCATGATGCGGGCTCGCTCCTCGGATGCCATCGAGCTCGAGGGCCAGGTGCCCAGGTCGGCTGAAGGCAAGCTCGAAAGAGCCAGGGGAGGATTCGAGGTCCTCCGACAGTCCCGTCCACTCCAGACGATCGCGGCGGTCGTGATCCTGACGATCATGGTGGCGCAGGTCGTGGACCTTCAGTTCAACTGGGCCGTAGAGCAGAGCACCACCACCCTGGAGCAGCGAACGGCCTTTTACGGCAACTTCTTCAGCGTCATGGGCATCGCCGCTTTCCTGTTCCAGCTGGCCTTCACCGCCCGCATCCACCGCCGGCTGGGAATCACCTTCGCGCTCCGAGTCCTGCCGGTGACCATGGCCATCGGCACCGTAGCCCTCTTTCTGGCTGCCGGATTCCTGCCGGAGATGCTCGTGGCGGCGGCTCTCATCCTGAAAGTCGGTGAGAGCGGCCTCCGATACTCCCTGGATCAGTCGACACGGGAGCTCCTCTTTCTGCCGGTTCCATCGCGGCTGCGGGTGAAGGCCAAGGCTTTTATCGATGTCTTCATTCACCGTGGAGCCAAGGGGCTGGCCGCGCTTCTACTGCTACCGGTGACATTCGGCCTGATCACCCCGGTCGACGCCGGCTGGATATCGCTCGTCCTCATCGTCATCTGGCTCGGCGTCACGGCGTTCGCTTCTCGGGAGTACGTGCGGGCTTTTCGTGTCGGTCTCAAGCAAAGGACGGTCGACTCCTCGATAGCCGTGGATCTTTCGGATGTCACGACTCTGGAGTTGCTTCTGGAGTCCCTCGGCAGCTCCGACAGGCGGCAGGTCCTTCACTGCCTGGACATCCTTGCGGCCAACGGGCGGAGCGATCTGGTGCCGCCGCTGCTGCTCTACCATGACGAGCCCGAGGTGCGGTTGCGAACGCTGGGCATTCTCGCGGAGCTCGGGCGGGTCGACGTCGCGCCTCTCATCGAGAGGCGTCTGGGGGATCCCGACCCCGAGGTACGTGCCGAGGCCATTCGGGTGTTGGCCGGCATGCAGGGCAAGGACATTTGCCAACTGATGCTTCCCAAACTGGAGGAGGGTGATCCTGGTGTGCGGGCAGCGGCCGTGGCCTGTCTGGCCAACCATGGCGATGCAGCGATGACCGCCGACGCCACCCGGGTACTCCTGAATCTGCTGGCCGACGCCGACCCGAGGTTGAGAATCGAAGCCGTCAAAGCCATGGGCGCTGTGCACGAGCCACTCTTTCAGGAGAGGTTGATCCAATCGCTCTATGACTCTGACACGGGTGTCATCAAGGAGGCCGTCGCCGCCATCCGCAGGAGAGTGGGAAGGGACGGCTTCAATCCACTCTACGTTCCCACCCTGATTGCGCTGCTCCAGAACCGACGGGTCAGGCATGAGGCTCGAGAATCTCTCGTCGCCTTCGGTGAGCCGACGATTCCGATCCTGGTCCACTTCATGAACGATCCCGATGAGCCGTTGTGGGTCAAGAGAGCCCTGCCGAAGGCCATCGCACAGATCGGCACGATGGCTGCTGCCCAAGCTCTTCTGGAAGGCTTGCGGCGCGGCAGCGACAGCTTTCTCCGGCGCAAGCAGGTGGAGGCCCTGAACTGGATGCTGGAGCACGACCACCGCCATGCCCTGAGCTCCAAGGCGGTGCAGCAACAGATCGCGGAAGAGGCGAGGCGGTTTCTGCAGCGCCTGGCGGCGTTGCGAGGCCTAGGTCTGCATGCCAAAGGGGATCTATCAGGGCCAGTCGTCGTCTGGAGTGAGGAGAGAGTACCCACGCTTCTGGATCGATTGCTGGCCGAGCGAGCAGCCGACAATTTGCGGAATCTGTTCGGTCTTCTGGCGCTACTGTTTCCACCAGACCACATCTGGGCCGCCTATCGGAGTCTGACGAGTGGTGACAGGCTGCACCGGTCCCGCTCCCTGGAGTTCCTCGACAATACGTTGGAGGGCGAGCTCAGCCGGGCTGTCTTTGCCGTCATCGACGACTGCTCTCTGGGTGAGAAGCTGACCCGAGCCTCGAAGTTGTTTGGAACCCGGGTCCGCCCGAGAATCGAGACCCTGCGTGGCCTGCTGGAAGCACATATGGCGGGAGAGCCTGGCTCGGCCGGGATTGCGGCTGCCGCCCTCTACGAGATTCGAGTCGAGAACATCCCGGGGCTGGAGTCCGAGATCGAACGACTGGCGACAGGTGCCGAGGACCCGTTTGTGGGCGAGACGGCCGTCTGGGTAGCCGAGCGAGTGGCGAGGGCCTAGTATCGTGTCAGAGATGACCTATAATCCCAGGGCGATCCTGCTCAGGAGGTGCTGATGGGTCCAGTCGAACCTGGAAGAGTTGTTGCAGCTCAGGAGACATCCCTCTGGCGACGTCTGGCTAGCCGTCTGGGGATCGATTTTCGGCCAGGTGAGGCTTTGCCTGCTCTCCTGCTCTTCATCACCTTTTTTCTCTTCATCACCTTTCAGTACGCCACCAAGAGCGTTCGGCAGTCCTCCTTCGTCAAGGGACTGGGAGCGGCCAACCTACCCTGGGTCTACCTGGCAGTGGCGATTTGCTCGTACCCTCTGCTGAGGCTGTACGGACGCTTCGCCGACCGGATTCGACGCCATCACCTGATGGCGGCGACCTGCACCATTATCGCACTGAGCATGGTGGTGTTCTGGTGGCTGTTCCAGTTTTCCTGGTCGTGGATCCCCTTCGTGCTCTATGTCTGGATCTCCATCGCCTATGTGATGAATGTCAGCCAGTTCTGGTCGTTCTCGAATCATGTCCTCGATCCCCGGCAGGCCAAGCGCCTGTTCGGTTTCATCGGAGCAGGAGGGCTTCTGGGAGGCATCGCGGGCGGTCAGGTGGCCCGCCTGGTCAGCCATCTGGTGGACACCCGCACGACCTTTCTGGTGGCGGCTGCCATTCTCATGCTGGCTGTCGGCTTCATCTTCCTGATCCAGCGGCGACAGCCTGCAGACTCGGATGCAGTTGCAGGCGCCGCGGGCCTCGCCAAGCTCGACAAGGCCAAGGGCGGCTTCGAGATCATCAAGAGCTCACGGCAGTTGCAGGTCATCGCGGCAATCATGGTTCTGAGTGTCGTGGTCGCGCAAATCGTCGATCTGCAGTTCAACTGGGCGGTGGAGAGCGCCACTACCGACCTGGAGAACGCCACCCGTTTCTTTGGCAACTTCTACAGCATCATGGGAATCGCGGCCTTTCTCTTCCAGCTGGCGTTCACGGCTCGCATCCACAGGTCGCTGGGAGTTGGTGTGGCCATGAGAGTCCTGCCGATCACCATGGCCCTCGGTACGGCGGCGCTGTTCGGCTCGGCGATCCTCTTCCCGTCCCTTCTTCTGGGGACGGCTCTTTTCCTCAAGGTCGGTGAGAATGGGGTGCGCTATTCGCTCGAGCAGGCGACTCGCGAGCTCCTGTTCCTGCCTGTGCCTTCCAAGGCCCGCATCAAGGCCAAGGCCTTCATCGACGTCTTCGTGCAGCGCGGCGCCAAGGGCCTGGCAGCCCTCCTGCTGCTGCCGGTGACGTTCGGTGTGATCACTGTCGTCGAGGCCGGTTGGATCTCTATCGTTCTCATAGCGATCTGGTTGGTTGTCACCGTGATTGCCTATCGAGAGTACGTACGTTCCTTTCGGCTCGGGCTCAAGAAACGAACGGTCGATGCGGAGATTCCCATCAACGTCTCTGATGTCACGACCCTGGAGATGCTGGTGCAGGCTCTGGGAAGCTCGGATGCACGCCAGGTGATTCAGAGCCTCGACATCCTGGCCTCCAACAATCGGGAAAACCTTGTCTCTCCGCTGCTGCTGTACCACGACGACGCCGAAGTGCGGCAGAAGACCCTCGAGATTCTGGCGAGGTCGAAACGAGTCGATGCTTTGCCCCTCATCGAGAGGCGACTGGCGGACCCGCACCCGGAGGTAAGAGCCGAAGCCATCCAGGCACTGGCCGAGCTGCACGGGGAGGATGCTTGCGAGCTGATGCTTCCGCGCCTCAAGGAGAGTGACGCCGGAGTCCGTGCGGCGGCGGTGGCCTGCCTTGCCAACTATGGGACGGAGTCGATGGTGGAGGAAGCGACCCGCTCGCTGGGCGATCTGCTTTCGGATGCCGATGCCGAGATCCGGGCCGAGGCGGCGAAGGCCCTCGGAGCCATTCACGAGCCCAGATTCCAGGAACTGCTCATTCGCCTGCTCTACGATCGGCAGCCGCAGATCACCCGCGAGGCTATCTCTGCCATTCGCCGCAGGGTCGCACGAGATGGCTATAACCCGATCTACGTACCGACTCTGATCTCGCTGCTGAACGACCGCAGGGTGAAGCACGAGGCACGGGAAGCGCTTGTGGCTTTCGGCGAGCCTGCGATTCCGGCCCTGGCTCATTTCATGGGGGATGTCGACGAACAGTTGTGGGTGCGACGCGCCCTGCCCATGGCCATCGCCAAGATCGGCACCCTGGCCGCCGCGGAGAAACTCTTCGAGCGTCTTGGCGAACCGGCGGATTCCTTTCAGCGTCGCAAGTTGATCGACTCGATAGGAGCTCTGCCGGACGAAATACGCCGCACGGTGAACCCGAAGACAATCGAGGAACAGATTCACTTGGAGGCCGGTCGCTATCTCCAGACGCTGGCGGATCTACGGGCCCTTGGCGGTATGGAAAAGGGCGGGCTCGAAGGGGGCTGCATCATCTGGAACCAGGATGCTTTCGAGCCCGACCTGGTGGAGAGACTCCTGGGGGAGCGCGCTAATGAGTACCTGCGAAATATCTTCGGTCTGGTGGCAGCTCTGCAGCCGCCGCGAGATGTGTGGGCCGCGCATCGCAGCTTGACGAGTGGCACCGCCGGCTTGCGGAGCCACGCCCTGGAGTACCTGGACAACACGCTGTCAGGTGAGGTGCGGAGAAGCGTGTTTGCGGTCATCGACGATCAACCACTCGACGAAAAGCTCCGTCTTGCCGAGAGGCATTTCGGAGTCTCGAGCAGCACGAAGGTCGAGGCCCTGGACAAGATGTTGGCGGAGCCGGCGTCGGGAGACTCCGAGGAGTGCCATCTCACCTTGGCGGCTCTTTATGCGGTCCACCAGGGACGCATCGAGGAGCTCCACAACAGGGTCCAGACACTGGTAGCGGAGGCCACGAATCCGTTCGTGGGTGAAACGGCCCGTTGGGTCGCCGTGCGAGAGGGACTTTCGGTGTAGGTTGGTGGAATGATTGAGGAGGGGAATTCGTGTCCGAGCTAGCCAGAATCGAAACAGTCGTATTCCTGCAGAGTGTCGATATCTTCTCCTACTGCAAGGCGGAGGAGGTGCTTCGGATCGCAGCCATTGCCCAGGAGAGGATGGTCGCTGCAGGAGAGAAGATCTACAGTGCGAACGAGCCGGCCGAGGCCTTGTTCTGCGTCGTCCGGGGTGGCGTCAAGATCGAGTCCGGCAACGCAGAGGCCAAGACGGTGGGCCCGCTGGCCACCTTCGGTGGCATCGACATTCTCCGGAGTCGGTTGAGAACGGCGACGGCGACCGCCGAAACAGACACTCTGCTCCTGGCCATCGAGAGCGAAGACCTGTTCGATCTGCTGTCGAACAACATCGAGATTGTCAAAGCCCTGTTCCGTCACCTCATCGAGCGGTTCCAGAACGAGTAGCTCAAAGAAAGGGAGGCCTGAATGTTGGATTCGAAGACGAGAGCCGGGCGGATGTGGGGGATGCCTGCCTTGATGGCTCTGCTGTTGGCCGCCTGTGTGGCCTCTTCTGGTGCCGATGCCGGGGAGGTTCCGGCAAGGGTGTTGGCGATCGGCGATATCCATGGCGAGTACGCGGGCCTGGTTTCCATCCTTCGCGAGGTCGGTCTTATCGATAGCCAGAACGACTGGGTCGGTGTAGAAGCGGTGCTCGTTCAGACAGGTGATTTCATGGATCGCGGTCCTGGAGTCCGACCGGTCATGGACCTCCTGATGAAGTTGGAGCACCAGGCGCCCGAGCAGGACGGTCGTGTTGTCGTGCTGCTCGGCAACCACGAAGGGATGAACCTGATCGGTGACTTTCGGGATGTGACACCGGAGATCTACGCGACCTTCGCCACCGATGATTCGGAGAAACTGCGCCAGGCGGCCTTCAAGGAGTGGGGGAAGTGGCTGAAGAAGCTCGCCCGCTCGCGGGGTGGCTCGGCGCAGAGCCTCGGGGACGACGACAAGGTGCAGTGGATGGCGGAGCATCCCCTGGGCCGATGGGAATATCAGACGGCCGTGGGCCGCGAAGGCGAGTATGGTCATTGGATCGCCCGGCGGCCGATAGCCGTGAAGATCGGCGACACGATTTTCATGCACGCCGGAATCGGCCCCAAATACGCCCACCTGAGTCTCGAAGAGATCACGGATCTGTATCGGGGGCAGTTCGAGACCCTCTTCGAAGACCGGGCCAGCCTCGCCAAGGAGGGGATCGTTCCTTCTTTCTTCGATCTCGACGAGATGAACAGCGCGCTGATCTACCAGGTCAAGAACCCGCCCATCGAGCAGTATTCCAGCACCCGCAAGTCCAGGGTGATCGACAGAACGGCCGCAAACCTGGAACGTTTGCAGGCTCTGCTCCTCGAGGACAGCCCTCTCTGGTACCGGGGCTACACGAATCTGACGGCAGACGAGCTGTCCGAGCTGATGGCGCAACTCGAGGAGACCTACGGCGCCCGCCACTTCGTGGTGGCGCATTCGCCCTTGATGTCAGGCGACATCCAACAGCGGCTCGGCGGCCGGGTCTTTCTGATCGACACCGGAATGCTGGCCAGTTTCTATCAGGGTCGACCGTCGGCTCTGGAATGGCGTGACGGCGGCTTCGCGGCGCTCTACGCGGATGGTGAGCGACAGACGCTCATGGAAGTGGAGGACGACGCCATGGTGCCCGCCGGAGGTGCCTCCAATCGGCTGCGCAACGACCGGCCAGGACTGGCCGTCCCGGCTTGGTTTCAGTCGAGACACGGAAGGGACGTGAGACTCGCTGCCCTTCCACCGCAGGGTCCTCAGGCAGAGGGCTGGAAGAAGCCCGAAAGGGTCATTCGCGGACCCGATGGGACCCCCTTGCCCTTCAGAACGGTTCCCGAGGTCGAGGAGTTCCTACGCACGGCGAAGGTCGTCAACGTAGAGGCCATACCGGAGGGAGTCACCAAACCGAAAAAAGTCCTCCTGGAAGCGGGTGGTGTGCAGGCGCATGCGAAGTTCGGGTACAACGATTTCAAGGGGCAGGGAGAGAAGCTCGCCGATGGCACCACGGAGATGTATTTCCAAGACCGCT
>JAUVRX010000304.1 GCA_030597375.1 Acidobacteriota bacterium
AGAGTCGATCGCCGTCGCTGGAGGTATCTCTTCCACGGGACCACCGACTTCCAGCTCGTCCACCAGCGAAAAGAACTCCAGCTCTCGGAACAGCTCCTTTAGGGCTTCGGTGTCCGGCGCCTCGTGCTGCAGCTTCTCAGGCTCGAAGTCGATGGACAGATCGGTGTGAATCGTCACCAGCTCCTTCGAGAGCAGGGCCAGGTCGCGGTTCTGCTGCAGTCCCTCCCTGTAGCTCTTCCGTTGGATCTCGTCGGCCCGCTCGAGCACCTTCTCGACCGTCCCGTACTCCCGAATCAGCTGCACCGCTCCCTTCTCTCCGATCCCGGGTACCCCGGGAACGTTGTCTACCGAGTCGCCCTTGAGGGCCAGCACCTCGGCCACCTGCCGCGGAGGGACTCCGAAGTCCTCCTCCACTGCCGCGGGATCGTAGAGCTTGTTGCGGCCCGTATGCATCAGGAAGACATGCTCGTCGACCAGCTGCATCAAGTCTTTGTCGGCGCTCACCAGGATGACGTCGTAGCCGGCATCTGAAGCCTTGATCGCCAGACTTCCCAGCACGTCGTCGGCCTCGTAGTTCTCCATCTCCAGGATCGGAATCCTGTGCGCCTCGAGGGCCCTGCGAATCTGCGGGATCTGTTCCCGCAGCTCTTCGGGCATCGGCGCCCTGTTGGCCTTGTAGTCTTCGAACATCTCGGTCCGAACGGTCTGCCGGGAGACGTCCAGCGCCACCCCTACCAGGTCGGGCTGCTCATCCCGCAGGAGCTTGCGCAGCATCTGCACGAAGCCGTAGACCGCGTTGGTCGGCTCGCCCTTCGAGTTGGAGAGATGCCGGATGGCGTAGAAGGCCCGAAAGATATTCGAGTAGCCGTCGATGAGAAAGAGACGGGGGCGACCTTCGGACATGACGCCGGCTATTTTGATTTCTGGACCTGGCTCAGGAGGTGAGCCGCCTCGGGCAGGATGAGCTGCTGCATGGCCAACTCGACCGCCTGCGGCGAGCCGGGCAACACGAAGATCGCTCTGCTGCCGATCACCCCGGCGATGGGCCGGCTGAGCATCGCCGCCGCTCCAACCTGTTGCCAGGAGAGCATGCGAAACAGCTCGCCGAAGCCGTCGACGATCGTATCCAGGAGAGGTTCGACGACTTCTGTGGTCACGTCCCGGGGAGAGAAGCCGGTACCACCGTTCAGCACCACCACATCGACCTTCTCCTCCACCAACATCGCGTGGAGCCGGGTGCGAATCTCCAGCCTGTCGTCCACCACGACCTCGTGCTCGAGGACCTCATGCCCGGCAGCGATGGCCAGGTCGCGGATGCGCTTGCCACTGACGTCGTTCTTCACGGTGCGGCTGTCGCTGACAGTGAGTACCGAAAAGTGCAAGACCTCCGGCGCCGATCGACGGTGCTTCTGAGCCGTGCTCATGATTTCAAGAGGTTACCACCTGTACAGGCCAAGGGGATCTTGCGCCCGGCCGCTTCAAGTCCCCAAGCCCTCAAGCCCCCAAGCCCTTACGCCCCGATTGCCCGGACCCAAGCCCTCAAGCCCCTACGCCCCTACGCCCATGTTGCCAGGACCCCAGGACCGATAGAATGTCTACGCCATGAAATCCTCGACGCTCGTCCTCGCAGTCGCCCTCACATCCACCCTTGCGGCGGCCATCCCAACTCGAGCCTCCCTACCCGATCAGGCCCTGATTCTCCGCAACATGGGGAATGCCCAACTGGAGAACGAACAACCGGTTCTAGCGGAGGAGGCCTTTCGGGAGCTGATCGAGGTCCTGCCCGACGAGCCGCTGGGGTACGCCAATCTCTCCATCGCCCTGATGAGACAGCAGAAGTTCGAGGAAGCAGTCAGCATGGTCGATCAGGCACTGTCCAAGGCTCCTGGCAATCCAGAGGTCCTGGCCATCCGCGGCGAGATCATGCAGTGGGGAGGAAAGCCGGACGAGGCTCTCATCGAATTCAAGAAGGCCGCTGAAGCGGCTCCGACAACGGTGGCGATCCAGTACGCCCTCTATCGCCAGGCCACGACCTACGCCGGCGAAGGCGCGGACATTGCCGCCGACCAGGCCATGGACAGGCTCATTCGACTCCGACCTGAGAATCCGGTCCTCCTGCTCCAGGCAGGTCAACGGGCACTCCAGGCCGGAGACCGGGCGCGTACCAGCAAGATCTTCCTGCGAATCCAGGAGACCGCCTGGCAGGCTCCCGCGGCCGCCCTTACCCTGATCGATCAGATCCTCGCCGCCCTGGAAGCAGACGACCTGGCCGCCGCCAGGGTTCCGGCCCTGCGCCTCGAGAACGTCCTGAAGATCACCGCCATGTACAGAGAGGGCCTCAGAGAGCTGGCACCGGGTATCCAGGGGATTCCGCTCCTTCGGCTGCAGGGCGAACCCTTGCCCGAGAGTATGGGTGAGCCGGCAGCAGTGACCTTCCACGGCCAGGGACAGTCGACCGGACCGATCCGCGGACCCGCTTTGGCGAGCGGCGATTTCGATGATGACCAGAGGAGCGACTGGGCCTTCCTGACCTCGGCAGACGACACCTCGCTCGAGGTCTGGCTGGCTGCCGACTCGAGTCAGGCGGCGGCAAGTCTGCCAGCGCCCGGAGCGGAGCGACTGCTGGTCGCCGATCTCGACAACGACGGCCACCTCGATCTCATCGCTTTCGGTGCCCAGGGGGTCCACATCTTCCGCGGCCAGCCGGAGGGCAGCTTCGAGCTGGCTACTGAGGCCTTCGGCCTGCAGCAGAGCGGCGCAACTGCCGGAACCGTCCTGGACTTCGACATCGAAGGTGACCTGGACCTGGCCCTGTTCGGTGGAAGGAGTGCCAGCGGCGAGCTCTTCAGAAACTCCCTTCGCGGGCCGTTGGAGGCCGTCGGCAGCAAGACACTGCCCGCCGAGGGGCCGAAGAACGTCAGCGATGTGAAGGCCAGTGACCTGGATCGGGACGGCGACGTCGATCTGATCCTGGCCCATGACGGCGGCCTGACCTGGCTGGACAATCTTCGCCAGGGGCAGTTCGTCGACCGTACGGCCGACGGCGGCCTGGCCGACGCCAAACCGGCGACGATCGTGATCAGCTCCGATCTGGACAACGATGGACTCA
>JAUVRX010000248.1 GCA_030597375.1 Acidobacteriota bacterium
CGTCGGTTCATCTCGCGACAACGGGCGTCATGGGGAGGTCCGTCCGGGGGACCCCAGGAGGCTATCCTCACTGCCTCATTGCCTCACTGCCTCATTGCCTCATCCCCTCACTGCCTCATTGCCTCAAAGATCGGCCGGAAGGAACGCTCGGCCGCCTCAACCCTTATGCCCTTTCGCCCTCAAGCCCTCAGGGACAGAGAATTGGCAGGCGCTTCCCTTCGGCGGTCAATAGCGCCATTCCGGGGGCCAGGGGCTGGTCGCCGGCCAGCAGGGCTCCGGAGGCGTCAACGAGTTGGAGGTTTCCGGCGCGGGCCAGGCGACTCGCCTGGATGAAGAGGATGGTGCTTTGCCTGGTCGATTTTCGTTTGCCGATCAGCGCCAGACGGATGCGATCGTCCACAGTGATGTCACCGGCGAGCCCATCGGCCAGCTTGTAGAACCCGAGGTTTACATCGATCTCCCGGACTCCGGCGTCATAGAGAGACTCGAGGTCGCCGAGGCTCGCGCTCCGGCCCCCTTGCTCCGTCCGTAGGCGCAAGTAGCGCCAGTTGCGATCGCCGGCAGAAATGACCCCATCACCATTGGTGTCGAGAGGGCCGAGGCTGTCACACTCTCTCGCAGGTTCAGGTTCAGGTTCAGGTTCAGGTTCAGGCTTCACTTCTGATGGCACCACGGGTTCGCTCTCGGGCCCTGGTTCGAGCTGGAGCTCTGGCTCCGGTGCAGGCTTCGGAGCTGGGTCGGGCGCTGCGGCCCCTGCGACCGGTTCAGGTTGGACTTCAGCGGCTTGCAGCTCCAGCCAGCGTCGCTCGACCTCCTCTCTCAACTCCGGCGGCAGACTCTCGAGGAGCGCCTCTGCCTCTCCACGAAGTTGGAGAATCTCTCCGATGATCCTCTCGACCTCCTGCGGCTGCTTCGGTTCCTCGCCCTGAGCCCCGAGACGTGCCGCCTGGGTCAGGGGCATCACGAGGAGAACGACTGTCAGAGCTGCTCGAAACATGGCCGGTGTCCTGCGGGTTCTTGGAGAACACTGTGCCCGCCCATCAATTGCGGGCAACAACTCTCTCATGGAGACCCGAGTCTATCTTCTCGGCGACCCCTCCCCGGACAGGTTGAGAGGCAGAGGTCGGTGTCCGTACCCACGGGAAAACCATGGCCGACTTCTCCCGACTCCCGGGGTGGGAGATGATGGTGTCCTGACCGGGCTAACAGCGGCAGTCGAGGATGCGTCTAATGAGAGGAATGGAGGGAAATGACCTTGAACTCGTGGAGCAAGCGCGCGCCGGTGACTCCGACGCCTTCAGAGAGCTTGTCGAAGGTTACAGTCAGAGGATCTTCCGCACGGCCTTTCGGCTCACAGGTAGCGAAGAGGATGCCGAAGATGTCGTCCAGGAGGCCTTTCTCCGCGCCTACCGCAAGCTCCACCTCTTCGACGGCAGATCGCAGTTCGGCACCTGGCTGCATCGCATCGCCGTCAATTGCGCCATGGATTCGATGAGAAAAGAAGGGCGCCGCTCCCAACGCGAGACCGTCGAGGAGCGAACCGAGCTCGAAGCGATGGTGAATGGAGATCCGCGCCCTGATCGGATGGCAGAGAGCAGCGAAGTGGGCCGGGCAGTGAAACGCGTACTCCGGGAGTTGAGTCCCACAGAGCGGACCGCGTTCCTGCTCCGTCACTTCGAAGGGCATTCCAGCGCCGAGATCGGCCGCATTCTGGGAATTCGGGCCGGCGCTTCCAGAAACGCCGTTTTTCGGGCGGTCAAGAAACTGAGGGTCGCCCTCGGTCCGATGGTGGAGGAAAGCCATGAAGCCAGTCACGGATGAGCAACTGATCCTCTACTACTACGGGGAAGCTCCGGAGGCCGAGGAGCTGAAACGGCAGATCGAGGCCTCGCCAGAGCTGCAGCGACGCCTCGAGGCTCTGCGCAGCGTCCTGGATGCGGTAGAAGAGCCCGAGATACCCGAGCGCCACCCTTCCTACGGATCGGCAGTATGGCATCGATTGGCTCCCCGGTTGGAGCAACGTCACTCCCGGTTCTGGAATTGGGAGCTTCTCAGACCGCGCCGCGAATGGGCCCTGCTGGCAGCGACGGCTCTGCTCATCGTGGTTGCCTTCCTCGCCGGACGCCTCTGGCCACGCCAGCAGGTCGAGCTGGCCGCAGTTGCCTATGGGGGCCAGGAGCGGATTCTCCTGTTGACGGTTGCCGACCATCTGGAGCGATCGGAGATGCTGTTGTTGGAGTTGGCGAACACCCACGACAACGGCGAGTTCGACATCTCGGCCGAGCGTCGGTTGGCGGGTGAGCTGCGATCCGAGAGCCGTCTCTATCGCCAGGCGGCAAAGCAGTCGGGGCAGGCCGATGTCGCTGCCCTCCTGGAACAGCTGGAGAGAGTGCTCATGGAGCTGGCCAACGGTCCGGAAACGATTCCCTCCTCCGACCTCGGAGAGTTGCGGCTGCAACTCGATGAAGGCGACCTGTTGTTCAAAGTGAGGGTGGTGGGATCTCGCCTTCGGGAAAAGGGCCGCGGCCTCAATCAACATGTTTCGGAAGAGCGTTCTGCTCTCGATGTATAGGAGAAGACCATCATGAAGAAACTACAGCCCAATCTCATTTATCTTTCCATCGCGCTGCTCCTGGTGGCATCGCCTCTCATGGCCTGGATGGGAATCGTCGACTCGTGGAGCGCCGCCGATCAGGCGGTCGGCGGGAGGAGCGACACCTACCGTGAGGCCCAGAGGGCGTTGACCAATGAAGACTGGGAAGACGCGGAGATTCTTTTCACACAGGTGGCCGACGGTGGCGGCAGTGATGCCGATGCTGCCCTCTATTGGAAGGCCTACGTACAGCTCAAGCGGGGTCGCTCCGGCCTGGCCCGCCAGACGGTGCAGCAGCTCGAGCGCTCCTATCCCCAGAGCTCCTGGATCGACGATGGTCGCGCCCTCGAAGCCGAGGCCAGACAAGCGAGCGGACGGAGTGTGAATCCAGGTGACGAGGAGGACGAGGAGCTGAAGCTCTATGCCCTGAGCTCCCTCATGCACATGGACTCTGAACGAGCCCTGCCTGTCCTGGAGGAGTTTCTGCAGGGCGATCACTCGGTCGAGCTGAAAGAGAAGGCTCTCTTCGTTCTCAGCCAGAGTGACTCCCCCCGCGCCGGGGAGATCCTCGTAGCGGTTGCCAAGGGCCAGCAGAATCCCGAGCTGGCGATGAAAGCCATCGAGTACCTGGGCCTGCATGGGGGTCGGGATACCGGCCAGGCCCTGCAGGAGATCTACTCCTCGGCAACGGATCCGAGAGTCAAGTCGAAGACTCTCGAGGCACTCATGCTGGGCGACCACGAGCAGGCGGTCCTGGCGGTTGCCCGCGGAGAGTCGGATCCCGACCTGCGGTCCAAAGCAGTGGAGATGTTGGGCATCATGGATGCCCGGGCTGAGCTTCAGGAGCTCTATCGGACCGAGACTTCGCCAGAGGTCAAAGCGAAGATCCTCGAGGGTCTCTTCATCGCCGGCGACGCCACCACCCTCTCAGAGCTGGCTCGCACGGAACCGGATCCAACTCTCCGCCGCAAGGCCATCGAGGGTCTGGGCCTGGTGGACTCCCAGGAGTCGAGCGAGGCACTCGCTTCTCTCTACGAGAGTGAGACCGACATAGAGACCAAGAAGAAGATCTTGGAGGCCTTCTTCCTGATGGATGATGCGGAGACCCTGGGAAGACTGGCTCGCACGGAGCCCGATCCGGAGCTCAGAGCCAAGGCGATCGAAGGTCTCGGTCTCGTCGACACCGACAGATCTCGTGAAACCTTGGCGGCTCTCTACTCGAGCGAGAGTGACCGAGAGATCAAGACGAGCATTCTCCAGGCCTTCATGTTGCAGGACAACCACCAGGCCCTGATCGAGGTGGTGCGGAGCGAAGAGGACCGGGAGCTTCGAAAGCAGGCCTTGCAGTACCTATCGATGATCGATTCAGAGGAGGCGATGGACTTCCTGCTCACTGCCCTCGAGGACTAGTCGAGGCCCGACTGAACAAGAACCGAGAAACGAGTGGAGACGATCATGAGAACTTCATTACTGGTAGTCGTCGGTCTGGTCGCGCTGTCCTCCTCGGCGATGGCCGGTGCACCCGATATCGTGAATTCGGAGATTGCCATTGAACAGGCAGGGCCGAGCCTGAGTAGCTCTGTGGGCGACCTGCTGAAGAGAGACTCCGAGACTCGCTGGATCGCGTGGAGTGTTCCCGCTGTCGAAGGGCATCGATATCTGTGCTGTTGGGGTCGGGGAGACAAGCTGTCGCAAAGAGGGGCCTGCGCCCTGGAGAGCCGGGATCGCCATTTCGTCATGTCGGAGGGAGACGATTTCGACCGTCCGCCAGAGATTCGGCAGGTATCGGTACTTCTGCGGGCTGCGGGGCGTCGCGTGGCCGAAGTACGTGTCTACTCCGAGACTTGCCGGC
>JAUVRX010000075.1 GCA_030597375.1 Acidobacteriota bacterium
TCACGATTCCTGGTGAATCCGAGTGGGTCGTCATCTTCAACAAGGTGTCGGAGCAGTGGGGTGCCATGAAGTACGACGAGGGAGAGGACGCGCTCAGGGTCACGGTCGAACCGGAAGCAGCAGAGTTTGTCGAGACGATGGATTTCGTCGTCGACGGCTCCGATATCGTGCTTCGTTGGGAGAAGCTGGCCGTTCCCGTGACGATCTCGGCCGCCGACTGAGCTGGCGATAGGCGACCTGCGACAGAGGAGGATCGGGGGTGACTTGGTCCTGGTCGGGGTCTGCCTGCTACTCGCTGCCTTCCTCGGCAAAAGGGAATAAGCCAAGCCCCCAACCCTTAAGCCTCAAATCCTCAAGATCTCAGGAATATCATTATGAGCCCCGTACTGATGGCAGGCACCCTGATCGTCAACCTGGCGCTGATCTTCTACACCATCGGCATCGTCTCGGAGCAGCGCAGCCACCGCATCACCAAGCGGGTGCTGATCTTCCTGACCGCCGGGGTGATCTTCGACATCATCGCCACGGCCTGCATGATCACAGGCTCTTCGAAGGGGCCCTTCACGGCCCATGGGCTGCTCGGCTATTCATCGCTGGCCGCGATGCTGCTCGAGACCTCCTTCGCCTGGCGGCACCGCATGAGGGAGGGGGGAGCCACTGTTCCCGGCTGGCTGCATCTCTATTCGCGTCTCGCCTACAGCTGGTGGGTGATCGCCTACATCACCGGAGCGCTGCTGGTGTTGGTCCGTCGTGGCTAGCGACAAGGACGGCTATCGATCGCCCTTCCCCGCTGGAGTACTGGTGGGTGGGTGATGGCCGCGAGTCTTCGCCTGAGGACCCCTCAAGCGCTCGTGAGTCGCTTCAATACCGGGTGCGTCGCCCTGGACCTCGATCTGGCCGGCTTCGATCAGTCGCTGAAGAGGCTCATGATCCAGATCGTTATGTGAGATCTGGCCAGTCTGCAGCGGTCCCAGGTGGAGGACCTTGCCCCTGGGCAGTGGCACTCGCATCGGTGCGTGGGTCTTGTTGACGATGGTTTTCATTCGCTACCTCCCTGAGGACAGTCACCGCTACCATTCTACCCCTCGTGGGACCTTCATCTGCGAGGCGGTCTCGCGGGGCCTGCGGGTGGGGCGCCGGCCTCTACCTTGCATAGATTCAGGCAGTATGCGCCGTAGGTGGACCAGCGTGATTCCAGGAGGACTCGGTGCGTTCTGCGTCGCGCTCTGGGTGCTGCCCTCCCTGCTCGCAGCCCAGGTGACTCCCGAGGAGACGGCTCCGTCCTCGGAGCAGTACTCCGAGACTCTCGAAGTGACGGTCGTGGAGGTCCCGGTCCGGGTTCTCGTCAAGGGTGAGCCGGTAGCCGGTCTGACGAAGGAGGACTTCGAGATCTACGACCATGGAGAGCTACAGGAGATCACGGCTTTCGAGTCGCATGTGCTCTCTCGAGTCGAGAGTCCGACATCGACAGGTGAACCGGCAAGAGATATGGCGACCGGACGCCGCCTGTTGGTGCTATTCGATTTCAGTAGTACCCGGCGGCAGTATCTAGCTCGGGCCCTGACCGCAGTCCGGAAGATGGTCGACGTCCAGCTCCATCCCCTGGATCGGGTGGCGATCGCCACCTACGGCAAGTACTCGGGTCTTACCTTGCTGATCGGTTTCACCAACGAGTCCGAGGAGCTGGCGTCTGCCCTCGACCTGGTCGAGGCGATTCTGGATGCGGACCGTAAGGCACAGCGCACGATCATCGAGAGTCTCAATCAGATGCGCTTCGGAGCGACCGACGCGACCGTGGGCTCTTCGGTGGAGATCCTTCGCCGACTGACCGAGGAACTGGGCGAGACGGCGGCGCTGGCCCTGGTGGATCCAGTAGTTGGCGTCGTGCTTCCCACAACGGGAGGAGCCAAGGTCCCGACCCATGGCGAAGAGGGTGGACTGGTGGGCGCCTATCGGAAGGAGGTGCGGTGGGTCGAGATCGCCGCACACAGACCCGTCGACCTGGTGCCGCAGTTCGCAGGAGGCCTCGATCTGAGCAACCTGCGGGCCATGTCCCGCTCTTTGGCAGAGCTCTTCACGCTGTTGCGGGAGATCAAGGGAGAGAAGCAGTTTCTTCTCTTGTCGGAAGGCTTCGACAATCAGTTGTTGAGTGATGCGCTGGGCCTGGGTTACCTGCAGGAGCTGCTTCGCAGCATTCGCAATAGCGGCTGGACCGTCTATGCCGTCGACGTGGGAGGGATTCCAGAGGCCCGAGAGCGAGGCTACTCTGCCGACTCACTGCTCTACCTGGCCAAGGAGACAGGCGGCGAGCTGCAGGAGAATTTCAACGACCTGAGCCAGGCCACGGCGCGGGTGTTACGGCGGACTTCTGCGAGCTACGTGTTGAGCTTTCAACCGCAGGAGCTGGAATGGAACGGGGAGTACCACGAGATCGAGGTGCGGCTCACGAGACCACTACGCCGAGCCCGGATCTTCCACCGCCCCGGCTACTACGCGCCGCAACCGACCCGGGACCGGTTGTTATCGGAGTGGCGGGTCGATGCGGCGGAGCTGGTGCTCACCGCCGAAGAGGTCGACGAGCTCCAGATCGCCATACTCGTCGAACCCCTGGTGCTCGAGGAAGGTCGCTGGCGGGTCCCGGTGGTGATGGATCTACCGTGGGAGGATCTTTCGCCCGAGCGCAAGCGGAGAAGCCAGAAGGCGGCGCTGGAGATCCAGGGCTATGCCATCGACGAGGCCTGGGGGGTGCAGGATTTCTTCGCCAGTGGGTTCGAGCTCGATCTGGGAGAGCTGCACGAGTACCTGGTCAACGGCGGAGTGCGGTTTCTAGGTGAGCTCTCCCTGCCTCCAGGGGACTTTCAGCTCCGTATTCTCGTTCGCAACCTGAGGAGCGGTGAGGTCTCGGTCTCGACCACCCGGTTGCTGGTTCCCGAGGCGGCGGGCGAGATTCCTCATCTTGGTGCACCCCTCTTCGTCGATGACTCCGGGCAGTGGCTCATGGTGACCGACCCTTCGACCCCGGTCGGGGAGGTGGGGGATCTGTTGACCGTCGGCGACAACCGCATCATGCCGTTGGTGAGACCTGCCCTGGTTGCCGGTACAGAAGTTTCGATTCTCGTCCCGGTGCAGGCACTGGAGGTCTTCGAGCATGGCGTCGAGGCACAGCTGGTGACCCGTGACGGAGAGCTCGTGGAGGGAGGTGAGGTCCGATGGCACCGCCCCTTGCTGGCAGGGGTCAACGGCACTCGTTGGATTCCGGGCACCCTCTCTACGAAGGGTCTGACAGCGGGTGACTACCGGCTCGAAGTCACGGCCGACTGGGGCGCGACCTCGACGAGCCAGATTCGCAGCACGGATTTCACAGTCAATGATTGACGGCTTGGCAGGCCAGATCTTCGGCTTCCTATTTCGAACTTCCAGGCGTTCCCCTACTTCCACTGGCTGAGGACGAACTCCTCGGTCTCGGGCAAGCCGCCCTGCAGGATGAGATAGCCGTTGTGCGGTTCCCGCTCGGTGATCTCGTGGCTGAAGGAGTGCCGCATCATCTCCCGCACCTCGTCGTGGTCGTGGGTGTGACCCAAGACCCAGCCCAGTTTCATGAGGGCCGTTTCCGGCAGCATGTTGTCGAGCGGCACAATGCCGATATCCAGCAGATCGCGACCCGTGTCGTAGACATACATCTGGGCATAGCCCCAAAGAGTCTGCACGGTCATGACCACATGGACACCCTTCTCGATGGCCCGCTCGAGGGCCGGGAAGACCGGCTTGTTGACGTGGCCGAGCCCGGTGCCGGCGATGATGATGCCCTGGTAGCCCTGTTCGACCAGAGCGTCGACGATGTCCGGCTTCATTCCCGGGTAGTAGTAGAGGATGGTGACCCGATCGTCGTAGAGGGGATCGATCTTCACCCGTCGGTGGGAGTTACGGGGCAGGTACTCGTCGGTCAGCGGTTCGAACTCGGTGGCGCTGACACGGCACAGAGGGATATCGCCGACGGTGCGAAAGGTGCTGCGATAGGAGCTGTGCATCTTGCGGCAGCGGGTACCTCGATGCAGCAGGCCGTACTGATCGGAGGTCGGTCCGAACATACAGATCTGGACCTCGGCGACGTCGCCGTAGGCCGCCGAGCGCACGGCGTGGATCAGATTCAGGGCGGCGTCGCTGGAGGGGCGATCGGAGCTTCTCTGGCTGCCCACCAGGACGATGGGGACGGGGCTGTTCTGCACCATGAAACTGAGCACGGCGGCCGTGTGGCCCATGGTGTCGGTGCCGTGCCCGATGACGACGCCGTCGACACCGGCCTCGATCTCGTCGCCGACGGCCCTGGCCAGGGTGACGTACTCCTCCCACCCCATGTTCTCGGAGAAGACTCCGAAGATCTTGCGGGTGGTCAGATTGCAGAGTTCCGCCAACTCGGGCACCGCTCCGTAGAGCTCGCCGGGGGTGAAGGCCGGAATCACGGCACCGGTTCGATAGTCCAGGCGAGAGGCGATGGTGCCACCGGTGCCCAGAAGGGTGACCTTCGGCAGGTCGGGGCTCTCAGGGAATTCCTGCTCGGGGATCTTGTAGATGGCCTCCTTGAATCCCAACTCCTGGATCTCTCGGATGCGATCGATATGGAGACCGACGTTGTAACCCGTCGCCAGCTTGACGACGACATGCAGATCGTCGGAGGTCTCGCTGCGGGGCAGGATGACTCCCTCGAAGCTGCTGCCTTCTTCGTTGAGGATGCGGACTTCGCTCCACACCCGAACCCCCAGGGCCTGCAAGCGCTCCCGCGCCCGGCCTCGGTAGCCCTTCAGAGGATCGTTGGTCTCAGTCATCTTCCTTTTTCCTCACTTGCAGCCGGTGGATCTCCTGGACGACCTTCGCTGCGGCTACCCGCCCACGCAGGGTGCTCATGACCCGACCCATGACGGTGTCGAGCAATTGGTGCGCTTCGAGGCCTCGATCGGCGGCGGCTGTCAGCTGCTCAGCCACCTCGGCTTGCCAGCCGGCAGGCTCTTCACCGAGGTGATTCGCGGCGAGTAGCTCTTCCACTGGGGACTTGGGCTCGTCTACCAAGCCCTCGACCAGGCGCCGTCGGGCTTCCCAGAGCACCGGTCGATCCCGGATGTGCTCGAAAAGCTCGGACCATCGGTTCTCGGTGATCTTGTCCACTGCCAATCCTGAGCGACGCAGACCCTTGATCTCCTCGCCGAAGAAGAGACAGGCGCGACGCAGATCGAACGCGGCCCCTTCGACGACTCGATCGACCAGCCGGGCGCCGCCGCGGCGAATCAGGAAGTGGATCGTCACGATCGAGACCCCAGCAGCGTCATATCACGCCTGGCGTCCCCACGGCGGCTCGGGGAGATCGACCCGCAACCGATCCACACGCGCGCGGCTCACCAACCGTGGTGGACTATCGGTGTCCGGATACATCCGGTCGGGTCCGGGAAGGATGCGCTCGAAATCGGTGCAGCCGTCGGGCAGCGCCTGACGTGTCTCGTGGGGCACGCCTTCGGTGGCATCGGCGTATCGCAGTTGGATCTCCTCGGCAGCGGTCACGGTGTCGGACTCCACACCCCACACGACCACCAGGGCGTCGTCGGGAGTGCAGGAGGCTGCCTGACGGATCTCCTTCAACTCTTCCCCAGCTTGTGGGTACTCGGGCCAGTCGTCGGAATGGAGAAGGATCGGCGGCTGATCGAGTGTGGCGATGACCCGGACGCGTCCAGCCAGCTCATGTGCGAAGGTCCTGCCAGGCTGAGAGGCTCGTCCGACCGTTCCGGCGAGGCCCGGAAGACGGATGGCTCGGACGCTGAAGGGGCCTTCGGCCAGCTCCATTCCTGGCCGCATCTCCTCCGCCTCGACGAAGCGCTCCCAGTTCTCTCGTCGCAGGGAGTCGAGGCGGAAATCGGTGACCAGGGTCGTGATGTCGATGTGCTCCATGTCGATATCGGACGGCCGTTGGAAGCCCCGGCGGTGCAGCTCATCTCGCAACCGCAGCAACTCGACCTGACGTAACGCTTCGCTGTGCACCAATTGGCGAGCCCGGCTGGCCTGCGGAACCCCTTTGATCTCCACTCGCTGCCCACCCCGGACAGAGACATTCACATCCTGGCGACTGGCACCCATGCCGACGCGAACGTGACCGGTGGAGCGGCCGACGCGACCGATGAGCAGGATGGCCTCCTCGACCTCTTCGGGAGTCCGCAGCTCTGGGCCGGTGACCGTCTCGATGAGAGGCATCCCCAGCCGATCGGTACGCCATACCGCCAGATGCCCTCGATCCCTGACCTCACGGCAGCTGTCCTCTTCGACGCTCACCTGGATGACGGTCAGCTGACGACCGCGGAAGGGCAGGCGGCCATTGACTCCGACGATGGCCGTGCGCTGAAAGCCGGTGGGGATCGAGCCATCCAGGTACTGTTTGCGGGCGATATGGACTTCGTCGACGACGTCGCAGCCCAGCATCAGGCAGTGCTCGATGGCGATGTCGATGGCCCGCCGGTTGACGATGAAGGGGGGTGTGTCGTCCATCTCGTAGGTGCACACGTTGCTCTTGTGGAGAAGATAGACGATGTTCTTCTTCGTCTTGAACTCCATCAATGCCGTGCCGTCATACTCTCCCAGCTCGGAAAGCGTCGGGCGCATGTGGCGCAGCACGATGCCGTCGTGGTGCTCGGTGTAGAGCCCGGCCGGACACCGGCAGAACATCTTCTGCTCGGTGAGGAGCTGCTGGTGGACTTCCAGCCCGACTCGCAGCCCTACTTGCTCGTAATCGATCGACCCTTCCACCGCTCTCCTTTCGAGGTTGGCCAGTGGGAAATGCAGCGATCCTAGCATCGACGGATCGTCTCGGAGGGTGGCTGCATGGGGAGGGGAAGGCTGCCAAACATATCGACTCATGCGCAGGTGCAGATGGCTGCTTTTTGATTCAAAGTACTTGACAAGACGGACTCTATGGGCTAGGTTTTCGCGCCATGCGAGCCGCTATGCCGATACCACCAGGAGATAAACCGCCCGTGACCATGCACGCGCAGGCCATGGACAACCTGCGCTTCATCCGCCTGGCGATGGAATCGTCGGCCCCCTTCACCTCGGTCCCCGGCTGGGGTGCGATCGTGATCGGGTGCACGGCGATGGTCGCTGGGATGCTGGCTGCGACGCCCTCGATGGCCGATCATTGGCTGGCCGTATGGGTTGGTGATGCCGTCCTGGCCCTCGCCATCGCCGGTTGGTTCATGGCGCGCAAGGCGAAGAGACTCGGTGTCAGCCTCTCACGGGGCGTCGGTAGGCGGTTCTTGTTCAGCGTCACTCCACCGTTGGTGGCGGCGACCATCTTGACGGTGGCGCTTGCCGGCACCGACGGTGCCGGCTGGATCCCCGGGCTATGGCTGCTCCTCTACGGCAGCGGGGTCGTCAGCGGCGGCACGTTTTCGGTCCGTCCTGTTCCGATCATGGGTCTCTGCTTCATGGCGCTCGGGGCGCTGACTCTCGGAGCACCCTCTTCGTGGGCCAACGGCCTCATGGTGTTGGGATTCGGCGGATTGCACATCCTGTTCGGAGCGATCATCGCGAGGCGCTACGGTGGCTAGGAGGCAAGCGGCAAGGCACGAGGCCGAGGATGATCGGCACAAGGCCAAGAAGAAGCTCGAAAGCCTGGCTGGCTACCTGGCCGACCCGGCGGCTCGGGACTTCGACCGATTGGTCTACGAGCGCGTCAGATTGGGCATGATGAGTGCGCTGACCGTCAACAGTTCACTGACCTTTTCCGAGTTGAAAGAATTGCTGAAGACGACCGACGGCAACCTGAGCGTCCATGCCCGCAAGCTCGAAGAGGCGGGCTACGTGGACTGCAAGAAGAGCTTCGTGGGTCGTTATCCGAGGACCGAATTCGAGCTGACCCAGAAAGGACGACGGGCACTCGAGCGCTATCTGGATCATATGGAAGCGCTCATCCACGCTACCCGTCAGGACTGACCCGGGTGTTTTCCGGAGGGATCGAAGGAATGCAAGACGAGAAGTTCAAACCAGGAGAGGGTCTCCACCTTGCCATCATCATGGACGGCAATGGCCGCTGGGCGAAGCGCCGCGGTCTGCCGCGCACGGCGGGCCATCGGGAGGGCGCCAAGGCCGTGCGACGAACCGTCGAGGCAGCAGCCGACTGCGGAATCGAGACGCTGAGCCTGTATGCGTTTTCTTCCGACAATTGGCAACGGCCGCCGGAGGAGGTGGCGACCCTGATGCAGCTCTTCGAGCGCTATCTGGGCACCGAGGCGGCGCGTTGCGTCAAGCACGGCGTGCGGTTGAATGTGATCGGCCGACGGGACCGTCTGAGGCCCCGATTGGTGCGGGCCATCGAGAAAGCTGAGGCAGCCACTGCCCAGGGATCGGCCCTTCATCTGCGGCTGGCGGTGGACTATTCATCGAGGCACGCCATCGCTGCCGCGGCTTCGATGTTCCGGCCTCCAGGCGCTGTGACGGCGGAGATGTTCTCCGAGCTCCTCAACCGGGCGGTCAACTCGGACCCGGCGGCACCCGATGTGGATCTGCTCATCCGCACCAGCGGCGAGCAGCGGCTCAGCGATTTCCTTCTCTGGGAGTGCGCCTACGCAGAGCTGGTCTTCACACCCTGTCTATGGCCGGACTTCGGAAAGCAGCAGGTGGAAGAGGCCCTGCATGTGTTCCAGCAGCGTGAGCGCAGATTTGGAGCCCTTCCTGACGCCGAACAGGTGGCGTCGGAAGGTCTCGAGGCAGTGGGCCCTTGAGGCAGTGGGGCAGTGGGGCAGTGAGGCAGTGAGGCCTTGAGGCAGTGGGGCAGTGAGGCATTGGGGCCTCGAGGCAGCGGGATGCTCAAGATAGCGATTGGATTCATGAAGGGGATGGCGACGCTCCCCAAGCCTTTGTGGGTTTGGATCGGAGTGTTGATGTTTGTCAACATGGTCCTACCCTTCTTCTTCTTCTCCACGCTGGAAGCCAAAGCGGTGCTGGCGACGACGTTCCTCGGAGCGCTGACCCAGATGGCCATCTTCCGGGCCAGGGGTTTCGTGCGCCTCCTGGGAATCGGTCACATCTACTGGGTACCCCTGTTGCCCTGGCTGTTCAGCAGGCTGAGCCCGGAATCTCCAGCCGGTGATCTGCGCACCTGGATCTGGGCCGTCCTGATCGTCGACGGCATCTCGCTGGTGATCGATACTGCGGACGTAGTTCGCTACGCGGCCGGGGACAGGACAGCGAGCTACCGCCTGGGCGAGCCCTGACCCGCATTACTTCTGAGCCCCGCTGACCCGTAGTCGGTCGTCTACTCCTTGGTGCCGACGACGTCCTCGACCCAGGTGTAGGCTGCCATCGCAGAGGAGAACCCGATGGTCGTGATGGCCATCAGCGCGACTTGTCGCATCTCGTCCGGCTCGAGCCCCGCATCTTGCCCCTTGCGAGCCGCGGAATGAACGCCTCCCTGCCGTTGACGGGAGACCGCCAGGGCAAGCTTGACGAGCGCCGCAGTCCTGCTGTCGAGGGCACCCAACTCGTTGACGCTCTGGCCCAGGGCCTCGTAGTGGGAGGCAACCTCCGGGTAGTTCCGGCGGAAGCGTAGATAGGTCTCGGGAATCTTCTTCGGCTCACTCATGGTCCCCACCTCCTGCGGGTGATTCTAGCCCGACCGACGATCGAAGGGTTGCGGGGCCTCCTCGGCGAACCTGATATTCGTCATTCCAGGTGGCGAGCATTTGTTCTAGAGTGATCTTGTAGGCTGTTGGAGTCACTCGCCGCTGGTTTCGGAGCGCACCTGACCCAGAACGACTCGCCGACCGGCGACACCCATTCGAGAGGGTGTCCGACAACACCTGAGGAGCATGGGATGCAGAGACAACAGAGCTCGTTGCAGCAGAGGGCGAGCGATTGGCTGTTCGGACTTTCAGGGTCCAAGCCCCATCGGAGCTACCGTATCCGTCTGCTGGTCCAGCGGCTTTTCTCCGGCATCTGCGTGCTTCTGGGATTCCAGCTGAGCCGTTTCTACATGGCGGCCAAGGCTGGAGAGTTGCCGCTACCCCAGCGGCCGCCTGGGGCTGAGGGTTTCCTGCCCATCAGCGGACTGATGGGGATCCTCGATTGGATCTATCAGGGCACACTGAATCGCATTCACCCGGCAGCGACGATTCTCGTTCTGGTCATCCTGCTCATGGCCCTGTTGCTGCGGAAATCCTTCTGCTCGTGGATCTGTCCGGTCGGCATGATCTCCGAGTACCTGGCAAAGCTGGGTCGCAAGATCTTCGGCCGTAACTTTCGGCCCTGGAAGTGGCTCGACTGGACCCTGCAGAGCCTCAAGTACCTGGTTCTGGGCTTCTTTCTCTGGGGCATCTTGGAGATGAGCGGCGCGGCGTTGCAGGCCTTCATCGAATCGCCCTACAACAAAGTGGCAGACGTCAAGATGGGGCTCTTCTTCCTGAATCTGGGTCAGGTCGGAATCCTCGTCGTGGTTGTGCTGATCGTGGCTTCGATCTTCGTCCAGGGAGCCTGGTGCCGCTATCTGTGTCCGTACGGCGCTCTGCTCGGTCTGTTCTCGTGGATCTCGCCGGTGAGAGTGGAGCGAGATGAGGACAAGTGCA
>JAUVRX010000070.1 GCA_030597375.1 Acidobacteriota bacterium
AGATCCAGAGCCCGCCAACGGCACCGCGCGCTGCTTCGCCAACCAGGTCGGATTTGTTGAACACGGTCACGACGCGGTCCGCATCGACGCCCAGATCCCGCAAGACGGCCTCTCCGACCTCGAGCTGCTCCTGCCACTGCGAATGGCTGCGATCGACCACATGGAGAACCAGGTCGGCATAAGTGATCTCCTCCAAGGTGCTCTTGAAGGAGGCGACCAGGTGGTGAGGCAGCTTGCGAATGAACCCCACGGTATCGGCGAAGACAGCGATGGTGTCCGAGCTCAGGGCTCCCCGACGCAGTTTCGAGTCCAAAGTGGCGAAGAGACGATCTTCCGCTGGGGCGCCGGCCTGGGTGAGTTGGTTGAAGAGCGTCGACTTGCCTGCATTGGTGTAGCCGGCCAGGGCGATCTGCAGCGCCTCGCGGCGACCACGCCTCTGGATCTGGCGAGTGCGCTCGATCTTCTCCAGATCCCGTTTCAACTGGCGGATTCGCTTGCGCAACATCCGACGGTCGGCTTCCAGTTGCGTCTCGCCCTCACCGCCACGCACGCCGATACCGCCAACCTGACGCGACAGATGGGTCCAACGGCGAGTCAGGCGCGGCAGGAGGTATTCGAGTCGGGCAAGCTCCACCTGGGTCCGAGCCTCCCTGGTGCGGGCTCGCTGAACGAAGATCTCCAGGATCAAACCACTTCGATCCATGACCTGGAGGTCGAGAATCTTCTCCAGATTGTTGACCTGGCTGGCCGACAGGTCGTCGTCGAAGATCACCAGGTCCGCACCCAGCTCGCGGGCTGCCTGACCGACCTCGGCGGCCTTGCCACTGCCGATGAATGTGCTGGCGTGCGGTGTCTTGCGCTGCTGCAACGTGCGAGCCGAGACCTCGACGCCGGCGCTACGAGTGAGCTCGGCCAGCTCGTCCAGGTGTTCCTCGACCAGCCAGCCCGGCTGGCGCGGCAGGCTCAAGCCGACCAGGACAGCCCGACGCTGGCCTGTAGAGGAAACCTGGTCTTCGGGGAGCAAGATCGACTGTCAGGACCTGTCTTTTCTAGAAGCGATAGGCCACACCGACCTGAGCCAGGCCCAGGTAACGGGCAACGTCGGAGCTCAGGATGTGGCCGCTGAGCTCGATCCTGACGGCAAACCTGGGAGTTATTTCGATGTCACCCATGAGGCCCAGGACCAGCCCGATTGAAGCTCCACTCTCGCTCTCTCCGTCCTCGGTCGTGCCGCCCAGTTGGTAGCCCCCGAGGCCGATGTAGACACCCGACTGTACGAAGCTCCCCGAGAAGGAGCTCCCCGCCGAGCGGTACTCGCCGCTGACGTTGAGATAGGTGAGATCGGCCCCTTTGAGGTCACCCACGAAGTCGGACGAGCCGAAGCCGACGTGCCCCAGGCGAAATCCCACGTGGCTTCTCTTCTCGATGACATTGGAAAATCCCAGCTGAAAGGAGGGATTCCCGAAGCCCCCGTCGTTCTCGTCGAAAAAGCCACCGACCCCGAGGAGGAGACTGGTCGTAAAGCTGTACAGCTCCTGGGCCCTTGCAGCTGCCGGAGCCAGCAGGAGGCCGAGCAGTGCGATCACGGCTAGCGTCTGCGTTCGTCTCACGTCTTCCCCCACTCTTGAATCGCCACTTCCTGCGCCCTGTGCGGGCGATCGAATCCGCTGGGTCCTGTCGATCGGCCTCTTCTAGCGGCAAGTATATCCACCTTTTTGCCGTCTTATTCGAGGAGACTGTCGGCGGCGCACGAGATTCTCTGCCTTCAAGAGATTCGTACGCCTGGGGTACTCACTTGTCACATTCATGGACAACCCAGATCGAGGATGCCGGTCTGCGACTGCTGGCGCTTCTCCTGCCACCGGTCTGCGTGGCTTGCGCCCGAATCGAGGGCACTGTGGCCCTGCAGATGGGCCTGTGCTCGGGGTGCCGCCGAGAGCTCCAGCCGACGTCTTCGGCGGTTTGCGCTGGCTGCGGCAGGGCCCTGGCACCCGATCCCTTGCCAGACGGCTATTTCTGCGGTTCGTGCCGGAAGGGACCACCCCCGTTTGAGCGACTTCTCTCAGGCTGGATCTACGAGCCCCCACTCGAAGAGGTCATCCACGCTCTGAAGTTCCGTCGCCTCGCTTTTCTGGGCGAGCATCTCGGCCGCGCTTTGAGCCATCGCTACAGGCTCTCGCTCGAAGACATCGAGCTGGTGGTTCCAGTCCCCCTTCATTGGCGCCGCCACCTGCGCCGCGGCTTCAACCAGGCAGAGGAGATCGCCCGGCCGGTAGCCACCGAGCTCGATCTGCCCCTGGTTCGAGCCTTGCGCCGCAAGTACGCTACCCGGCCCCAGACCAGCCTGGATCGGTCTTCGCGAGCCGAAAACGTGCGCCGAGCTTTCACCACCACCCGCACCGCCCGAAATCGAATACAAGGTAGTCGGATATTGCTGGTAGACGACATTGTTACGACTCGTAACACATTGGGCACCGCGACCCGTTGCCTCCTGCGATCAGGAGCCTCCTCGGTAATTTGCCTCACCGCCGGCAGGACACCCGAGCCTGACATGGCGCGGGTCTTGCACAGATAGTCTCGAGCGGGTTGATCTCGAGAAAGGAGCCTTTGACACCCGTCTCTAGATCCCAATATAATGCAGAGTCGTATATCTATCTGCTGGGTATGCTCTATCTAAAGAAAACTCTACTCGCCGTCTTGGCCCTGTCCGTTCTGGGTGTCGGGGTGGTGTCTGCCGATGAGGCCATCGGCCCTGTGACGGGTGCGCTCAACGGCCATGTGCAGAGTCTTACCGCCCCTCTGCCCCATTCCGTGGTCTACGCGTATCACCTCGGGAACACCAGCCTGCGAAGAGTGGCCAGTGACACGGAAGGCAACTTCCGCTTCGACAACCTGCCCGCAGGCTTGTACAAGGTCATTGCTTTTCGGCACGGTTTCCTCCCCAGCATCGCGCTGCTGACACGGGCCAGTGCCCAGGCGCAGCAATTCCTGGACATGGAGCTCCAAGAAGATCTGGCACCCGAAGCCGCCGACAAAGACAGCTTCTGGGGCATTCGAGACCGCATACCTTCCGACGTTCTGCGCGACATCGAGACCTCCGCGGCCGAAGGCGAGGCCAATGTCAACAACGCCAGCCTCGACCAGCGTCTCATGCCACGGAATGTCGAAGCCGAGATGCAAGCGATCGCCGGTATGCAGGAAGGTCTCGAGACCGGCAACGCCCAACTCGCGGGCGGCAGTGTCGGGATTCAGGGAGAAGTCAACGACCTCTACATCGGCCTGACCGGCAACTTCGTGGAGCTGCAACCCACCGCCAAAACCGCGGCGTCGGCATCGATCTCCAACGGACGGACGCAATTGGTCTCGGTTCAGGTCGAAAACTCCGACCAGTCCGGGGTTCGGGTGACATCCATGAGCAATCGGATGGTCTCTCCTGGCTCGAAGACGGCCGATTTGTCCAACATCGGACTGGAATCTCACAGCGTCAGCTGGACCCAACGCGTCGGCGACACCGGCCGGTCCAATTTCGCGGTGTATTACACCGAAGAGAACAACTTCTATCGCCAGGCTCCCATCGAGCCGATCGGCATACCGGATGCCTCCCGCTCCTGGCGAATCGAGGGCAGTTACAGGGCGGCGTTGACTCCTCGCTCCACCTTCGAAACAGGCGTCCGCTATCTGGACAGACAGATCGAGTTCTTCACGCTCAGCCCCATGGTAGGAGGGCTCGTGACGCCGTTGCCTACCCAGCGGGTCGATGTCTTCGGCAAGGGCGGCCTGCGGGTCAGCCCGGCCATCCTCGTAGAAGCCGGATTTGTGTCGTCGCTACGCGACGGCGATCTGTCTGCCGTGTCGCCGACGGGAGGGATGGTCGTCAACCTCGGGCGGAACTGGCGGGCCTCCGCCTCAGGCAGCTACCAGGTCCATAACCAGCGGATGGACACCATTCACCAGGGGTTCACTCCGGTCCTCTTCGAGGAGCACAGCAATGCGTGCGGCTACTCGGAAGAGTACTGCTATCAGCTGCTGGTAGCGCGGACAGGGGAGAACTTCGGCCAGGTGAGCGTGGGTGTTACGCACCGGCGATTCGACGAGACGCTTCACCTCTATTTCAACGAAGACTTCTTCGATCGGCTCGAGAGCCTCTACCTGGTTCGTGGCGACGAGCTTCCAGAAATACAGTTCTCCGCCAGCCATCAGTTCACACCCAAGATCCTGGCGACCTTCAAGTCCAATATCGCAGCGGGTGGCGGCGGCATCCTGCGAACCGCTGACCGGTCTCGATACGAGAACGAAGTCCGGTATCTGGTCACCTCACTCGATACCCGCTTCCTGCAGACTTCCACCGGCGTGCTGCTGGCCTTCCATCACATGGCGCAGCGGCTCACACCGGTCGAGCAGCATCAGGGCCGCTGGCGCAGCCGCGTGGCGCGGCCCACCCTGTTCGAGCTCGAGCGTTTGCAGGTCCTGTTGAGCCAGGATCTCGTGATCTTCAGCGAGGCCGTCTCCGACTGGGCTGTGCAGCTCAACCTGGAAGTCAGTCGCGGCATGCCCGAAGCCATGCCGACGGTTGCGAAAGCCAATGATGAGCTTCACAAGCGCATCACCGGCGGCGTGGCCTTCAAGTTCTGAGCTCGGCCCTCTCCCCCCTCTCGATTCTCCACAACGCGACCCTGTCCGAGGGTGGCCAGGCCCCATTCGGCCACCGCTGTCGAGAGATCGTTCATCCGGAGCGCCCGACGCCGGCGCCAATCCATTGAATCCAATTCATTGAGTTCCACCAAAATCTTGAAGTGAACGGCGTAAACCACTGGGAACAGGACTCCATCGCGAGTTCAAACTTCTGTTTTCGTGGCATGATTCGTGCTAATAAAGCCTTTGGAATAGCGCGGTTATCGATATGACACGAACGACGCCAACCCGTGCGAAGCCCCTGATCGCAGCCCTGGTCCTTACCGCCCTGGTCATAGCCTTCGCCGGGCTGAGCTTTTCTCGCAAGGCAGCATCCTTTCAGCCTCTCGGGTTCACCGCCGAGGACAGGGGCGCCTACTGGCAGGTTACCGCTGTCGATCACGGTGACAGGGGCCTCCGGGTCGGGGACCAGATCCTCCTGATCAATGGCCAGGAGTTCGGGCAGTTGGCCGATCCAACCGCTGCCTTGAGACAGCGAGTTTCAAGTGAGCTCGTGGTCCTGCGCGGTGAGCAGATGGCAAGGGTCGGCTACGAGCTTCCTTCCCTGGACATCGATCTTCCCTATCTGATCCTGGCGCTCATCGGCATCGCCTATCTGTTGATCGGCATCTACACCCTTCTCAGGGATCAGCGCCGGCCCTCGTTCCTGTTCTACCTCTGGTGCCTGACCTCCGCAGTCTTGTACATCGCCTCACCGGCACCACCCTACGACCTGGTCGGGCGGGCGATCTATCTACTCGACGAAGTCGCCAGGATTCTCCTCGCACCCCTGACGCTCCATCTGTTCCTGGTCTTTCCGCGTCCCCTGATTCGCAAGGAGAAGCTCTCTCGTCTGATTCCGTTTGTCTACCTTCCCAGCGCTTTCCTGCTGGCACTGCAAGCCGATCTGGTTTTCTCCGAGGGGCGGTGGCTGTTGGGTGGCCAAATGGAAACGGCCCTCGGAGTCCTGGACCAACTGGAGCTCTACCACCTCGTACTTTTCGCACTGGCGGCGGTAGCGGTTCTGGTTTGGCGGCTGAGAAGCATCAGCCAGCCCGAACCCCACCGACAGGCCACCTGGATCGCGGTGGGAATGGCCGGGGGGTATCTGCCTTTCCTCGGGCTGTACGTATTGCCTCTGACCTTCGGAGCTCAGTGGCCGACCGCGGTGACCTCCATTTCCGTGTTGTCGTTGGCGCTCGTGCCCCTGACCTTCGCCTACGCGATCCTGCGTTACAAGCTCTGGGATATCGGCGCCATCGTACGCGACACGGTCTCCCTGAGTGTCACCATCCTGGTCGGCGTCGTCGGCTTCTCGCTGGCGAACATGATGGTGACGCGGCTGGTTCCCACCGAGCTGAATGTTGCTCGCACGCTGGCTTCCTTCTTGTCGGGTCTGGTAATCGCGGGTCTTCTCGTGCCCACCAGGCGTGGGATGAGCTCCTCGCTCGAGCGCTTTCAGCATCGCACTACATGGAGCAAGCGCCGAGCCCTGGCCCGATTCGGCCAACAGATGTTGGAGGAGCGCTCCCTGGGTCAACTCTGCTCCACTCTGCTCGACCAGCTCGAGATGGCTCTGGAGCTCGATCGCGCCACCCTGTTCCTGGCCAGCGGCGATCGGCTGCTCCCCTATCGGCCACAGAGAGACCTGCCCCCGACCGTGAGATTCGATGATTTCGATGCCGATTTCTGGGGCATCGAATCGGAGGCACTCAGTGGAGTCGAGTTCCCCACCGACGAGCTCACTACCCAACAGCGGCTGTTCGCTGCCGGCTACCGGTACGCGTTTCCGTTGCGAGTGCGTGAAGACCGTATCGGCGTCTTTCTGGCCGGCTACAAACAGAGCGATCTGCCGCTCAGCAGCGACGACCTCGAATTGATCCGAACGGTGCTGAATCAGGCGGCTCTGGCGATCGAAAACGCTCGGCTGCTCGAGCAGGTCAAAACCCAACTGGAAGAGGTCGACCGACTGCAGCGCTACACTCGCCAGATCATCGAATGCTCTCCGGCGGGCATTGCCGTAGTCGACAGCAGCGGCGTACTGCAGTCCATCAACCAGGCTTTCGGCTCGCTGGTGGGCTTGCGCCCAGAGGAGGCCGCGGGACGCGAGCTCCCCGACCTTCTGGCTCTGGAGTCCCTACCGAGCCCCGACGAGGGCATTCGAGAGGTCCGTATTCAGGACCCCGAGGGCAGAGACCGCTACCTGCAGATCTCCATGGCCCCGTTGGAAGAGGTCCTCGATGACCACCGAGTCATCATCATTCAGGATGTCAGCCAGCGGGTGGCGATGGAGAACTCCCTGAAGGAAAAGGAACGCCTGGCCTCCCTGGGAATGTTGGCGGCGGGGGTTGCACACGAGGTCAATACCCCTATCACCGGCATCTCCAGTTATGCCCAGATGCTGTTGTCTGAAACGCCGGAAGGCGATCCGCGCCGAGTGCTTCTCGAGAAGGTGGAAAAACAGACGTTCCGGGCTGCCAGGATCGTCAACAGTTTGCTCGAGTTCGCACGCGACCGGCAGCCCGACGAGGTTCCCGTCGCTCTCCGACCTCTGATCGGAGAGTGCTTGGAATTGCTCAAGGAGCGGCTGCTGGAGAGCGAGATTGTGCTCGAATGGCGGCCGCCGGATGAGAACGTCCTGGTTCTGGGCAGCGAGGGTGAGCTGCAGCAGGTGTTCACCAACCTGGTCATCAACGCCCTCGACGCCATGGCCCAGATTGGCAAACAGGGAAAGCTCCTGGTGGAGCTCGAAGTGCGCGACAAGTGGATCGTGGTTTCCGTGGAGGACAACGGCCCGGGAATCGGCTCCAAGGAGTTGGACAAGATCTTTCAGCCCTTCTATTCCACGAAGCTGGCCGAGGGGGGTACCGGCCTGGGGCTGTCCATCAGCTACAACATCGTCCGGCGCCTCGGCGGTGAGCTCCGGGTCGTCAGTCACAGGGGTGAGGGAAGTCGCTTCATCGTCGAGCTCCCCCGCTTCGAGTCGCAACCAGAGCAGACCTCATGAGCATCCTGGTCGTCGACGACGAAGAGATCCTGCAGGACGTTCTCACCACTCTCTTGAACAAGGAGGGCTACTCCACTCTCAGCGCGTGGACGGGGCGTGAAGCCTTGGACCTGCTGGCGAAGGAAGAAGTCGAGCTCGTCCTGCTGGACCTCATGTTGCCCGACACCTCGGGGCTGGAGGTCCTGAAACGGATCAGAGCCTCGGATCCCGATCAGGTCATTATCGTGATCACCGCTTTCTCCTCCATCGAAGGCGCCATCGAAGCGATGCGAATGGGTGCCTTTCACTACATCCCGAAGCCCTTCAAGAATGAAGAGGTGCTACTGACGATCCGCCAGGCTCTCAAGCAGCATCGGCTGACCTCCGAGAACCGATCCCTCAAGGAGCAGCTTCGACAGCGTTTTGCTTTCGACAACATCATCGGCAAGAGCAAGCCGATGCAGAAGGTCTTCGAGTTGATCCAGCTGGCGGCGCCGGCCAAGAGCAACATCCTGATCCTTGGTGAGAGCGGCACGGGCAAAGAGCTCGTCTCCAAGGCAATCCATCACCATTCGCGCCGAGCCAGCGGCCCGTTCGTCACTGTCAACTCCGGATCCATGCCAGCCGATCTGCTGGAGAGCAACCTGTTCGGGCACGTCAAGGGTTCGTTCACCGGCGCTGTTTCCAACAAGAAGGGTCTTTTCGAGCTCGCTCATGGCGGTTCCATCTTCTTCGACGAGATCGGCAATATCCCCTTGGATACACAGGCCAAGCTCCTGCGGGTGATCCAAGAGAAGGAGTTCATGCGCCTTGGAGGCGTGGAAACCCTCACAGCCGACGTTCGCATCATCGCCGCGACCAACGTTCTGATCGAAAAGTCGGTGCAGGAGGGAATCTTTCGTGAAGACCTTTACTACCGCTTGAACGTCATCACCATTCAATTGCCCCCGCTACGGCAGCGCACCGAGGACATTCCTCTCCTGGTCCGGAGCTTTCTCACCAAATATGCCCTGGAGAACGACAAGGAGTTGGAGGAAGTTTCCTCCGGCGCCATGGAACTGCTTCTCGACTACCACTGGCCCGGCAATGTGCGGGAGCTGGAGAATGTGATCGAGCGAGCGGTCGTACTGTCGTCGGCTTCCATTCTGGACGTGGATCTTCTTCCGCCGAGTGTCCGCGAGCCGAATACCCTACCGGCTCCTTCGGCGGTCCTTCCCAGTAATGGAATGGCCTTCAAGGAGGCCGTCAGCTCCTACGAGCGACAACTCATCGTCAAGGCCCTGGAAGCCGCCGGTGGCGTGCAGAAGGGTGCGGCGGAGTTGCTGAAGGTCAAGCCGACGACGCTGCACGAGATGATGAAGCGGCTCGAAATCTCGGTCGATCGAGTCCCAAGCTAGCCCCCAGTACAGAGGCACAACCACGGGAGGTTCGTCCGGGGAGCTCCAGGGGGCTTGGGGCCTGGCACTGGAGACCCGGGCCCCCCCCTCACACCCCGGCCGGCACAGGTCCGGCCGCTTCAAGACTCCCGCCAGGGAGTCGCCCCCTACGCCCCCAAGCCCTTAGGCCCTCAAGCCCTCAGAGATCGGCCGGAAGGAACGCCCAGCCGCCTCAACTCCAAGGCCTCACTGCCTCAAGCCCTCAGAGATCGGCCGGAGGCACGACGGCCGCTTCAACCCCATTGCTCAAAGATCGGTCGGAAGGAACGCCCGACCACCTCAACCCTCAATGCTGCTTCGCCGGAACGGCGAGAGTCCTACAAATTCCAGGCGTAGCCGACTTTCAGGAAGACCGATCGGTTTTCCTGCAGCAGATCGATGTTCTCGTTTCCTTCGCGATTGTCCGAGTAGCCCAAGAACAAGACGGTGCGCGGATTCACCTTGTAGGAGAAGAGCAACTGGGTGAAGACCTGATTGGTTTTGGCGTCAACATCCTCGGGATCGTCATAGAGACCGAGATCCCGGTCGACGTCGGTATATTGGACGATAGCCCGTACGAAAGTGCGGATGTTGAACTGGTACACGACTCGTAGCTGACTCAGGTTGGCGGTGAAGAGCCGCCCCTCATCGACGTCCATCTGCTCGTAGGTGTGGCGTAGCTCCGTCTGGAGGTGACGGCCCAGGTTGACCCGGAAGCGGGGCACGATTCTGACCCCGTCTCCCTGCCGGACATTGTCGAAGTCCACCTGCCCGCCGACTCGGGCGAACAGGCCGAACGAGAACTTGCCGCTCGGCTGTATCTCGAAGAAGGTCCGGACCGCATTGGTGTCGAAGATTTCACCTTCGAAGGACTGCTCGGCTAGCGCCAGATTGAACCACAGGAAGGATTGCAGGGGGCCACCGATCGCAGTCCACACAGCCCATTCCTGCTGCAACATCTGTCCGCTCTGGTCTTCTTTGCGCTCCAGTTCGCTGCCGAGTCCAATGCGGTTGTACCAGTCTCCTTTTTTCCCCCACCAGAGGTGCTCGAAACCGGTCACACCCTGTCGGAAGTCGACCTGGGGCATGAAGCCCATATCGGAGCGGAAGTCCTCGCCGATGTCCTGGTACCTCGCCCAACCCTGCCAATTGCGCGAGTTGTGGCTGTACCCGAGGAGATAGGCCAGGTCGCTGAAGCTGCCGGTTGGCTGATCGAAGTCCTCGGCAATCTCGTCCGGGTACCGGCTCTGGGATCCGAGCGCCTGGAACCGGACCGTGTGCGTATCGGTGACGCGATAGAGGCCGTCGATCCCCGCGACCCGGTTATGGTAGTCGTCGCCCTCCCGACCCGTGAACAGGGCCCCGATAGCCGATGCGTTACCGAAGTCGCGGCGATACCGCAATACAGAGTCGATGGTCTCGAAGTCGAACGAGTCGCTGTCTGAACCCTCGCTGCCGGGAAACAGCAGGTTGGTGATCCGATCCTGGGCGACGAAGACTCCGAGGCCATGAATGCCCTGTTTGCCGGAGATCTTGCCACCCCACAACGGGTCCGCCACGTTTCGCGTGAATACCGCGTCGAGAGGTGTCGAGAAGATGTCGGCTCCCTCCAGGAAGAAAGGTCGCTGCTCCGGGTAGAAGAGGGCGAATGGATTGTTGACATCCAGCTGCGCCACATCAGCTTCCACCTGCGAGAAAT
>JAUVRX010000214.1 GCA_030597375.1 Acidobacteriota bacterium
ACATGTATCCGACGGTGCCCATGACGGCGCCCGCCACCGTACCCCCCGGAGTCAGGGTCGCCGTCTCGGCTTCCTCGTCCGCGGGCAGCACGATTCGCGCCAGCCCGAAGTCGAGGATCTTCACGCGCCCGTCCGAGGTGAGGAAGATATTCTCGGGCTTGAGATCGCGGTGGACTATGTTCTGGCGGTGGGCGGCGGCGAGTCCATCAGCCACCGCGGCGCCGATCTCGGCGGCTTTCTGCCAAGGCATGCCACCCGGTGGGATCCGCTTGCGGAGACTCTCGCCGTCGAGCAGCTCGGTCACGATGAAGGGCGAGCCCTCGTGCGTGCCGAGCTGGTGGATAGCAAGGATGTTCGGGTGGTCGAGCTTGGCGACAGCCTTCGCCTCCCGCTCGAACCGAGACAAGCGATCGGCATCCTGTGCGACATCTTTATGCAACACCTTGATCGCCACATCCCGATCCAGCCGCTCGTCGCGGGCGCGGTAGACCATTCCCATTCCACCCTCGCCGATCTTCTCGACGATGCGGTAGTGGCCGAGGTTGCGACCAATGAGGTCACTCATTGTTGATGATTCCCTACGAGACTACGTTATCGCAGCTCTGAGATCACTTCCAGATCGGGGAAGCCGGTTGTTGATTTCAAGTGCACCAAGAGTACATCACGCCGAGCACCGGTCACTGCTGTCGTACTTGTCGGGCGGCGCCAGCGGTCACCCCCTGTCGCCGTACTACCGTGCACACTCTCGAGCTCGTTCCCGCTTCCCGTTGAGGCCGAAGCTAGCGAGCGCGATAGGCGGCAAGCAGTCGGTCCCTGTCGTCTTCAGACAAGTACTTGACGGCCTCTCGAATCGTCACTCCAGAGACGCGATCGACCCGAGGAGTCAGGAACCGGGACACTCTCTGCGGATCTCTCTTGCTCACTTCCCGCAGTACCCAACCCATCGCTTTGCGAATGAAGAACTCCCTCTCCTCCAACATGGCGTCGGCATAGCGCTCGAACCGCTTCCAGTCGCCCGAACCTCGCCTCAAGGGGAGCAAGAGCGCCAGCATCGCGGAGCGCCGCAGCCAGAAGCTCTCGTCCCTGGCCCATCGGTCCAGCTCTTTCGAGATCTGGGGGCAGCGCTCCACCATGGGGCCCACCAGATGAACCGCGATGGCATCGACATAGGCCCAGGTGCTGGACCGCCGCAGCATCCACTCCAGCAGCGCGATGTCCGAGCACTCCAGGCAGTCCTTCCGAGCTCGAAGCAGCTCGATGGCGAAGATGCGCAGCTCGTGGATATCTCGTTGCCAGAGGGCCCGACACAGTCTCGAGAGACCGTTTCGATCGAGGTCGGGATGCGCCTTCGCCCAGGTGCGGACCTCGCGCCGGAGATCCGGCACCGCCACCCCGAGAAAATCGAGATCGCTCTTGAGATAGCGCTTCGCACCTACGGCTCGGCCAGCGTCTGAATACTGCTGCAGGCGGGCCTCGATCTCTCCGACGGTCTCGGGGAGAGTCGTCCTTTGAGAGGCCTCCATGGCCTCTTCATTCTACTGTCGGAAGGCTCTGGCCCTGTGAGCCACGACTCGCCGGATGCTCTCGAACGGCCCGTCGACGTCAGCCGCCAGCGCGAACAGCGAAGGGACCTCATCCGTCTCCACAGGCGTGCTGAAGAGGTTCCCTTGCACCTTGTCGCAGCGCAGTACCGTGAGGGGCTGTGTTTCGAAGGAGCGCAGCACCTCCAACTGCTCCAGCGTCTCGACACCCTCCGCCACCACATCGACGCCGAGGTTCCCTGCCATGGCCACGATGGCCATCACCAGGGCGCGGTCCTTCGGATCCTTGGCGATGTTCTCGATGAACGATCGATCGACCTTGACCGCGTTCATCGGCAGCTGTTTGAGCCGCATGAGCGAAGAGTAGCCGGTGCCGAAATCGTCGATGACGATCCGGACTCCGTTGTCTTGCAGCTGCGTGAGCTGCGCCTTGGATCGCTGCACATCTTCCATGGCGGTGCTCTCGGTAAGCTCCAGCTCCAGCAGGTCCGGCCGCAGGCCGGTCTCCTGAAGGACGGTTTCCACCACCTCCACGAAGTCGGGCTCCTGAAGCTGGCGAGCGGAGATGTTGACGGCGATGGGTACGGCTGGGAATCCTTCCTCCTGCCATCGACGACTGGCGCGACAGGCGGTCTCCAGCACCCACTTGCCGATCGGCACGATGAGGCCGGACCTCTCGGCAATCGGAATGAAGCTGAGCGGACTGATCATTCCCAGCTCCTTCGACTGCCATCGCATCAGGGCCTCGATGCCGGCGATCGAGCCACTGGCGAAATCCACCAGCGGCTGGTAGACGAGGTAGAACCCGTCTTCATCAAGCGCTTCCTGGAGACCTTGCTCGATGGCCACTCTCTGGCGATTCAGGGCGTCCATGCGGGGTGCGTAGTACTGATAGCCGCCTCGACCCCGCTGCTTCGAGCTGGTGAGTGCCAGATCCGCCTTCTTGACCAGCGTCTCGGTGTCGAGGCCATCGAACGGATAGGTGCTGATACCGATGGAACCGGAGACGGTGATCCGCTGCCCCGCCGCGTCGATCGGCTCTTCGAACGAATCGAGAATCCGCTGGGCTACGAGGTCGGAGTCGCCCGACTCCAACAGATCCTCGACGACGATCATGAACTCGTCTCCCCCCAGTCGGCAGACGGTGTCCAGACCACGCACGCAACGGGTCAGCCGGCGGGCTGCCTCCTGAAGGACGAGATCCCCACTCTTCGGTCCATAGGCATCGTTGATCTGCTTGAAGTCGTGCAGATCGAACATGAGGATGGCGAAGGGGTACTTCTGCCGAATGGCTCTCTGCAAGGCCCGGTCCAATCGGTCGTTCAGCAGAGAGCGATTGGGCAGGTCGGTCAGCGCATCGTGGGTCGTCAGGTACTTGAGGTCGGCCTCGGCCCTCTTCTGATCGCTGATGTCGCGGATCAGCAGAACAGAGCCCATGGGCTGTGCGAACCGATCCTCGACCTTGGAGACCGAGACTCTCAGAGTCGCCAGATCACCGGAGCCCCGGCGGAGTCCCAGCTCTATCGTGCACCCGTCCGAGTTGGCGATCAATCGCCGGATGGTCTGCGCTTCTGTCGAATCCTCGGTCTCGAACAGGTCCTCGACCGCCGAGCCCTCGAGCTGCTCCCCAGAGGCGCCGAAGAGAGCTTCAGCCGACCGGTTCAGGCCGACGACCTGATTGTCGAGACCGACCAGAATGGCCGCATCGGCCATCGTTCTGAAGATGTCCGGTGCCACGACCGCGGGACTCAGGATCATGAGTCGGTAGCGGCAGACCACCATCCAGATGGAGGGCAACCACAGAGCCGCAATCAGGTGCGCTACCTCGGGAGGCTTCCGGATGCCCCACATGGGCAGGAAGATGCCCGACAGCGCGACGGCGACGAGGACTGGGAGACCCGTAGCCAGAAGGACCTGCGACTGCCGTCGCTCGGCGACTCTTGCCGCGCCCCTGCCCCAGAGAAACACCAGCACCAACCCGAGAAAGAGGTAGCTGGCGAAGTAGGTCAAGTAGCCCGCGTAACTGACGGTCAGCGGCTCGTAGACATCCGACCAGCCATACGGCGTCTGGACGAAATCCACCACGCCCATGCGGCCAAACTGAGCCTGAAAGAAGTAGTAGACACCCGGAATGTAGATCAGTGCGTAGGTCCACCACCTGCGCAGGTATCGCTCCCGGCGCGACAGAAGGATCAGGAAGTGCAGCAGCAGCGAGGGAGTAAGGGTCCAGCCGATAGCAGAGAGGCGAAACCAGAACCACGCATGGCTCTTGGTAGGAGCGGAGGGCCAGAAGGCGAAGGCGAAGGACCAGACCGCGAAGCAAAGGCTGATCAGGAAGAAGACCTGATTGAGCCGCTCGCGGCGATTTCGAAGGAGGACATAGGAGCCCAGAAGGAGATTGAGGCCTGCGACTACGGCCGAACACAGCGACAGAACGTGTACGGAGTCGAACACCCGCCCATTGTGGGGGTTCTCGACGTCCAAGACTGTTGCGCACTCCACACAGGGCTCCTGGTCGGCTGACACCTCAAGGGTTCGACAGGAGAGAGTCCCAGGGGGCTTTCCTCCCTACCGCTGCCCTAACCCCCTGGGACTCTCTCCTGTCGAACCCCTGAGGCTCTCCTTCCCTACCGCTGCCCTAACCCCCTGGGGCTCTCTCCTGTCGAATCCCTGGACGCCTTGGCACCTGCTGACGTTCAGCCACCTTGCTGCCCCGGCGCGGTCCCACAGAACTCGACTCGAACGTGACAATGTCCAACAATAGGAGATACCTACCCTCGACAGGGTTGTTAACCAAACAGGCGGCAGGTCGTTGTAACAGTCGGAATGAGGCAGTCTGGAGACTCGAGCGAAGAAGGCTGCCCAACTTGAAAAAAGGAGACGATCATGGATGTTTTGGCACCGATTCTGGGAAGCGTGGGAATTCTGGCAACCGTGGGCTGGATCCTGCGCTCCTATCTGTCACATCGCCGGCTACTGAAGACCACCACCCTGCAGGCAGAGCTACAGGGCAAGCTCCTCGACAAATTCAGCTCCACCGAGGACCTCCACGCCTATCTGGAAAGCGATGTGGGCGAGAAGTTCCTCCTCTCGGCCACGATCGAACAGGCCAGTCCCCTGCGGCGTATTCTGGGCTCGGTCCAGGTCGGGCTCATCCTGACGGCGGCTGGAATAGCATTCTTGAGCATGGAGTCCCGATTCACCGACTCCGGCGACGAGCTGGGGATGATCTTCATCGGCACTTTGAGTCTGGCGCTGGGAATCGGCTTTCTGGTCTCGGCTGGGGTATCGGCTCGACTCTCCCGCCGTTGGGGGCTCCTCAACGGACAGAAATCGCACGAAGGATAAAGTCCGTAGCCGGCGAAGGATAGGTCCGCGATGCTATGGTCCCTAACCGCAGGTGGAGTTGCCGTGGTCAACGACTTCTCGATCCAGACCACCGAGACTACCGGGCAGAAGGGCGGCCTCGAC
>JAUVRX010000222.1 GCA_030597375.1 Acidobacteriota bacterium
GGAGTTGATGGACTCGATAGCTATGCCGTGCATGGGGTCGAACTGTCGGGTCAGCAGGATCTTCAGGAAACCGAGGTAGTCCCGCAGGCAGGGATGGTCGGGTGCGACCTGGATCTGCAGGTCCCGGCCCTGCCGCCGAGCCACCACTACCAACTCGGCACCGTGGTAGACGAGATGGGTCCCTGCCCGCCTGGGTGGAAGACTGCCCTTGAGCTCTTCCAGGGCCAGTCCACAGGGAGAGGCCGGATCCAGCGCTCCCATCCAGAAGACCCTGTCGGCCGGCAGCCCCTCTCGCAGGCGGCGATAGGCCGCAGGCGAGATGAACTGGAGACCGGGAATGCCCTGGAAGAAATGACCGGCCAGCACTTCGCCTGAAAGCTCCATGATGCGCAGGGTTCTGAACAAAGGGGACCAGCGCAGAGCCGGAAGCTCACGGACCAGCAGCTCCCTGAAGAGGGTTCCGTAGCGCTGCAGCAGCTGGCGGACCCTCTCCCTGTTGAGCTCCTCGATCTCCAGAGCGTCACGCTCTATCCCGGGATCGCCGGAGTTTCCAGGGCGATACCAGTCACCAGGAACGACCCGGGCAGCTCGCCAACGCTCGGGCCTGGAGCGACGGGGTCGGAGATCACGGCCTGACGATCTCGCATCGCTCGAGCTACCCGGATCTCCACCCCGAAACTGATTCAGCGATGCCTGTCGCACCGCCAGGAAGGTCGAGTTCGAAACGCTGCCCTGCCACGCCAGGGACCAGAGAGCATCTGTCAATTGGGCGGTATCGAGGCCAGAGTCGCCGACCAGCTCTTCCAGGCCGAAGCGCCCCTGGCGTCCCGAGAAGACCCGTTCCAACAACTCCTCGGAAGGCTGGCCTTCGTCTGCAGGGGCCGGCACCGGGAAGAGCTCGAGCTCCGGTCGCAGGGCGAAGCTGAGCCGTTCGTTGCCACAGCCGAACCAGGCCAGATCGGTCGCCTGCATGAGCGCATCCAGCCAGGCCGTGTAGTAGGGGTCGAGCCGCGCGGGCAGCAGCTCCGACTCCCAGAGCCGGACCGGCGCCGGGTAGCCGAACAACCCCTCCAAAGCGGCCTTCAGGTGCTCCGGGTCGCCTCCTGCCCCTCCAAGGCCCTGGTGCGCGGCGAGTAGCAGGGGGAGCTGGTCCAGCGGCAGGGCTTCGAAAGAGGGTCGGGCCTCGGCTCGCAGGAGCCGGAGCAGGCGCTCGAGATTGTCGCAGTCACAGATCTCGAGGAGGTCCTCGTCCTCGCTCCGGAAGCGATCGATGACAATTCGTTCCTCCTCCAGCAGCGACTCCACCACCTGCCTCGAATCGGCCTCATCCAAAGCGAAGGTCTGCGCCAGAAACGGCTCCGGGAAGGGGCCGTAGAACCGGATCCATTCCGCTATCAGATCGACCAGGGTCGTGCCATCCTCTTCCGAGTCGACCTGGCGGTCGATCTGCCCGGAAGATTCGACGAGCCGCTCCTGCGCCCAGCTCAGGCCCGCCCTGGCGGCGTCGGAGTCACTCACCAGGGGCTGGAGCTCGATTGCGTCCCGCTGCCAACCGAGGCCGCGGGAGAGCCTGGGCAGATCCTCGACATGGGCCACGACTTCGAGCCCTTCTAGAGAATCGAGCCCCCTGACAAGCACGAGCCTTTCGGAGGCCGACTCCAGGACCGTATCGAGGCTCTCCTCCTTCCCCGCCAACTCTCGATCCATCGCAGCAAGAAGCTCCTGCCACTCCGCCACCGGCAGGACCACTCGCTCCCTGACCCAGTCCACGAGATCTCGAGCGCTCTGCGGGGCATAGCCGGAGAAGACCCTGTGCAGCTTGCGCTGGAGCCGATCCACGAGGGCGGAAGGCAGTCGCGGCCGCAACTGCGAGCTGTAGACCAACTCCTGAAGCAGATCGCGGCGCAGGCCCGAGTCACGGCCGGCCTCGGGGACGTCATCCTCGTACATCAGCCGGTTGGTCTGCTTCCAGAGCACGTTGGCCGCCAGCGGCGAGGCCTCGGAGGTCGAGACTTCGCTCCAGCGGATCTCACCACCTTCGAGCTCCCCGAGAACGAGCTGGAGACTCTCGAGGTCGAACTCGTCCTGCAGGCAGGTCCGCCAGGTCTCCACCAGGACGGGGAAATCCTCATAGCGGCTAACCGAGGCGAGCAGCTTCTTGGCTCGCTGACGGTTGAGCCACAGGGGGACCCGCCGTCGGAAGCTGGCCCGCGGCAGCAGCAGGGCACGGCCGGCATTCTCGCGAAATCGCGCCCCGAAGAAGCCGCTCCTCTCCAGGCTGTGGCGCAGCAGCTCTTCGACGTTGTCGGCACGAACCAGTCCCAGGAGATGGTCCACATCGAGGCGCTCGTCGGCGGAGAACAGGAGACAGTCGTTGTCCTGCTCGATGGAAAGCGGCCGACCCTCTTGCCGCTCCCAGGCCGCCGCCAGGGCCAGAGCCCAGGGTCGGTTCACCTGTCCACCCCAGAGGCTGTGCAGGACCAATCCGCTGCGGCCCGGCCTCGGGTCCGGGTCGCTCACCCGCTCCGCCACGAGGTGATGGCGATGCGGCAGGCTACAGCCGGTCACGGCCCGCTGGTGCTCCAAGAGCCGCACCAGAACCTCCGCAGCCGACGCCTCGACACTGTGCTTTTCCCGAAGCAGGCGCAGCAACTCGGCCCGGCCGTCCTCGTGCTCCAGAAGGCTGTCGGCCCGCTCCAGGAATTCGCCGGTCCTGGATGCCAGATGGAAGCTGCGGTTGCGCTCTTCGGCTCGCCAGAAGGGGGCCATGGCAGAAGAGCGGCGCGCCGGCACGACCAGCACGTCGTTGTGGGTAATGGCCCGGATCTGCCAGTTCTGCGCCCCCAGGGTGAAAGTGTCACCCACCGAGCGCTCCCAGACGAACTCCTCGTCCAGTTCGCCGATCTTGGCCATCGAATCCTGCAGGCGGAGATGGAAATAGCCGCGATCCGGAATCGTGCCGCCCGACTGGTAGATCAGGCGTGCCGCTCCTGGACGAGCGCGGATGGTGTTGTCGACCCGGTCGACGGTTACCCGCGGGCGAAGCTCCCGGATGCGACTGTCGGCGTAGCGGCCGGCCAGCATCTCCAGGACGAGATCGAACTGGCGTCGCTTGAGCTGCCGATAGGGGTAGGTGGAGCGCAGAAAGGCGTAGAGTCTATCGACATCCCAGGTCTCTGCCACCACCATGGAGAGCATCACCTGGGCTAGCACATCGAGGGCGCCAGTCACGGGACGACTCTCCTCGATCTCCTGCTCCAGGATGGATCTGGCCATGACCGCGGCATCCAGGAGATCCCGATCGAAGAGGGTGTACAGCCTGCCCCGGCTGGCCGCTCCGACCTGGTGCCCGGCCCGGCCCAGCCGCTGCACTGCCGAGGCCACCGTCGCCGGGGTCTGAATCAGCAGCACCTCGTCCAGGGCCCCGATGTCGATGCCCAACTCCAGGGAGTTGGTGGCGACCAGGGCCGCTAGGCGGCCTTCCTTCAGACGCTCCTCGACGACTGCCCGGATCTCGCGGGACAGAGACCCGTGATGCGAGTAGGCCAGATCGACCGTCTCGGATTCGTTGAGCAAGCGGGTGAGTTTCTCGGTCAATCGTCGGGAATTGGCGAAGATCAGCGTGGAGCGATTGCTCCGTATTCGACCTCGGATCCCCTCGACGAGCGCCTCCCAGACCTCTGCAGGGGCCGGCTCGACTCTCACCGTCTCCGGAACAGTGCTCTGCTGGCTCGACTTGTTCTCTCCTCGCGCCACGACCTGGAGCTCATATCGCTTTTCCTCGGACGAGGCGATGACCGTAACTGGCCGAGGTCGACCGACGGGCTCGCCATCGGCCCCCAGCTCAGCTGGAGTGAACCCGCCGACGAAACGAGCGATACGCTCTGCTGGGCGGACCGTGGCTGAGAGCGCGATGCGTTGGAACTCACCCGCCAGCAGGCCGAGCCGTTCCACCGCGGTCATGAGATGGGTGCCACGTTTGCTGCCGGCGACGGCGTGAATCTCGTCCAGAATGAGGCACTCCACCGAGCCGAGAATGGACCTGCCACCCTTCGAGGTCAGCAGGATGTTGAGGCTCTCCGGGGTGGTGATGAGCACCTCTGGAGGGTGTCGGATCATCCTCTGACGCTCAGCCGAAGGAGTGTCGCCACTGCGCGTCTGCACTCGCACCGCCTCCGGCTGCTCCCCAGCCTCCTCGAGCTCGACCTGCAACTCGGCCAGGGGTGCCAGCAGGTTGCGCTGGATGTCGTTGTTGAGTGCGCGCAGGGGAGAGACGTAGAGCACTTTCGTCTGCCCGCCTTGCCACTGACCCGTGAGCAACTGGTTCAGGGACCAGAGGAAGGCCGCCAGGGTCTTACCGCTACCCGTGGGGGCGGTAACCAGCACGTTGTCGCCGGCGGCGATGCGCGGCCAGACCTGGGCTTGAACGAGCGTCGGCTGCCCGACCCGGCGCTCGAACCAGCCGGCCACGACCGGGTGAAAGACGCTCAACGCTGCGCTTGTCTTGTCGGAAGTCATGCTCGATCACGACCCTGTCACGACGTTACCGGAGCCGTAGTGTAGCCCTTCCTGCCTCCATCGCTGGCGCATGGAGGGCAATGAGGGCTTGAGGGTTGAGGCGCCCGGGCGTTCCTTCCGGCCGGTCTTTGAGGGCGTGGGGGCGTAGGGGTCGCCAAGAAGGGCCGGTCGTCTGCATTGATCTTCGTATTGGGCCACGCGGGAGGCTCTCCCCGGGCATTCTGGGAACCCCCTCCCCCCCTCCCCGGCCGGCACAGGGTCCGGCCGCTTCAAGACCTCGTACGCAGGCTTGGACCGCTTTCTGCTCTCTGAACACGAGGATAGATCAAGACTCCTGTCAGGGAGTCGCCCCTTAAGTCCTCAAGCCCTCAAGCCCTTGTCTCCAGCC
>JAUVRX010000016.1 GCA_030597375.1 Acidobacteriota bacterium
CTTGGAGATTCCCTCTCGCCCACCCGTCAGAAAGCTGAGCAACCTGGCCCTCGACGATCTGGACCCCCTGGTGCAGATTCGCTACGGCCGTGACGACCTGGTCTGTCGTCTCGACACCGGAGCCAATGAAACGGTCTTCTACGAGCCGTTCTACCAGCGGTATCGCGAGCGGCTGGAATCACTGGGAAGAAACGTCACGGTGACCACAGGAGGCGTTGGAGGTCTCCTGGAACTACCGGCCCTCCAGCTACCACGGCTGGCGCTGACTATCGCGGCCGCCGGAACCACGCTACGCGATGTAGATATCTACACCCGCTCGATTCGGTCGGCCGGGGAGAACTACCTCTACTGCAACGTCGGGCTCGACGTGTTGCACAGTTTCAGCGCCTACGTCATCAACTTCCGCGACATGGCACTGGTTCTGGAATAGACCGCCCAGACCCTCGAGCCGAGGGCCATACGGAGTGGACACCCGGGTCGATGGGGTCCGCAACCTGGACGCCGACGAAGAGGCTGACTGCCGGCGAACAGCAGCACGGTGCTTCGATTGGCTCGAATGTCGCCTACCTCTTGTGCTAACTTTGTGCCTCTGGATCGGCGGCGCCGGGCAACCGCGCGGCCGACAGATAAGCGCAACTAGGGAAAGGAGTACCGTCATCAGCAACACAATTTTCGTTGGTAACCTGAACTACGAAACCACAGAATCGGAGCTCGAGAGCCTCTTCTCGGAAGTCGGCGACATCAAGAATGTCCACCTTCCGGCCGACCGGATGACAGGTCGTCCCCGAGGCTTCGCCTTCGTAGAGTTCGCCGATGGCGCGGCGGCGCAGGAGGCCGTTTCCCGGTTCGATCAACACGAACTGGGAGGTCGCAAGCTCCGCATCAACGAGGCGGAGGATCGAGCCAAGCGCACGCCCGGCTCGGCGCCCTTCAGCTCGGGGCCGTCGTACGGAGGAGGCGGAGGCGGCGGAGGCGGGGGGGGCGGGGGTGGAGGTGGAGGAGCCCGAGGCAAAGCCGGGCGGCCGAAAGGCAGCCGTCGAGGCATGCGGGGCAAGAAGCGCAGCCTGTAGGACTCCCAGCGAAGCTTCGCCGCGAACCGAGGATGAGACACAGACGGCCTCCGCTCTGGGTCGTTCAAGATACCCATCGACTTGCCTCAGCGTCACAGGCCGGGGACCCGGTCTTGGGTAGTTGTCGCTCCGCTGTATTCGCCCTGGGAGGTCTGACTGTGAAACAAGTGCTGATTCCGCGACGATCCTTACACCTGCTGCTTCCTATTCTTGCTGCCTGCCTGGCTTCTACAGCCAGTGCCCAGATTGAAGACCGATCCGGCGGCGGTGTGACACTGCATCGAGAAGCCAACTACCAGGGCATCAGTGAGACCTTCTACTCGGATGTCGCCGACCTGAGGGGCTCGCGCATCGGCAACGACCAGGCCACCTCGGTGACTCTCGGGGGGGATTGCCAGGCCAGGCTCTATGCGAACACCAACTACACCGGCGCCTATCTCCAGATGGCCTTCGGTGTTGCGGACCTGCGTGGTTCTCGCGTCGGTAACGATACTGCGAGCTCACTCAAGGTTCGGTGTGGCGGAGCCCATTGGGGAGAGGGCGGCTCTGGCTCGAGCAGCGGCGGAGGCTGGGGCGGCGGCAGCTCTGGTCATGGTGTGACGCTCTATCGCGATCTCAATTTCTCCGGCACCAGCCAGATCTTCACCGATGACATCTCGGACCTGAGAGGTTCCATGGTCGGCAACGACACGGCCACGTCGATCCGTATCAGCCAAGGCTGTCGGGCCCGGCTCTTCGCCGACGCCGGCTATCGGGGTGCCTACGTCGAAGTCGACCGGGACATCTCCGATCTGCGCAGCTCCCTTGTCGGCAACGACTCGGTCACCTCCATGCAGGTGCGCTGCGAAGGTGATGGAGATGGATGGGGTGGAAGTAGTGGAGGGGGATGGGGTGGTGGCAGCTCCAGCTACGGTGCAACGCTGTATCGCGACCTCAACTTCTCCGGCACCAGCCAGACCTTCACCGATGATGCCTCGGATCTGAGGGGCTCTCTCGTGGGTAACGACACGGCTACCTCCGTGCGCCTCAGCCGAGGCTGCCGGGCCAGGCTCTTCGCCGATTCTGACTATCGAGGCACCTACATCGAAGTCGACCGGGACATCTCCGACCTGCGCAGCTCACAGGTCGGCAACGACTCGGTCACCTCAATACAGGTGCGCTGCGAAGGTGATGGAGGTGGATGGGGCGGCAGTGGCGGAGGGGGATGGGGCGGCAATGACCAGGTCACTCTCTACGAGCACATAGGATTCCGCGGCGCTGCCTATTCCTTCGACTCGGACGCCAGCGACCTGCGATCTTCGTACGGTGCCAACGACGAGGCGAGCTCGGTGCGAGTCGCCCCGGGCTGCACGGTTCGCCTCTACCAGGACCCGCAGTTTCGGGGGTCCTACACCGAGACCAGCCGCGATATCTCCGACCTGACGAGCTCTCGAGTCGGCAACGACTCCATCAGCTCTCTTCAGGTCCGCTGTCGGTGAGACTCAGCCCACGAGCACTTTGTCCTGGCGGTCTGCCTGGCCGGCTCGAGCCTCGGCCTGGCTGAAGGAGCCGTGCTCGGTTCGAGCGATGATCTCCTCTTGAAGCTCGGTCGAAAGGTCACAGAAATAGTCGCTGTAGCCGGCAACCCGCACGATCAGGTCCCGGTGCCCTGCGGGATCTGCCTGTGCCTGCCTCAGAAGCTCGGCATCCACCACGTTGAACTGCACGTGATGGCCATCCATCTTGAAGTAGGACCGAACCAGATGGGACAGGTTGCCGATACCCTCTTCTCCTGCGAGAAGCGAGGGGCTGAACTTCATGTTGAGCAGTGTGCCGCCGGTCTTGACATGATCCATCTTGCCGGCCGACTTGAGGACTGCAGTGGGGCCGCTGCGATCACTCCCCTGTACCGGCGAGATCCCCTCCGAGACTGGCTGCCCATCACGCCGTCCATCGGCCGTCGCGCCGGTCACCGATCCAAAATAGACGTGGCAGGTCGTGGGTAGCATTTCGAGACGGTAGGTGCCGCCTTTCGCGGTCGGCCGCCCGTCGATGGCCTCGAAGGCCGACTGGAAGACCCGCCTCATGAGCTCGTCGGCGTAGTCGTCGTCGTTTCCATACTTGTGCGTGCGGTGGATGAGCCGATGTCGCAGGGGCTCCTGGTCCTGGAAGTTTCGATCCAGGATCGCCAGCAGCTCGTCCAGACCCGTGGTCCCTTTGTCGTAGACCAACTCCTTGATGGCGGCCAGGCTATCGGTGATGGTGCCGATGCCGACCGCCTGGATGAAGGTGTTGTTGTAGCGTGCCCCGCCGGCGTTGTAGTCCCGACCCTCGGCGATGCAGTCGTCGATGAGGACCGACAGAAAGGGTGCCGGCATCTGCCTGGCGTAGATACTCTCGATGATCTGGTTGCCGCGAATCTTGAGGTCGATGAAGTGTCGCAGCTGCCGATCGAAGGCGTCGAAGAGGTCATCGAATGTGACGAAGGAAGCGGCCTCTCCGGTCTCGGGCCCGAGTTGTTGCTGCGTCTTCGGGTCGCAACCGTCATGAAGGGCCAACTCCAGAACCTTCGGCAGGTTGAAATAGCCAGTCAGTATGTAGGCCTCTTTGCCGAAAGCTCCGACCTCGACACAGCCGCTGCATCCCCCTGCTCGCGCATCCTCCAGCGACTTGCCCTGTCGGAGCTGCTCTTCTATGACCGTGTCTGCATTGAAGATGGAAGGGAACCCATAGCCCTTGCGAATGACCCGGAGCGCGCGCTCGAGCAGGGCATCGGGCGTCTTGCGTGAGAGCTGAATGTTGCTGCTCGGCTGCAACAGATGCATCTCGTCGACGATGTCCAGAAGGGTATGGGAGATTTCGTTGGAGCCGTCCGAGCCATCCTCGAGGAGGCCACCGATGTTGATGTTGGCAAAATCGGTATAGGTGCCACTCTCAGCCGCCGTGACTCCGACCTTGGGTGGCGCTGGATGGTTGTTGAACTTGACGAAGAAGGCCTCCAGCAGCTCCCGAGCGGACTCTCGAGTCAGGGTGCCCTCTTCCAGCCCCTGCTCGAAGAAGGGCAGGAGATGCTGATCCAGATGCCCTGGGTTGAAGGCATCCCAGCCGTTGAGCTCGGTGATCACGGCCAGATGGCAGAACCAGTAGTACTGGAGGGCCTCGTGGAAATCCCTCGGCTCCCTGGCGGGGACACGCCTGCAGACCTCCGCGATCTTCTCGAGCTCGGCTCGCCGTTGGGGATCCTGCTCGGCGGCCGCCCGATCCTCTGCCAACTCGGCGTGCCGCTCGGCAAAGAGGATCACCGCATCGCAGGCGATATCCATGGCCCGAAGGGCCTCACACTTCTCCTGCGCCTGCGGATCCTCCGCGAAGTCGAGACAGGCCAGAGACTCGGCAATATCCTGTTTGAAGCCCAGCATCCCCTTCGAGTAGATCTTGTCGTCCAGAACCGTGTGGCCGGGGGCCCGCTGCTCCATGAACTCCGTGAAGATCCCGGCCTCGTAGGCCTCGTGCCATTCACGGGGCAGAGCAGCGAAGATCTGGTCGCGTAATGAGCGCCCCTGCCAATAGGGGATCACTCTGCTCTCATAGGCCTCGAGGCAGTGTTCGGGGACCTGATAGGAGGTCTTGGGCCTGGAGTCGAGGATTCTGAGGTCCTCGAGGCTGTGACAGGTGAGCTCGGGATAGGTGGGAACCGCCTTGGGGCTGGGCCCCCTCTCACCCACGATGAGCTCCTCCTCGCCGAGATAGAGAGTCTTGTTCTGGCACAGGTGAAAGAAGGACATGGCCCGCAGCACCGGCACCGAGTGCCTGCCGAGATGCTCCTGATAGAAATCGGTCAGGAGCTCGGCCCGCTCGCTGGAGATGGAGGGCATCGCATCCAGGCTCTGTTGTCGAAGTCTTCGCGTTCTGTCGTTCATGTCTCCTAACCTCCGATGCTGGCGGCAACACCTACCGCTTCCACCATCTCCAACAGGTTCTGCATCTCGCCGGGGGTCGGTGCATGCAGGTCCGGCAGGCTGACATCCCTGTCCAGCCGTTTGGACTTGCTCTCACCCAGCGGATGGTAGGGCAACAGGCACACCCGCTCCACCGAGGGAATCGAGGCCGCCAGCTCAGCGGTGGCCTCCAGATTCTCGGCATCGTCGTTGACCCCGGGAATCACCGGTACTCGCATCCAGATCCGCTGCCCTCTTCGGCCCAGGGCCTTCAAGTTGGCCAGGATCTGACGGTTGGAGACCCCGGTGTAACGCCGGTGTCTGCTGTCGTCCAACATTTTGACGTCGAAGAGGAACAGATCGGTGACCTCGGCCACAGAAAGGAGGTCCTCTTCGGGAGCCAATCCACAGGTGTCCACCGCTGTGTGGATCCCTCTGGATTGACAGGCTTCAAGCGCTGCTCGAAGAAAACCCGACTGCTGCAGTGGTTCTCCGCCCGAGAAGGTCACACCACCTCCGGAGTCGTCGTAGAAGATCCTGTCCTTCAAAACGACTTCGACAACCTCTCCGACGCTCATCGGCCGCCCGACCACCTGTCGCGCTTCTGTCGGGCAGGCTTCAGCGCAGGCACCGCAGACGAGGCAGTGCTCGGCATCCTCGGCGCTCGGTGACCTGTGAGGAATCGGCAGGTCATGGGGACAGACCGCGACGCACTCGCCGCAGCCGATGCAACGGCTGGGTGTCATCAAGATCTCGGGACGCGGGGAGATTCCCTCGGGGTTATGACACCATGCACAATCCAGGGGACAGCCTTTGAGAAAGACGGCCGTGCGGATCCCCGGCCCGTCATGGACCGAGAATCGCTGGATATTGAAGACCTGTCCTCGCGGCACTTCTCAGGCCTCCCCGGCTTCCACCGAAACCGCTTCAGAGAAGTAATACCGAAGAATGAACCGCTCCTGCACCTCGAACGACCAGTGGACGTCACGCAAGTAGTCGGCCGCACGCCGTACCTCTCCACCCTCGAGAAGCTCCAGAAATGCGGCATGCTCACCCGTCGAGGCCAACTCCCATTCGGGCACGAACGCCCTGCGTCGAGGAAAGTCGTAGAGCCGATGCTTGGCGTTCTCCACCATCCGAAGCAGGCTGCCGTTCTGCGACAGACCCAGAAAGACCTCGTGGAAGAACAGATTTCGGGCATAGTAGCGGTTGAAGTCACTTGCCTCCACGGCGCCCACCATCTCAGCGTTCAGGGACCGCATCTGTTTGAAGTGCGTCTCATCCAACTGATCTCCGACCGACATCACCGCGGCACCCTCGAGGGCTCCGATGATCTCGTAGAGGTGCCGGACGTCCTCGAGGGTGAGTCGATTCACCATCACCCCCCGCCTGGGGAGAATCGACACGAAGCCCTCGGTTTCGAGTTGAATCAAGGCGTCGCGCAGCGGCGTCTTACTGATGCCCAGGCTCTCCGACAGGTTCTTCTGGTCGAGGAACGAACCGGCATGGAGCTCGCCCCGATTGATGGCATCCCGAAGATACTCGTACACCTGTTCCCGAAGGGAGCGGAGCTGCAAAATACCGTTCTCGGCCACGGAAGTTCTTCCAATCTCGAGCTTTATGATGTCTAATATATCAGATTTCAGCCTGGCGGCCTATTTATTGGGGCAACTTCGAACTTCAGGTCGCCCGTTATAATGATGCAAGGTCCGGCTGCCGCAGCGGTCGGAGGAAGAAGGGTTCGGAGATGAGTAGGCGACGACAGGCTATCCGACAGTCTGCGGCCTTCCTGGTCTTGGCCATCCTGATGGCCGCTACCTGCCTACCCCACTGGCACCCCGCATCCTCCTCTGTTCCGGCAACCAGCTCACCCTCGACTCGCACGCACCCCACTGTCGTTCCTCTGGAGATCAGCGTCGAAGCAGAGGCCATCGACTGCGTCCTCTGTATCCTGCAGCAGTTACTGGCCCAGGCGAGAACCCCGCACTCGGAGGTTCTACAGCGACCAAGCGTCAACACACCGGCTGAGACGACGATCGATGGTCTGGTCTCTCAGTCACCTCTCCTCTACTCCGAACCTCGCAGTCCTCCCAGCGCCTGACGAGCATTCAGCAGGCATCGCACTCCCCGGTTGGAGGGCGATGCCGGACGGTTCCGTTATCGACCGACCTTTCTGCTCAACGCGTCAACGACCAGGAGAGACTGTTTTGAAGACCCTTCCAGGACCCCACAGGAATTCATGGATCTTGATTCTGGTGGCGCTGGCTCTAGTCCTCGGCAGCCTGCCCGCTTACGCCCAGACCCAAGATGCCCAGGCTACAGAGAAGCCGACCCCTGACCCGACGGATGCAATCCGCCGCCTCGAGGAACGACTTCAGGTGCTCGAGGAGACCTACCAGCGCCAGATCCGCGAGCTGCAGGAGCAGCTCATCGAGCTCGAGGAGCAGGTGGTTGCATCACAAGAGGTGCGCCAGGATGAAGATCTGGAGGCGCTGCTCGCCGAGGCCGAAGAGCTCACCGCCGACGAGCAGCGGAAGGAAGAGCTCGCCGCAGAACAGCGCGATACGTTCGTTGGTCGCGAGCGAACGCAACAGGCATTGAACCCGGAGCTCAGTTTCGTCGGAGATTTCTCCTACGACTGGTCCGAGAGCGACATCAAGAATGGCTTCGTGATGCGTGGCGTCGAGATCGCGCTACAGGCACCGCTCGATCCGTACACCCGTTTCAAGGGATTTCTCGCCGGTCACCAGGAACCCTTCGGGTTTCCCTTTCAGGATCACGAAGAAGAGGGCGACCATGAAGAGGCAGACCACGCAGAGGAGCACGAACATGGCGGAGAGATCGGCGTCAACATCGAGGAGGCCTATATGGAATGGGTCGCCCTGCCCCTTCACACGAGACTCCAGGTCGGCAAGTTCCGACAGCAGTACGGGACGCTGAATCGGTGGCACCGCCATGCTTTGCCGAGTGTCGACACTCCTTTTGCTCTGCAGCATGTCTTCGGCCACGAAGGGCTTGTCGGACTCGGCATCGGCCTCGACTGGCAACTCGGCAAGCTCTGGGCGACCAGCAACAGCTTGACGCTCCAGGTCACCAACGCCGACAACCCGGTTGCCTTCGCCGGCTCGGACTGGAACGACCCTGCTTTTCTCCTGCGCCACACGGGATTCTTCGAGCTCGGCCCAGATTCCTATTTCGATCTCGGCCTGAACTGGACTCGTGGACCCAACACCAAGACGGGCAACGAGAAGACCGACATCTACGGTTTCGATTTCGCCTATGTCTGGGAGCCGACCAACCGCGCTAGATACCGAAACCTGGAGTTCCGGGGCGAGTACATTCACACCAACTACGACACCGGTGACACACCCTCCATCTCCTCCGATTCCTACTACGCCTATCTCTATGGCCGTCTCAGCCGGCGCTGGATCGTCGGCCTGCGCTACGACAACGCAGAGCTGCCTGGTTTCCGGTACGAGATCTACGATCCGGAGGACTTCAGAGAAGGTCTCAAGGACACTGGCTGGACCCCGTTCCTGACCTACTGGCAGAGTGAGTTCGTGCGACTACGACTGCAGTACCAGAGAATCGATCGCGACTTCATCTCGTCCAGGGGGCCGAAGACGGACAATCGGCTCTGGCTACAGGTCACCTTTGCGGCCGGTCCGCACAAACACGAAACCTATTGATGGGAACGGAGAGCACCATGAAGATCATCCGAAAGACGAATCCGATTCTGTTCTCTACTGCCATCACACTGGCAGTCGGGCTCTTCGGTCCTACCGCGCGAGTGGCCGCTCAGCCAGAGACGGCCTCCCAAGACGGACCCCTCCAGGTTGTAGCCACGACTACCGACTATGCCTGGGTGGCGCGGCAGATCGGAGGAGACCGGGTCGAGGCCGAAGCCATCTGCCGCGGCGACCAGGACGTACACTTCGTCCGGCCCAAGCCCTCCTTCCAGACGAAGCTACGGAACGCCGATCTGTTCATCACGACCGGCCTGGACCTGGAGCTCTGGACTCCGACGCTCCTCGATGCGGCCGGCAACCGCAACGTGCTCGAGGGGGCACCGGGATACGTGGCTGCCTGGACAGGCATCGAGCTGCTGGACAAGCCCGCCTCCCTGAGTCGTACCGAAGGGGATGTCCACGTCTACGGCAACCCCCACATCCACACCGACCCCCTCAACATGGTGATCGTGGCTCGCAATGTCCTGGCAGGCCTCGAGAAGGTCGATCCTGCCAACGCCGACTACTACCGGGAGCGGGAAGCCGCCCTGGAGGACCATCTCCACCGACGCCTCTTCGGAGACGAGCTCGTCGACCTTCTGGGCGGCGATACCCTGGCCCGTCTCGCCCTCTCGGGCAAGCTGGGTTCTTTCCTGGAGAGCAAGGAGTACCCCCGTGGCAGCGGATCCACCCTGGCCGATCGCCTCGGAGGCTGGTTGAAGCAAGCCGAACCGATCCGCGGGCACCAGCTCATCGGCTACCACAAGAACTGGATCTACTTCACCAACCGCTTCGGTCTCGACATGGTCGGCTATGTGGAGCCCAAGCCGGGCATACCTCCCACCCCGCGACATGTGGAGACGATCATGAAGCTGATCCGGGACCAGGAAATCGAAGTGATCCTCTCCGCCAACTATTTCAATCCCCAAAAGACGAAGACGATCGCCGACCGCACCGGCGCGACCCTCGTTACCGTTCCCCTCTATTCGGAGGGCGAGGAGGGGATCGACACCTACGAGGATCTCATGGATGCCTGGATCGAGCGGCTTGTGAGAGCCTTCGAGGCGACCGGAGGGTAGTTGAATGCACGAGTTGTTCGAGTTGATGGCGGCACCCTTCGCGGCCTGCGTCGTCCTGGTGGGGATCCATGCCTACCTGGGTCTGCATGTGATCCAGAGGAAGGTCATCTTCGTGGATCTCGCTCTGGCGCAAATCGCCGCTCTGGGGGGGACCTTCGGATTCCTGCTGGGGCTGAGCCCACACAGCCAGACCGCCTACCTGTTCTCCCTCACCTTCGCCGTCATCGGCGCCGGCATCTTCGCAGTCACCAGGATGCGACACGAGCGAATCCCGCAGGAGGCGATCATCGGCATTACCTACGCCGTGGCCCTGGCCCTGGCCATCCTGGTCGCCGATCGAGCTCCCGAGGGCTCGGAGCACATCAAAGAGACCCTGACCGGGGCCCTGCTCTGGGTGCGGTGGCCGACCATCATCGAGACGGCGATCATCTACAGCCTTGTCGGGATCCTCCATTTTGCCCTGCGAAAGCGGTTCTTCCAGATCTCTTTCCACCACGATCAAGCCTACGCCGAAGGTCGCAACGTCCGGTTCTGGGACTTCGTTTTCTACGTCACCTTTGCCTTCGTGATCACTTCGTCGGTGGCCATCGCCGGTGTTCTGCTCGTCTTCTCGTTCCTCGTCATTCCAGCGGTCATCGCCTCGCTCTTCGCCCATCGGATCAGCACGCGACTCTTGACAGGCTGGAGTGTCGGGATCGCAGCCTGTGCGGTGGGACTGACCGCCTCCTACCGTTTCGATCTGCCCACGGGTCCATCGGTAGTGGCCTCTCTGGGTGGCGCTCTCCTGTTGGCGGGCCTCGTCTACTCGATCCTGGCAGCACCGAATCGGGTCGGAGCGATGCTCAAAACAGCCGCTGGATTCGCTGCCATCGGCCTGATCCTGGTAGGCCTGAGCATCTTCTTCACCAGCAGCACCTTTCTGCAGCTCGCCCACGAGCACGATTGGGAGACCGAGCACGATGAGGAAGTTGCCGATTCCGTAGACGATGGCTCCCTGTGGAATGAGCTTGCGACCGGGTGTCGTGGCGACAACGCTTGCATCGCAGGGAACCTGCAGCAGGCTCGAGACGGCTGGGAGCGAGTGGGTGCCCGCCTGCCGGAGGCCGACACCTCGGAGCGCGAGAGCTGGCTCGAGGTTCTGGCCCTCGTCGAATCCGTGGAAGGCCGCGACCTCATGGTCGAGCTGGCCACCGTGGAGACCGAGTCCCTGGTGAGTCTGAGGGCGGCCGAGCTGCTGTTGGAAAAGGACGACCCGCGAGGCGTGCCCATCGCCCTCGAGCTCCTGGTGCCAACAACACCGCCCCTGGTCCGCGACGAGTCCTACCAGCTCATCGCCCAGCGAGCCAGTCAGGACTTTGGCTACGACGCCTTCGGGAGCGAGGAGGCCAACGCCCTGGCCGTCGAGCGCATCCGAGCCTGGGCGCAGCAACCCTGACAGATCGCCAAGGACTTTCTACCGACCCTTTCTGCGGCGGGGTGGGTATTTTTTCCCTGCTCTGATTCGCCTCGCCAGTGCGCTGCCAACCCGAATCCAGGCATTCGTCAACGGATTCAAAGAGGCTCGGCATGGGTCCCCTATGGCATCGAGCTTGCAGTCCAGGTCGTCGGATTCGGAGAATGCTGAAACTCTTCTGCTGGGTTTGCTTCACCCGCCGCCCCTTCTCGCTTCCCCACCAGTGCACGCTGGCCGTGTGCAGCGAGTGTGGGAATCCCGAGGGTGCCATGCGTTCCCTGGCTCCCTACGAGAGGGTCTGGTACGGGTTGGACCTGGAGAACCCTGCCCAGTCCGACTCCTCTTCTGTCGCAGCTTGAGATCTTCCTAGCCCGTCATACGGCTGGCGCCGGCTTCTTGGGCCAATCGGAGGAACTCCGACAGCAGCTGACGTGGCTGGCCTGAACCCTCGAGCGCTGCGTAGGGCAACACCGCACCCGAAAAACCCGTTGGATTCCAATATGCCTCTTCCGGCAGCTGGGAGCCGACAAAGCCTTCCGGCTCTGGATAGGCTGTAGCGTAGAAATAGGGCTCTTCAATGCCCTCGTCGCCGGTGACGAATCCAAAGGTCATCTGCTCGTCGGACCACTCCTCGTCATTCGGATCCTGATCGGGCACCAGGCGACCCGAGAACCAGGAGACCGCCAGATCGAAGTGGTGCGGGAAGAGTTGAACGGATGTCGTCTCCTGGCGCTGGGCACCCTTGAAAGCCTTGTAGACCGTGTCGACCTGTACCAGCGCTCGCCAATAGCGAGCGATGGCGTCTCGATCCCACTCTCCCACCGAGGTGTCCGAGAACGGCTCGGCATCCACCTTCGGCTGGATGTCCAACTCCTTCAGTGCGGCCATGGTCTCTGCGGTGAACCTGGCCAACGACTGTCCCTCGAGTGGCCTCTCCCGACTCTGCCCTCCACTCGTCAGGAGCTGGAGCTTGTGATCGACAAGATCGAGTCGTAGTCCGAAGGTGCCGGTATCAGAAGGTATCGGAGTCGTCGTGAGACCCTCCGGAGCCACGAGCAAAGAGACATGGCCCCAATGGCGCTGGCGAGGGCTCGAAGCACGGCGGATGGCCCCCAGCAGCCGACTGTATCCCTGAAGAGTGTCCCGAGTTGGACGCCACGTCGAGAGACTCAGATCTGCAAAAGAGGATTCTGTCATTTCGATTCACTCCGTTGAATACCTTCGACAGGGTAACCCGCGCTCTGATACCTACGGCTGCCATCGGAGCTCGGACCTCTCAACCTCCCACTCCGCCGGCCTGGGTCCTGGGCTACCACCACCTCACTGCCCCAAGCCCTCACTGCCTGCGAGACCCGCGAGTCAACGGCACGAGACGAAGCGCACGCTGTTCTGGCTCTCTCGAACCACATCTCCCAGGGCTTTCAGCGCGTAGTCGATATCGGCCTCATCGTTGTCCACTCCTAGGGAGAAGCGCAGCGCGCAGTGCGCCTCGTCCTCGGTCAGACCGATGGACATCAGCACATGGGATGGATCCGGGTTCCCCGACTTGCAGGCAGAGCCCGACGAGAAGTAGACCCCGTACCGGTCGAGAAAGAGGACCAGCGATTCTCCGCGCATGCCGGGCAAAGAGAGGTTGAGCGTATTGGGCAGGCGCTCGACAGGGTGTCCATTGAGCTTCGCTCCAGGAACCAGCTGGCGAATTCCGGCTTCGAGTCGGTCCCGAAGATCGGCGACCCGCTCGGGCTCCTTCTGATTCAACCACCGTACTGCCAGGTCGCAGGCCCTTCCGAATCCGACGATTCCTGGAACGTTCTCGGTGCCGGAGCGCAGCTTGCGCTCCTGTCCGCCACCATCGATGAGAGGCGACAGATCGATGCCGGTCTTGACGTAGAGGGCACCCACTCCCTTGGGACCGTGGGCTTTGTGGGCCGAAAGCGAGAGCAGATCCACATCGAGCTCTTTGACATCGATGGGGATCTTTCCCAGGGCCTGAACCGCATCGGTGTGAAAGAAGGCACCATGCTCGTGGGTCAGGGCGGCAAGGTCGGCGATGGGCTGCAACGTGCCGATCTCGTTGTTGGCCATCATCACGCTGACGAGGATCGTCTCGGGTCGCAGTGCCGCGGCCAGAAGCTCCCGGTCGACACGACCCTCGGCGTCTACCTCGAGAATGGTGGTCTCGAAGCCGAAAGGCTCCAACCCCCGGCAAGCGTTGAGTACTGCCGGGTGCTCGATGGCTGTCGTGATGATGTGGTTCCCCCGATCCCGATGCGCCAGAGCGAGACCCTTGATGGCCAGGTTGTCGGCTTCGCTACCGCCGCTGGTGAAGACGATGCGCCGCGACGTGCAGTTGAGAGCCTGGGCTACTTTGCGTCGGGCAGCCTCTACCGCGTCCCGGCTCGCTACACCTCGGCCGTGGATGCTGGATGGGTTGCCACTCTGCTCCTTCAGGAAGGGCAGCATGGCTTCCAGAACCTCGGGGTGTACGCTCGAAGTGGCGTTGTTGTCCAGGTAGACCTGCCTCGTCGCACGGGGTCGCTCGACGGCTCCAGCACTGGCGTCGGCCTCACTCTTCTCCTCGGTCGGCTGAGCTCTCGGTCTGCCGTTGCCTGCGGCCCGCACGACCTCGCACAGCAGGGCTTTGTAGACCGGAAACCCGCTGATTGGATCGTAGTTGGCCAGATCGGTGAGGTCGTTGACGTTGCACTCTCGCCATGCCTCCGTACCCAGAGGACCGCCTCCACCCATGTTGGCCTCGATGGCTCCTTGCACGATGTCGTCGGTCACGTGGGCTCGATACTTCAGCCGACCTCGGGGCGTCTCGAGGTGTACCTGGTCACCAGAGGCGATGCCACGCACCCTGGCATCCTCGGTGTTCAGTGTCACGAGGGGCTCTGGAGCCTTGCGCTGGAGCCCGGGTACGCCGTGATGCTGCGATCTGAAATCGGAGAAGATGCGGGCCCCGGAGTTGAACACCAGCGGGTAGCGCTGAGCCAGTTCCGGTCGTGCCAGCGGGCCCTCCCGCGGCTCGGTGTAGACCGGCAGCGGGTCATAGCCATGCTCTTCCAGGATGCTCGAGGCGATCTCGAACTTGCCCGATGGCGTCTCGAAGCCTGGTTGACCGTCTTCGCGCAGCAGCCCCCTTTCCCATTTCTTGTACTGCATCATGACGGTCGGGATACGCACCTCGCCGCCATTGGCACGCACCTCTTCGAGTGTGAAACCGGAGCCCTCGAGAACGTATCGCAGGCGTTCCTCGTCACTCTGGGGGTACCTGTCGCCGTAGCCCAGGCGGGAAGCCAACTCCGAGAGGATGTGGAAGTCGTCCCGGGCCTCTCCTACCGGCTCGATGAGCTTGTCGCGGATCTTGAACAACGGTCCGTAGGTCATGTAGGAGCTGATCTCGTAACCCGTGGTGGCGGGCAAGACGATGTCGGCCCACGCCGCATCGGCGGTGAAATGGCGATCGATGGTGACGAGAAGGTCCAGGGCCGCCAGGGTCTGACGCCAGACTCCCGGATCGGGCCATGCCGTGATGATCGAGCCACCCAGGACGATCAGGGAGCGGATCTTGTAGGGCTCGCCTTTCAGGACCGAGTCCGGTAGCGCCATGGCATGGGACTCGCCACGGTACATGCTGTAGACGGGGAATCGGTCCCGCCCCAGCGCCTTGCGCACATCCGGGTTCGGCACCAGCCCCTTTCGATTGATGGGGAACCGATTCTGCTTCATGCGGAACAGGAGTCCGCCCGGCACATCGAGTTGGCCGGCTACCCCCCACAGGGTGAAGACCGCCCGGATGGCCTGGACGCCGCTGTCCGCATACTCGAGACCCGTGTACATGACAGGGCATGCGCCCCTCGCCTGGGCTATGCGTCTCGCCAGCTCCACAACCGTCGCCGCAGGTACACCGGTGATCTCCTCTACCACCTCGGGGCGGAAGTGTTGGATGTAGTCCACCAGAGGCTCCCAGCCGACCGTCCAATGGCGTACGAAATCCTCGTCGTAGAGCTCTTCCTCCACCAGCACGTTGATCAACCCCAGCGCCAACGCGCCGTCGGTACCGGGACGAATCGGAATCCACTCGGCCTGGGTATCTCGGGCAGTCTCGGTGCGACGGGGGTCGATGACCACGACCTCCGCACCCCGCTGCCGAGCCCGCTGGATCTCCTCGTGGGCCAACGGAGGCGAGTCGGTGGCCGGGTTGGCCCCCCAAACGACGATGAGCTGCGCCTGCTCGATGTCGAAATCCATGGTGTGGTACATCTCGCCCATGGTGGAGTGGGGCGCGATCATCGCAAAGGAGACGTAGCACAGGGCGCCGACCCCCAGTGTGTTGGGCGATCCGAACGGGAAGAGGACACTGGACGCGGACGAGATCGCCACCCCGTCGGGCTGGAAGATGTCGCACATCGAGAGCTCGAAGCTGCCGCGACCCGTGTAGATCGCGGTGGCCTCCGGGCCCGACTCCGCCTTGATGGCCTGGAGCCGCTCGACGATGGTCTCCATCGCCTCGTCCCAGGAGATGCGCTCGAACTCGTAGCTCCCCTTGGGACCGACTCTCTTGAGAGGATGCTGAAGGCGCATCGGATCGTGCACGATCTCCGGAGAGTGGACTCCGTTCGTACAGATCATCCCCAGGGGATGGTCGGGCAAGGGCTCGACCTGCCGCAACTGGCCGTCCTCGAGAGTGGTTCGTACCCAGCAGCCCGCCGGACAGATGCCGCAGAGACCGTCCTTCTGTTCGATCAAATCGTTGCGCCTTCCTTCTCCAACAGGGCCAGGGCAAAGGCGTCGGCGGAATCCGTGTACCACTCGGTGACGTGCAGCCCTGCTCGGCGAACCATGGCCTCGGCACGAGTCCGGTCGAACTTGCGGCAGATCTCGGTGCGGATCGACTCGCCTTCATCCATCACGAAACTCAGCCCGATACCTTCGATCGCTATCTCCATCTCGCGCCGGGCTACGAGATGCATCTCGATTTGCGACAGCTCGGGATTGAAGAAAGCGAGATGGTCGAAGGCCCCCTCGTCGAAATTCGCTCCCAGGCCGGTATTCAGCACCGAGAGAATATTCTTGTTGAAAGCGGCAGTCACACCTGCCGCGTCGTTGTAGGCCCTCTCCAACACCGCAGGCTCCTTGAGGGTGTCCAGACCCAGAAGAAACCGGTCGTCTCCATCCATCAACGCTGCGACGCTCGACAGAAACTCGGTCGCTTGATCGTCGTCCAGATTGCCGATGGTGCTTCCGAGGAACAGGAAGAGCTTTCTCCTCGATGGGTCCAGGCGCTCGAGCGGATGGTGGAAGTCGGTCACCAGTCCCATGATGGACAGATTCGGATACAACTCCAGTAGGTGCTCGGCGGCCTCGATGAGGGCAGTCTCACTGATGTCCACGGGAACGTACCGAATCAGACTCCGTTGTGCCGCGGTGAGGGCATCGAGCAGCGCCCGGATCTTCCTGTTGGCGCCCGATCCGAGCTCGATGAGATCGCCAGTGGCGAAACCGGCCATGATGTCGGAGCCGAACTCTTCCAGAAGTGCGAGCTCCGTTCGGGTCTGGTAGTACTCGGGCAGATCGCAGATCTCCTCGAACAGCTTCGACCCCCTGGCATCGTAGAAGTACTTGCTCGGCAGCGTTCTGGGAGACGCAGTCAACCCCGCTTCCACCTCCTCGGCCACGCGGTTCCCCTCGTGGCCGGTCAAGGCGCTGAAGACCTTCAGACGATTGCAGTCGCTCTCGAAGATGACCGTCATTGATTGCTGCCAACGCTACCAAACGAGTGCACCAGCAGCCAGGATTCCACCTGGTGAGTCGATGCAGACGGATACTTCTGCAGCTGTCTCCGTGCGGCGTATCCGCCCGCAACCCCCATGCGCTCGGAACGCACCCCCTCGTACTTCTACCACAAGACCCCAAGGGGTGTGCTAGCCTTCGCCTCCTTTGGCTCAGGCCCCAGTTGCCGAGCCGCCACCGAAGCTCCAACGCCGAGCGCGCCCAGGTGAACCATGTCCCAGCAGGAAAAAAGCAATCTCCGTAACCTCGCCATTATCGCCCACGTCGATCACGGCAAGACGACCCTGGTCGACGCCATGCTCTGGCAGAGCGGCATCTTCGGAGCCCACCAGAAGGTGCGCGAGCGAGTCCTCGACTCCATCGACCTGGAGCGCGAAAAGGGCATCACCATCATGGCCAAGAACACGGCCATCGAGTACGAGGGTGTCCACATCAACATCGTCGACACCCCCGGCCACGCCGACTTCGGGGGCGAGGTCGAACGCACCGTGAAGCTCGTGGACGGGGTCCTGCTGCTTGTGGACGCCTCCGAGGGCCCGCTCCCGCAGACCCGCTTCGTACTCCGCAAGGCTCTCGACGCCGATCTCCGACCGATTGTCGTCATCAACAAGGTCGACCGCCACGACGCCCGTACCCAGGAGGTCCTGAACGAGATCTACGACCTCTTCATCGACCTGGACGCTACCGAAGAACAACTGGAGTTCCCTGTTCTCTATTGCATCGCCAAGGACGGGATCGCCAGCTTGGAGCCCGAGTTCGAGGGTGGCGACCTGCGACCGCTCTTCGAAGAGATCCTCGAGACGATCCCCGCCCCTCGATACGACCCCGAGCAGACTCTCCAGTTTCTGATCACCTCGCTGGACCATGACGACTACGTCGGTCGACTCGCCATCGGGCGCATCTTCAACGGCCAGGTACGCAAGGGCCAGGAGGTCACCCGGTGCCTGCTGGACGGCTCGACCCAGCCCGCCAAGGTGACGCAACTCTATGGATACCAGGGCCTGGATCGGTTGCCCGTTCCCGAGGCCGGCCCTGGAGACATCGTCGCCATCGCCGGCCTGGAGGACCTGGCCATCGGTGAGACGCTCGCCGATCTGGAAAGCCCGCAAGCCCTGCCCGCCATCCGTGTCGACGAACCGACCCTGGAGATGGTCTTCTCGACCAACAACTCACCCGTGGCCGGCAAGGAGGGAGCCCACGTCACCTCGACCAAGCTGCGCGAACGACTGGTCAAGGAGGCACTGACCAACGTCGCCATCCGCCTCGAAGAGACCCCGGGCACCGATGCCCTGAAGGTGGCCGGCCGCGGTGAGCTGCAGCTCGCGATTCTCATCGAGATGATGCGCCGTGAAGGCTACGAGTTCGCGGTCGGCAAGCCCCAGGTGATCATCCATGCGGGACCTGAGGGCCCTGAAGAGCCCATGGAGCTTCTGACCGTCGACTGCCCGGAGGAGTTCGTCGGAGCCGTCACCCAGAAGGTCGGTCCGCGCAAGGGTCGCATGCTCCAGATGGTCAATCACGGTACGGGCCGGGTGCGCATGGAGTTCAAGATTCCGGCGCGAGGACTGATCGGTTTCCGTACAGAGTTTCTCACCGAGACCCGTGGCACCGGCATCATGAACCACCTGTTCGACTCCTTCGGTCCCTGGCAGGGAGAGATCCCCCAGCGCATCACCGGCGCCCTGGTCGCCGATCGGGTGGGCAGGGTGACGGCCTTCGCCATCGACCACCTGCAGCCGAGGGGAATCTTCTTCGTGGCTCCGGGGGACATGGTCTACGAGGGGATGATTGTCGGCGAGCACTCCCGACCGGGGGATCTGGACCTGAACGTGACGAAGGAGAAGAAGCTCACCAACATGCGGGCCGCCTCGGCCGACGAGCTGGTCAGGCTGGTACCCCCGACCCGCTTGAGCCTGGAACAGGCTCTCGAGTTCCTGGCCGAGGACGAACAGCTCGAGGTCACCCCGATGGCCTTCCGCCTGCGCAAGCGCGTGCTCCAGGCCAACCAGCGGAAGTAGCAGAGGCCCTGCATCGCAGGGGCCAAAGGGCGTAGGGGCTCAAGGGCAGTGAGGCAGTGAGGCAATGAGGCAATGAGGCAATGAGGCAGTGGGGCAGTGGGGCAGTGAGGCGGGGGGCTCCCTCGCACGATCTCGGCGAAGGCACTGCCAGCTCACAGGCCAAAAAGCACCATTAAGCGCCTAAAAAGGACAACTCACAGGCCAAACTGACAAACGGCCGGCAGGGGCGCCGGCCGCTTCAAGACTCCCGCCAGGGAGTCACCCCCTAAGCCCTCAAGCCCTCGGAGATCGGACGGACGGAACGCCCGGGCGCCTCAACCCTCAAGCCCCAGGACGGCAGCTTTACGGATCGGCAACCATAACGCTGCCCTCTAGCAGCACGCGCTCGTGCAGTGCGCCCAGGAGCTCGACCGTCGCATCGAAGTTGTCCTGTAGCTCCCCGTGAGTGTTCTCATCGACCCCCCGGTAGGGCCTCGCGACGAGCGACAACTTGCGATTCAGGACGCGCATCGACAGATCGGTGTAGGCCGGCGCCCACAGGTTCCTGGGAAATCGGCTCGGATCGTTCGCGGCCAGATTCCAGGCAAGCTCGGCGAGCTCAGTCCCGGTCATCTCTAGCTCGGCAGGGTCCGAGTATCCATCGACAGGGTCGCGGAGCCTGGTCGTTGCCGTCGTACCCACAACCCCCAGAAGGAACTGGTCTAGTGCTTCCACAGCACCGGCTCCCTCCGCCATCTGTTGGTAATGCAGCTCGAAGGTCACGGGGTCGAGCTCACCCGAAGCGATCCTTTCGAGGCCCTCTTCGAGATTCTCCGCACCGACTCCTGTCGCAGCCTGCTCTTCGCAGGAGTCCAGGAGAGCGTTCACCAGCCGAGCGAACGACTCGGACTGCTCGCCGCGATTGATCTGGAGAACTTTCTTCTCGACGCCGGCCAGGGCAACGCTGAGACTACAGACCACGGTGCGGGCATTGTTCGCCTGCATCCGATCAGCCTCCGGCGTGCCGCCGTACTGATCGGGAAGGGAGGGGAAATCGGCGCTCAGAAGTTGTTGCAGCAGGTCCGTGATCTCGGCCTTCGTCAGCTGGAACTGCCGCTCGCCTCCCCATATGCTCACGCCGCCCTCGAAGATCCTCACCGATCTCCATATGGAGTCGGCGGTGCAGCCAGCTACCAGTCTCAGCCCGGCACGCTCCGCGGGATCGGTCACGGCCTTCTGCAAGGCTGTGTTGAATCGGGCAGCACTCTCAGTGCGCACGTCACCTCCCCCAGCGCCTTCCAGAGAATCACTCTGCTGAATCGCTACCGAGACTTTCCTTGGTCTATCCGAGGAATCGTCACACGAAACCATCGCGAGCGCAGCAGCAAGAGGCAGAATCGCCGGACTCCACAACCTCCGCGGCAGACGCCGGAAACGAACAACAGCATTCCTGTCGATCATCGGGTGGCGAATATAGCAGCGCCATGGGCCCAGGTCACGGTGCCGAGAGATTTCGACATCCCCGTGACCCACGGAGTTGCGCAGTTTCGACCCAGTTCTGTACTATCGGGCAACTCATCTCTGGATCTATCGGGGTTTCTCTGGTTGCCTCAGCGATCTTGGAGACCTCGTTGGCGGGTGGCTCGCGTTCACCGCTCAGTCACCTGGCAACCCGACGTCCGAACAGGAGGTACCGATGATCAAGAACCTAGCCCTGATTCTGACCCTGTTGTTACTCGTCCTGAGCCTGGCCTATTCCTCGGCCAGATCGATTCAAGACAAGACCACTTCGAGCACCGCACTCAAGCCGGCGCCTGCTGCACCGGCCGGTATCAACGGCTCCGGCCCTGGTGGACCTTCAGGCTTCTCGGCTGACGGTGGTGTCTTCCAGGCCAACGGTCCGACTCGGGTGGATCTGCGCGATGTGCGGACCGGCGTATTCCCCGATCTGAATGTCGTCATCCCACCCCCCGACATGCCGATCTCCAGGGCCGAAGCCGAGCGCCTGCGCCAAAAGGCCATGCTCATGCCGCCGGACAGTGACATCCAGATTGCGACCTCCGGGCCCAGTGCCCTGGGACTGGCGCTCGATGCCAGCTTCGAGGCCATCGATGCAGGCGAGTGCTGCGGTGGCAGTACGAACACGCCACCCGACCCGGAGTTGGCCGTGGGCAAGAACCACGTGATCCCGGTGGTCAACGTCGCCTTCAAGATCTTCGAGAAGGACGGTACCGAGGTGCTGGGCGCGACCTCGTTCGCCGCCTTCATGAACGCCGACCCGAACTGCACCAGCGTCTTCGATCCCAATGTGGCCTACGACGAAGCAGAGGATCGCAATAACCCGGGTATCGCCGCTGGCGACACGCATTCCTGCATTGCGGTCAGTGCCAATCCGGGGGATATCAACAACTGGAATCTGTACAGCTTCCCGACCCTCCAGGGTTGTGGAACCTTCTTCGACTATCCCCATATCGGAGTCGGTCCCGACTTCATCATCATGGGCTCCAATCAGTTCAACCCGAGTTTCTGTGAGGGCAGGGTCTGGGCCATGGACAAGGCGGCCATGTACGCCGGCAACGCCGCGAGCGTCGTAACCAAGAGCACCGGCAATGACGGAACCGGCATGCCTGCCAACTATCACGGTGACGACATCACCGCCGCCGCCCCCGAGGCGACTCCTGCGCAGTGGTTCATGACCGAGGTCTTCGACGGCTGCACCCACAACGTCTGGACCTGGACCGATCCCTTCGGAGCCAACACCCTGACCAAGGGTGCCAATCTCAATCTCTGCGCGGCTTCCGGCGTGGCAGCCGGGTTTCCGGTCAGCTGGCCGCAATCGGGAGGCAGCTCGATACAGGCCAATGACTGGCGGGGCCAGTCCAGCGAGCTGAGGGATGGCTTCATCTACATGACCAACCAGACCATCTCCTGCAATCCCGGCAGCGGAACGGTGGACTGTGTGCGCTGGGCCAAGATCGATCCTGTGGCCAACAGCATCGCGGACGCCGGCGTGCTGGGGTCGAACGGCGAATATCGGACCTTCGCCAACGCTGTCTCCAACTCCTGCGGCGATATGGCGGTCGGCTACTCGAAGGGCAGCAGTTCGACGTTCCCATCGACCTATGTCACCGGCCGCCTCAGTACGGATCCGGCGGGGACTCTCCAGGCTGAGACTCTCCTCAAGGCAGGTGGGGGCGCATTCACCTGTTTCGACGGTTCGCCCTACCGGTGGGGCGACTACACCGGCATGACCATCGACCCGGACGGGGTGACCTTCTGGTACCTGGGCCAGTACTCGAAGCCCGGAGCCCATGCCAGCTGTGACTGGAGCACCTATATCGGGTCCTTCACTTTTGACGGCTGTACGGCAGCCGAGTCCGTCTTCGCGGACGGTTTCGAGTCCGGCAACACTGCCAACTGGAGTGCCACGGTCGGGGGGCCGTAGGAGGAAGCCGCTGGACGGCTCACCCTGGGTGAGCATTGACTCTGGAAAGAAGAGAACCAATAGGGCCGGGCAGATCTACTGCCTGGCCCTTTTCACATCTTCGGCGACCTTCATGAGCTCGAGAGCCTTGCCGACCGCCGGTACTGCACCAACCATGGAGAGAGACACTCCCTTGTCGCTGAGAATCCGCTTGGCCTGTAGCAAGGACTCGAGGGCGGGGACGTTGACCAATGGGCTGCCGCTCAGATCCAACTCGATCCGATCGGCCCCTTTCACAGCCAACCGCTGGGCCAATTTGCTGATCTGAAGACCCCCCTCGCGGTTGATGTACCCGTGGGTGCGGATTCGCGCCGAGGTGCCGTCACGTCTCACCGTCAGTTCCAGGGAGACGCTCCATCCGGTATTCGGTTGCTCCGACGAGGCTCCACCGGCCATCGATCGCTGATCCTTCACATTCATGGATCGTCTTCCGTTCAGTTGCGCGACACCCTCCGCGACTCGCCGCAGCTCGGACTGACTGTTACCCTGTTTTCGTTGCACACCCTGTGCCATGCTCGGTCAGGAAGACGGATGCTGTCGGATCCCCGGTTATCATGAGTGACAGGGCGGTTTCGTTGCCAGTCTGACGCGTTCGCGGCGCCATTTCCGCATCCGGACTCTCCGACTCGCACCGGGTAGGCTCGTCACCCTGAGGTGACATCGAATCACGCGGGAAGGCCCTCGGCTACATCGACTCATGGACGAACCCACCGATCTCCCATACCACCCCTCCGGGTAGCGGTGTTTTCGATACCCTTTGGTAAGCTTCTGGATTCCGCACCGGTTCCTCCGCGCGAGCCGGGAAGGGCCGCTCCATCGGAGTCTCCGAGTTGCTCCAGCGCGGCCCATCTGAAACCTTCGAGGAGAAAGAGATCTTGACTGGATCTCATCCGATCATGGTCCACGGCAAGCGCCTGCTGAAGAGGCTGGCAGGATTTCTGCCCGTCTACCTTCTGGCCGCCTCGATCCCTGCGACGCTGGCTGCATCTCTCTCTCTACCCGTGGTTTTCTGCAGCCTACCCACGGACAAGGCGCCCCCCAGCGCAGCGGCTGGTGGCATGCTGCCATCCGACTATGGGGAGGGCGCTTCGCTGGCAGTACTGCAACCGGATGGCAGCACCCTGACATTGGCGAGCGAGTTCGTGAGTGCCTGCGATCCCGATGTCTCCTTCGACGGCGAGCGCATCTTGTTTGCGGGCCAGAAGCTGCCTGGGGATCCCTGGAACATCTGGGAGATGCGTGCCGACGGCACCGACCTACGGCAGATCACTCACGAAACGCTCGACTGTCGCCGGCCGATCTATCTCTCGACGTTCTACACCATCACCTCGTCCGAGCCCTGGTACACGATCCTCTTCGAGCGCCAGGACGGCGTTCTGAACGAGACAGGCACGGCTCCCGGAACCAGCCTCTACACGGTTCGCCTCGACGGCTCCGAACGCCGTCGCATCACTTTCCACCCAGGCAACGACCGCACGCCGTTCCTGATGCAGGACGGTCTTCTCCTTTTCTCCGGCTGGAGGATGTTGTCGGACCCTCGCTTTCCCGACGGTCGGATCGGACTCTATGGAATCCAGACCGATGGCATCGACTATTCGTCGTATGGCGGACTCCAGGGGGCGAGGATCCAGCACATGCCCACCCTCACCACGGATGGGCTCGTGGTGTTCGTGGAAGCCGACCGTGTGGGCTGGGCCGGCGCTGGGACGCTGGCTGCCCTCCGAATGCAGCGCCCGCACCACTCCTACATCTCCCTGACCGACGACAGCGTTGGCCTGTTCCACTCTCCCTCCCCACTGGCGGACGGCAGCTTACTGGTCTCGCATCGTTCGGCATCCAGCCAAAGCACTTTCAAACTCATCAGCTTCCGCCCGGACACCGGCGAGTCGGAGACTCTCTTCGAACATCCAGGCAGCCACATTCTGCATGCCAAGGCTCTCGCGCCCCGCCCGGAGCCGGACGGTCGCTCCAGCACGGTGCGGCCCGAGTCGCCAACGGGCAAGCTATTCTGCCTGAACATCTACGAGAGCGATCGAAACCTCGCATCACTCGAGATGGGCAGCGTCGAGCGAGTGCGCGTAATCGAGGGCTTGCCGCCACCCGAGACTTTATCGACGGCAACGCCAGACTCGTCCAACGGCGGTGCTTCGGTGGTACCTCGGCGGCTCCTTGGTGAAGCTCCCGTAGAGCCCGACGGATCCTTCCACATCGACCTGCCCGCCGACCTGCCGGTAAAGCTCCAACTCCTGGACCGCGACGGGCTGGCCCTGGCCAGCTGCGACTGGATCTGGGTCAAGAACCGGGAGTATCGTGGTTGTATCGGCTGTCACGAGGATCCCGAGCTGACCCCCGAGAATCGCTTCGTGCAGGCCGTGGCACGACCGGCAACTCGACTCACACTTCCACCCGAGAGGCGCCGCAGCGTGAGCTTTCGACAGCAGGTTCTACCGCTCCTCCAGTCCCGTTGTAGCAGTTGCCACGGCGAGGCAGACGGGAATCTGCCGTTTGACTCCCTGGCGGATGAGGAAGGTGCATGGAGGGCCTACCAGGCCCTGCTTGCCAGACAGAGTCCTGAAGCCTCGGGCCGAGGCCGTCTGGTCGACCCGGGCCGCGCCAGGACCAGCCGTCTGATCTGGAGGCTCTTCGGCCGGGACACCTCACCAACCCGGGACCGGGCAGCAGAGACGATGAGTCAGATCCCCTCCGAGCACGTCGGTCTGCTGAGTGATGATGAGCGCCGGGTCTTCGTAGAGTGGATCGACCTCGGAGCCCAATGGGACCTGCCCGAGGAGAGCCCTGCCGGTGAAGAGCGAGGGATCACACCATGAGAGCGCCGACCTCCTGCGGGTCGCTCCTTCTTTGCCTGGCAACCCCGCTTGCCGGTCAATCGACCGC
>JAUVRX010000170.1 GCA_030597375.1 Acidobacteriota bacterium
TCGCGCCAGGTCCCATTCATCGAGTCTGCAATAGAGATCGGCCAGTAGATGGGTCACGGCATTGCTGTCGGGCAGCGCGGCCTGAAGCGAGGTGAGGTCGCGTAGGAGAGTGCCCTTCAGCCGTCCCTCCTCGAGGTTCTCCATGGAGATCGTGGCGGGTGCCAGCTCGATGCGAACCCTCTGCCGCTGCTCATTCAGCAACAGGGGTGTCATGCCGAGGACTACCCAGACACCTATGAGCACGACCCTTTCGGCAACGGAGCCATAGCTCCAGAGTAGGATCGACCAGTAGATCACCAGCCAGAGCAGGCCCGCCGGCAGGAGCACGGGCCACAACAGGAATACGGCCGTCAGCACCATCGCCACGGAGCCGGGAAGGAAGCGTTCGATGAGACCGAGAAGGTCGTGCAGCAACTCCGCGCCACGGGTGGTCATCAATAGCCCGACGAAGATCGCACCCGTGGCCAGCACCGCCACCAGGATCCAGAGCGCGATATTGCTCAGCCACAGGGCGCGATAGAGGGGTACCTTGAGCAGTCTCGAGTAGGCCCTCGCCGTCCACCGAACCATCTCCCAATGCCTACCCTCCCACCGCGCTACACGGGCGGCGGCAAAGGCGACCTCGGGACGGTTCGGGTCGAGACTCTCGGCAGCGTCCAGGCACCAGTGAGCGACTTCGAAGTCCCCCTGCAAGGCGAACTCGACCCCTCGGCCCGCGGCTCCGAGACTGAGATCGGGAAGCCGGCCCATGTCCAGACGCTCGGCATCGGAGAGCAACGCGCCTAGAGCAGCCTCGGCACGATCCGCATCAGCCTGATAGGAGGCTGCCAGCCACTCCAACCACTGGTCCTGTAGCCTGGCGAAGGCGTTCCGCGATTCAAGGCTCAGCTTCAGATCATCGGCGACAGATTGCTCGACTGCGGAAGCTGGTCTGACTGACCCACAGGGAATCAGCAGGAGCCACATCACAACCAGCCAGGGACCCCGAGCCGTAAGCCTGACTGCTGCCGCTCGAGTGGTGCTCACGAGGTCTACTCCCGGGCTCGCATGATCATGTCTCCGTCTCTCGACGAGGCTCATCCCCGTTTCTGGACGTAGCGAAGCCTCAATTGATACAGCAGATCCTCCAGGAATGCATCTTCCTGTGCCGTCAGATTTCCGGCTGTCTTGTTCTTCAAGACCTCCAAGATGTCGATGTGGAGTCGGGCCATGTCGAGATTCTCGGCCGATTCGTCTCCCGGCAGCTTGGCATCTCCAAGGTAGATGGCAACAGGTTGAGCCACCAGACTCACCAGGTCGAAAAAGCTCAAATCGTCCTGGCCTTCGCTGGCGAGAGGAATCTCGACTCGCCCCCGTTCCGGTTCGCTTGCCCGTTCAGGCTCGCTCGCCGGTGCCTCCTCGGACGGGTCGGGAGCTCTCGGGGCGTCCTGATCGGTTTCAGGCTCGGCGTCAGTCACCGCCTCTGGAACCGGTGATGCCTCGGCAGCGCCATCCTCTAGATGCCGAAACTCATCCTTCAACTCGCCTTCCGGCGTGAACATCCGTTTGTCGGTGACCTTGATTTCGTCGTCCATCAGTGCTTCACTCTCCGAAAAATCTCGGCTCAGCCTGCCCGATATCGTAGCAAGGACCTCCCCAACGCGGAGAACCTCCGTATCACGGTATCTTATGCCTCAACGGCCCAGCGATGAATCAAACACTTCACTCTCGAGAAAATACCCAGCAGAAAAGAACGCGCGAGGAATACCGATGAATGAATCCAGCCACTCACTTGCCGACCTGTCGGCTCTGGTACGAAGGCTTCGTGGTCCCGACGGCTGTCCGTGGGATCGTGAGCAGCGCCTGGAGAACCTCCGGGCCTATCTCCTGGAGGAGGCCCATGAAGTCGCCGCCGCCATCGACTCCGGCGACTGGACCGCGCTACGCAGCGAATTGGGTGACCTTCTCTTTCAGATCGTCTTCATCGCCAGCCTTGCCGAAGAGCGCTCGGCCTTCGACCTGCAGGAGGTTGCGACGGAGATCGAGGCCAAGATGGTAGATCGTCATCCTCACGTATTCGGCCAGGAGCGCCTGGAGAATGCGGCCGAGGTCCATCGTGCCTGGGAAAGGAGAAAGCTCTCTACCAAGGAATCCGCGGACTCCATTCTCGAGGGCGTACCCTTCACCCTGCCCAGTCTGCTGGCCTCCTACCGGATGACCCAGAAGGTGGCTGGTATCGGCTTCGATTGGCCCGACGCAGAGACCGTTCTGGCGAAAGTCGATGAAGAGTTGGAGGAGCTCCGCCAGGCGATTCGAGGTGGAACCGGGAACAGATCTCGTCAGGAGGCAGTCCAAGAAGAGATCGGCGACCTTCTGTTCACGATCGCGAATCTGGCTCGCCACCTGGAAGTCGATCCCGAGGCGGCCCTGGCCAGCTCCAACCGCAAGTTCCGGCGCCGCTTTCGAGCCGTGGAGGAAGCACTGGAAGGAAGCCGATCGAGCTTGGCCGAGGCCACGATCGAGGAGATGGAAGCCGCCTGGCAGCGGGTCAAGAGTCAGGAGAAGAGCCGCTGACCTCCAGACCTTTCAGGATGGCTTCCAGGTAGGGTTCTACTGTTTCGGCCACCCTTCGGTGTCCGGCTGCGTTGGGATGAATGCCATCGGCCTGATTGAGCTCGGGCTCGGCGGCGACTCCCTCCAGGAGGAAAGGCACCAACGATACTCCCAGCTCCCCGGCCAGACTGGGGAAGATGGCTTCGAAGCGCTGCGCATAGTCGGACCCGTAGTTGGGCGGAACCTTCATTCCGACCAGTAGGACGCGCGAACCCGCCTCTAACGCGGTCGCCACCATCCGTCTCAAATTGCTCTCTGTCATCTCGATCGACATTCCCCTGAGGCCATCGTTGGCACCCAACTCGACGACAACGACGTGTGGACGCTGTCGGAGCAGCCAGACCACGCGGTTGGTTCCTCCAGCGGTCGTGTCGCCGCTGACACCCGCGTTGATGACCTCGACATTCCACCCGAGCTCTCGCAGGCGCCCCTCCACGACCTTCGGAAAGGCCTCATCCTCGTCCACTCCTAGACCTGCACTGAGACTGTCCCCCAGGAAGGCGATGAGAATCCGGTCCCCGAGGTCACCGGATCGGGTCTCTGACACTTCGATGGTCTCCCCCGATCGGCCCCGGTTCGGGGCTCCCGACGGGTCACCGACGGGTGGGCCACAGGCCACCAGCAGAACCACCAGCAACAGCTTCGCCCCTTGCCAACGCGCCCTCATACTCGAGCATTCTACGGCTCACGGTGGTCGGCAGACCATTGATAGAGTCGTGGGCATGGCTTCTGGAGCTCCTCGGTGGTGCGTGCTCCTCGGCATTCTGCTGCTGGCGGGCTGCCGGGAGCCCATTTCGACCCCCCCTCGACCCGTTGTGCTGCTGGGGGTGGACGGCGGATCCTGGAACGTGATTCGAGAGCTCTGGAGTCGCGGCCAACTCCCGCACCTCGAGGACCTCGCCGAGCGCGGCATCTCCGCCCAGCTTCAACCGGTGGCCAACGCCTCACCCGTCATCTGGACTTCCATCGCCACCGGCGTCGAACCCTCGAGGCACGGCATCCAGGGGTTTACGGTGCAAACGCCTTCTGGGGAGGCCCCGGTCTCTGCCGTCAATCGACGGGTTCCAGCCCTCTGGAACATGGCTTCCTCGGCCCAGCTCCGGGTAGCACTCCTGGGGTGGTGGGCCTCCTGGCCGGCCGAGACCGTCAACGGCGTGGTCATCTCCGACCGCATCCTCAGGGAGGAGCGAGGTCGCTTCTACCCACCCGATCTCGATCCCGGCCTTCTCGCAGAGACTGCGTTGCCCGATGAAGCTGTCGCGAGTGCCTATGGTGTCGTCGCCCGACAGGACCGATTGATGGCCTCTGTCGGCCTGCAGCTGGCGAGCGAAGGCTACGACCTGATGATGATCTACCTTCGCAATGTCGATACGGAGAGTCATCACTATTGGAAGTACTTCAGAACCCAGGGCTTCGAGACGGAAGTGGACGAAGCGAGCCTGCAGCGGTTCGGAGGTCGCATTCCCGAAGCCTACGCCCGAGTCGACGAGGTCCTTGGCGCTTTGGTGGCCCGCGCTTCCCCTGAGACCAATTTCTTCGTCCTTTCCGACCACGGATTTCAAGCCTCCAAAGGGGAGCGGTACCGGATCCAACTCCACCTGGATCGAGTCCTCGAGCACCTGGGACTTCTCATTCGAGAGGACGACCGGATCGACCCCGTGAAGAGCGTCGCACGGACCTGGAAGTCGCCTCCCTTCACCCGTACGAAGCTGATTCGCTTCAGCCCATTCGAGCGCCCTGGGTACGAGGAGTGGCCGGACGATCCAGACGCGACCCGACGCCGACTGCAAGCCGAGCTGGAAAGAATCACCTATGAGGACGGTTCGCCGGCGTTTCGCTTTCGCAATCTCAAGGCCAAGGAGCGAGCACGCGGCGGCGACATGGTAGTGATCGTTCGTTATCAGGGGGTGTCTCCGGCCCTTTATCTGGAAGGCGAGCGCATTCCTGGCGCCATCGGCCAGGTCGAGGAGATCTCGGGAACCCACTCCAAGAGCACCGAGGGCATCTTCATCGCCGCCGGACCCGACATCGATCCGAGCGCCGACCTGGACAAGATCCACAGTCTGGACATCACCCCGACTCTTCTCTTCGCCCTCGGGCTGCCCGTGGCGGAGGACTTCGACGGCACCGCCAGGACCGAGATTTTTCGGCCGCAGTTCCGCGATCGCTTCCCGCTGCGTACGGTCCCCTCCTGGGGCAAGCTGGAGGCACGCGAATCTCCAGACTCGCAATCAGAGGCAGAGCTCCTCGAGGAGTTGCGGGCGCTCGGCTATTTGGACTAGCCTGCTCGAGTCATGAGCCCCTCGCCGCGCATCGAGCTCCGTAAGCTCACCAAGATCTTCCACTCGGGCGGCGCCGAACTGCCTGTTCTGACCGACGTGGACCTTCGAATCGCCGCCGAGGAATCCGTCGCCATCCTCGGGCCTTCCGGATCGGGAAAATCGACGCTGCTGGCACTCATCGCCGGTCTGGACAGACCGACCTCGGGTGAGATTCTCATCGATGGGCGAACGATTCAGGACCTTTCGGAGAGCAAACTGGCACTGCTACGCCGGCACAAGATCGGATTCGTGTTTCAGTCTTTTCAACTGCTGTCGAACATGACGGCGCAAGAAAACGTCCAACTGCCTCTCGAGCTGCTCGCCGACCCACAGGCCAGGGACCGCGCTAGCGAGTTGCTCGACCTGGTAGGTCTGGCCGATCGCACTCACCACTACCCTGCCCAGCTCTCGGGAGGAGAGCAGCAGCGTGTGGCGCTGGCCCGAGCCTTCGCACCCAGCCCGGCCCTCCTGCTCGCCGATGAGCCGACAGGCAACCTCGACCGGAGAACAGGCGGAACGGTTCTCGAGTTGATGGCTTCCCTTCGCCAGCGATTCGGCACCACTCTCGTCCTCGTGACTCATGACAGTGCGGCAGCACAGCTGGCCGATCGTCGACTGGCATTGGAAGACGGTGACCTGGTGCCCGCCACCAGCGAGACCGATGAGCTTCTCGCGCCCTCTGGATGAACACCTCTGTCTACTTCCGTCTGCTGGCTCGCGAGTCGCGCGGCTCCTGGAAGAGATTCGCGTTCTTCGTCGCCTGCCTGGCGGTGGGAGTCGCGGCAGTCGTCAGCGTGGCTGGGCTTTCCGCAGCGTTGACGTAGGGTGTGCGGCGTGAAGCGCGCCAGCTCCTGGCAGCCGATCTCTCGATCTCTTCGTTCCAACCGCTGCCAGCCGTGATCGACGAATTCCTCGCCCAAAGATCCGATCTGCAGATCACCGAGATCCACGAGCTCGTCACCATGGTGGCTGAAAAGAAGAGTCTGGATCGACCTGGGGCCAGTCAACTCGTGGAGCTCAAGGTCGTGCAGGGCGAGTACCCCTTTTATGGCCTCCTCGAGACCGAGCCCCCCGGTCCCCTCGAGTCCGCACTGTCGGCGGAAGACGCTCTGGTGGCACCCGACCTTCTCA
>JAUVRX010000313.1 GCA_030597375.1 Acidobacteriota bacterium
CGAGGGGCTGCAGGGCGATGCCATCCAGATAGGCGGCGACGTTCTGCTCGAAGAGACGCCGCAGAAACTCCCGGTCGGGCGTGAGCGGCTGGGAAAAGACAGCAGAGTCGGGCTGGGCGCCGGTCAGGGTGACGGTCGCTCTCTTCAGAAGAAAAGAGTACTGCTCGGGGTCGAGTTGTGCCCGGGGCGAGTCGGCAGGGTGCCAGAAGACCTGGAAATGGGCGCCTGGACCGGCCTCCTGCGCCAAACGGGAAGCGAGCTCCAGCTCGATCTCGAGGCTGTCGAGGTGTTCGGTCAGGGGTGCCGGGGTGCGGAACTCCAGGCCCAACAGAGGTGTGGCGCCTGTGGCCGCAATTCTCTGGGCTGGGGCGGCTGTTGCCGTTTCCGTGAGCTCGATCGTCCAGGCAACGTAGAAGGTGGCATCGTCTTCGATCCGCGGTTCCTCTTGCAGCCGAGGCAACAGACTTGCAGGGTCGCCGGTCCGAATACCGGAGCAGGGACTGCATGCCGGAGCCTGAGCCTGTGCCGCCGAGGCCACCGACGCCAGGGCGAGGCCCCAAAGTACTCTCCTCAGGGCTCCAAAGGCCCGATCCAGGCCGATCGATTCCGATGATAACGACCACATGGTTGTAGGTGGGTCTCCTTGCGGTTTGGCAGAGCTCGAATCGCCAGGAATCGATTCAGCCCGAGGTCGGCGTCGCTCGCACTCCGTTCCTGTCCGTGAGTCAGCTGGCGAGCGGCATCGGCGTCAGGTGCCTTCGCTCGATGTGGCAACCGGAGACGGCTCCGAGACCTTTCGACCCAGCCATAGGACCCCGACTACGATAACTACGGTTCCCACCATCAGGGAGATCCATGGGCTCATGCCGTAGGCGGTGGGGATGTCTCCAAGCAGCATTCCCAGCACGCCCATGCTCAGGGCGTACGGGAGCTGGGTTCGCACATGGGCGATGTGGTCGGAGCCCGAAGCCGTGCTGGAGAGGATCGTGGTATCCGAAATGGGAGAGCAGTGGTCCCCCCAGACGCTGCCTGCCAGAACGGAGGAGATGGTTCCGACCAGTACCGCACTGTAGCCGTCGCTACCGAGAGCCATTCCGGCGGTGATGGAAAGCCCGTGGGCGATCGGAACCACCAGCGGCATGAGAATCCCGAGGGTGCCCCAGGAGGAACCGGTCGCGAAGGACACGGCGGCTGAGAGCATGAAAATCAAGACCGGAAACCACTGAGGGGAGAGCACACCCTGGGACAGCCCGACCAGGAATTCTGCTGTCTGCAGCTCGCTGCAAACCATGCCGATGGACCAGGCCAGGATCAAGACGATCAAGGCCAGGAAGATCGACTTGAAACCCTCGACCATGGCGCCGACACCCTCGCGCAAGGTGAAGATTCGCTGAACCAGTGGAAGGCCAAATGCCAAGATCAGTCCTCCCAGACTCGCCCAGCACAGGGCCGCGATACTGTCGGCATTGCCGAAGACCTCTCGCAGCCAATCTCCAGTAGTCCCGAAATCAGCCCGCTCCAGGCCGGAGCTGCCGCTCGAGTACATCCCGGCAATCGTGATCCCGATCACCGCGAGGATGGGCACCACAGCGTTGATGGCTCTCCTGGGTGCTCCGGGAGGCGGCTCGAGGATGTCCGTGTTGAAATTGGCCAGAGGCACCGCATCGTCTGCCAGGAGCTTGCCGGTTCTTCGTGCTCTACGCTCTGCCTTGAGCATGGGACCGAAGTCCCTGCCAGTCACTGCGATGGTGAAGCCCAGGACAAGCGCAAAGATGGGGTAGAAGCGGTAGGGAATCGAAGCCACGAACGTGGTATAGGCGTTGAAGGGTATGTCCACCACGGCAAACGCCGCCGCGATGAGTCCGACCTCGAAGCCGATCCAGGAGGAGATGGGGGAGATGCTGGCTACCGGGGCCGCGGTCGAGTCGACGATGTAGGCGAGCTTCTCACGACTGATCTTCAGACGATCGGTGATGGGACGCATGGTAGAGCCGACGATCAGCGTGTTGGCATAGTCGTCGAAGAAGATCATGATTCCCAGCGCCCACGTTGCAAACTGACCCCGTTGCGGGCTGGTAGCGAAGGGTCTGATCTTGTTCACGATGCCCAAGGTGCCGCCACTCTTGTTGATCAGGCCGACCATCCCGCCCAGCAGCGTTGTGAACACCAAGATGGCCGCCTGGTTGGGGTCGGCAACAGAGGATGCTATGTAGTGATCGATGGTGCGGGCCAGAGCAGTCAGCGGTTGCCAGTTGTAGAGGAACAGGGCACCGGAGAAAACCCCCAGAAACAAGGAGAGCAGTACCTCCTTCGTGACCAGGGCGAGGCCGATCGCCACCAGGGGAGGGAGAATCGAGAACCAGGCGGGAATCACCCGGATCGAGGCCTCCGCCCGGGCTCCTGCGGCTGTCAGCTGAAGGCTGTGGCTGCCGGAAGGCAGCTTGACATTGTCGAGGACGAGCTCGTGCTCTCCCGTGGACAGACTCCGCCGGTCGACGGAGAGACCGTCGATGTCGGTCTTGAGCAGGATGGAATCGCCGTCTGCTACCCCGACGACCCTGACTGTAAAGGCGAGCGGCAGTCCGCTCAGATTGGCGCGGTGGGTCTCGAGCTCCAATTCGGTAGCCGCACCCGGCTGAACGGCCAGCAGGCCGATCGTCGCGAGCGCACACCATAGCCACGGGCTCCTAGCTCGCAGGGGTAGCGGCCTCCTCCTC
>JAUVRX010000020.1 GCA_030597375.1 Acidobacteriota bacterium
GCAATCTGGCCTGTCGCTTCTGTCAGAACTGGGACATCTCCAAGTCCCGTCAGTTCGACACCCTGGCCGATCAGGCGGCCCCAGAGATCATTGCCCGAGCTGCACGGGAGTTGGGCTGCCGCAGCGTCGCCTTCACCTACAACGACCCGGTGATCTTCCACGAGTATGCGATCGATGTGGCCCAGGCCTGCCACGCGCTGGACATCCAGACGGTGGCGGTAACGGCCGGCGAGGTTTGTTCGCAGCCGCGTCAGGAGTTCTACCGCTACATGGATGCCGCCAACGTGGATCTCAAGGCCTTTACCGACACCTTCTATCGGCAGATCTGCGGCTCACATCTGCAGCCGGTTCTGGACACCTTGATCTACCTGCGACACGAAACCGACGTCTGGTTCGAGATCACCACGCTTCTCATCCCGGGGGAGAACGACTCGTCGGAAGAAATCGACGCCATGTCCAAGTGGGTAGTGGAGGAGCTGGGGCCCGAGGTCCCGATGCACTTCACCGCCTTTCACCCGGACTGGAAGATGATGGATCGAACGCCGACACCGGCGAAGACCCTGAGTCGGGCTCGCCGAGTCGCGATCGGAAACGGTCTTCGGTATGTCTACACCGGTAACGTGCACGACTACGAAGGGGGCAGTACCTACTGCCATGAGTGCGGCGAGCGCCTTATCGGCCGGGACTGGTACGTGCTGACCGATTGGCGGCTGACGGAGAGTGGCGAGTGCCGAGCCTGTGGCGCCGCCTGCCCTGGACGCTTTTCGGGTGGCCCCGGCGACTGGGGAGGTCGCCGCCTTCCCGTCCGCCTGAGCGACTTCGAGGAAGGGCGTAGGGGCCTGGGGGCGTAAGGGCGAAGAAGGCCGTTGAGGCCTTACTGCCTCACCGCCCAAGACCCCAGGACCCAAGCCTCAAGCCCTCAAAGACCGGCCGGAGGTACGACGGCCGCCTCAACCCTCAGGGTGGGTGGGGGGTCAGTGCTTGAAACGAGCCCCGTGCTCTTCCACGGAGAGGATCCACCCGAGAATCTTGCCGGGCTGGATTCTCTTTTCTTCGTCCCAGAATCTGCGGCTGCGTAGATGTCGGCTCGAGGTGTCGTCCTCGGGGATGGCCATTGTGTCGTCGTGGATTCTTTGCATCCGATCGATCCAACTGGCACAGTTGTCGGTCCGCAGATCGACCCACCCGTCGTGCACCCAGGTCTCGAGCTTCTCGGGAGTAATCGGCTCGTTGTCCGCGTCGGCAGGCACGATGACTTCATGGCCTCGCAGGATCTCGCCGGAAGGCAGCAGGATGGGTATGCCGACCGAGACCACCTCGTTGGCGAGTCGTGGCTCGTTACGGAGCATCTTGTCGATTCTGCTCGACACCTCTTCTGGAGTCGATTCACGGACCGCGGTCATCGTTCCGAAAGCCTCGCGGAGGAGGTGGGCCTCGAAGAGACGTTTGGTATTTCTTGGCGGTCCGAGCATCTCGAAGGCGACGCTCCTGGTCACTCCCTCCTTCTCGAACTCCATCATCCGTTCCAGGGCCCAGTGACGCATGAGACCGGCCCTGTAGCTGGGGCCGAGCACGGCGTTGTCCAGAGCGTTGATGATGTCGTAGCCGGTGTTACCACCCTCGAGCTCGAATATCAGGTACTGGGCGATCTCTTCGGGCGTCACGAACTCCATCTGCCGAGCCGTGGTGAGCATGGCGAATTCCTCGACACTGAAGATGCCGTTCTCGCCGGTATCGATGTAGGCGGTTTCGAGTATCTTGTCGGTGATCTTGGCGGCCGTCGGGTCCTGGGTAGAGAAGGTCTCCCCCAGGGGTCGAGGCTCCGCTTCCACCAGGGAAATGGGCTTTCGCCCGCGGTAGATGGGCCCGTAGGCGATCTTTTTCCAGGCGATGGCGGCTGCCGGCTTGATCTCCTTCGTGATGGGAGCCCCGGGCGTACGGGCCATGAGAAACAGCAACATGGACTGTGCCCCCGCCATGGCGCTCTTGGAGAGCAGCACGCGACTCGGTTTCTCCTCGGAATGGGTGTAGGGAACATTGAGGCCCATTCCACCCGTACCGCTGGTCCCGACCTTGAAATAGGCGCGGGTGCCGGCATCGCTCATGCCGCCATACAGGATCTGGATGTGACGAATCCGCCGCGGCACGTAGAGGGCCTCGAGCCGATCCTCGCCCTCATCGCACTGCGACTTGCCGGCCTCCAGGCTTTCCAGCACCTTGGCCGAAGCCGAGTAGACATCCCGATAGGCGATTCCGGTCGCGGTGTTGACGGAGTCGATGACGATGTCCGGCTTGCCCTCGACGAGCAACCGGTAGAGAAGGAACTTCTCCCGGCCCTCCTCGCGAATTGGATTCAGTTGGGCCGCAATACGTTCGGTTCTGGACGCCTCCTCGGCAAGTCCGAAGATGTCACCACTCGAAGTCGAGAGCTTGACGCCCTGCGCAAAGGGGAGCAGTTGCTCCAAGGCCTCTTCCGATTCCTCTTGCCGCAGGCTGTGGATCTGGATCTCTCGTGGCTTTCGTTCCAACAACTCGCGGCAGATTGCGATTCCCACCAGGCCGTAACCGCCCAGAACAAGTACCTTGCTACCCTCGATGTTCACTTTGTATCTCCTCGCGCAGCGTTTCGCTGTAAGTCCTTATCGAATCACGGGTGGCCTTGCGGCCAGGCCGCATCGGCTCAGTCCTTAGCTACCCCGAGCACTTTCTCCAGTTCCTGCAGTTGCTCGCCGAGTGCCTTCGGCAGGTGATCGCCGAACTGGAAGTAGTGGTCGTGAAGCAACGCTATCTCCCGGCGCCAGTCGTCGGGGTCGACCTTGAGCAACTCCTCGAGGTCCTCCTGGGAGAGGTCCAGACCTTCCAGATCGAGTCCCCCGGCGGTCGGGTGGAGGCCTATGAAGCTCTCCTGGACCGCGCCCTCGCCGTCACAGCGTTCGAAGACCCACTTGAGAACCCGGCTGTTGTCACCGAAGCCGGGCCACAGGAAGTTGCCGTCCTCATCCTTGCGGAACCAGTTCACGTAGAAGATCTGAGGCATCGTGCCCCAGGCACCCTTGCCCTCGGCGCCACCCTTGGCTCCCATCTCGAGCCAGTGAGCGAAGTAGTCGCCCATGTTGTAGCCGCAGAACGGCAGCATGGCCATCGGATCCCGGCGCACGACTCCGACACGTCCCGAGGCGGCGGCTGTCTTCTCCGACGCCATGATGGACCCCAAGAACGTGCCGTGCTCCCAGCCGAAGGCTTCGGTCACCAACGGCACGACCTTCGCCCGACGACCCCCGAACAGAATGGCGCTGATCGGCACTCCTTCCGGGTCCTCCCACTCATCCGCGATCACCGGACACTGACTCGCCGGGGCTGTGAAACGGGCGTTGGGATGGGCGGCCGGCCGCTTGCTTTGCGACGTCCATGGTCGGCGCAGCCAGTCGACGAGGAAGGCAGGCTTGTCGTCCAGCATGCCCTCCCAATAGACGTCACCTTCCCGGGTCAAGGCACAGTTGGTGAAGATGCTGTTCTTGGCTACCGACAGCATGGCATTCGGGTTCGAGTGCATGCTGGTGCCGGGGGCAACACCGAAGAACCCTGCCTCGGGATTGATGGCTCGGAGCCTGCCGTCGTCGCCGAACTTCATCCAGGCGATGTCGTCGCCCACGGTCTCCACCTTCCATCCCGGCAGAGTGGGATTCATCATCGCGAGATTGGTTTTGCCGCAGGCCGAGGGGAAGGCCGCGGCGATGAATTTGGAGCGCCCTTCCGGGTTGGTGAGCTTGAGAATCAACATGTGCTCGGCCAGCCAACCTTCGTCGCGCGCTTGAACAGAGGCGATGCGCAATGCGTGACACTTCTTCCCGAGCAGGGCGTTGCCGCCGTAGCCTGAGCCGTAGGACCAGATCTCCCGGGTCTCGGGGAAGTGGCAGATGTATTTGTTTTCGGCGTTGCAGGGCCAGGGCTGATCCGGCTTCTTCTGGTTGTCCAGGGGGTATCCCACCGAGTGGATCCCACGAACGAAGTCTTCACTGTCACCCAGAACTTCCAGGACCCTCGTGCCAACGCGAGCCATGATGTGCATGTTGCAGACGACGTAGGGCGAATCGGTAATGACGATGCCGATTCTGGCGATGTGGCTGCCGACTGGGCCCATGGAGTAGGGAATGATGAACATCGTCCGGCCTTCCATGCAGCCGTCGTAAAGGCCTCTCAGGTGGGCCTTCATTTCCGCTGGATCGCCCCAGTTGTTCGTCGGGCCTGCATCCTCATGGTGCTGGGAACAGATGAAAGTTCGGTCCTCGACCCGGGCTACGTCGGCGGGATCTGAGCGCACATAGAGCGAATTGGGGCGCAGCTCGGGATCCAGCCATCGGGCCGTCCCGGTCTCGGTCATGATCTGGGCCAGTTCGTCGTACTCCTCGGTGGAGCCGTCGCACCACCAGATCATGCCCGGGTTGCAGAGGTCGACCACCCTTTCGACCCAGGCCTGTAGTTTCGGGTTCGAGGTGGGCGCAGCTTCAAGGGGCGACGTATAACGCATCGGATTTGACCTTTCTTCTCTTAGTCAGGGCTTCGAGTCCACGGGGCCCGGTATGGCCGCCGCTTCGGAGACCTTTCAATATATCAAGAAGGCCACGGGCTCCCAGCGATGATTCGTCTCAAGCCGACGAGGAGACACAGAGGGCCTTCGCTCTGGGTCGTTCGAGATACAGGCCGGCACTGAGGGGTTCGGCAGAGGGCCCCCAGGGGCGAGCTACTGCTCTTTGCCTTCGATCAGAGGCCGGGGCCTCTGAAACAGGTACCCTTGCACATAATCGACTCCGATCTGGCGCAGTGCCTCGAGTGTGGCTTCGTTCTCCACCGACTCGGCGATGGTGCGCAGCCCCATCACCGTGCCGATCTCGTGAATCGATGCGACTAGTGCTGCCTGGATCGGATCGGCAACCATTTCGCGCACGAACCCACCGTCGATCTTCAGGAAGTCCAGGGGCAGGTTCTTCAGGTAGCCGAAAGAGCTCAAACCCTGACCGAAGTCGTCCAGAACGAATCGGCAGCCCAGGCCCTTCAGCACCGAGATGAAGCGCATCGCCATCGGCAGATTGGCGATGGCAGCGGTCTCGGTGATCTCGAACAGGATGCGATCGGGTGAAAACCTGGTTCTGTTGAGCTCTTCGACCACGTAGTCGAGAAATCCCTCGGCGCCGAGGCTGAGGCCCGAGAGGTTGATGGCGAACCGACTGTTATGGGCAATGAGGGGGTCGCGCCCGTTTGCCAGTTGGCGCAGAGCGGTGCGTAGGACCCAACGGTCAATCGCCGGGATGAGCCCGTAGCGCTCGGCTGCCGGGATGAAGGCTCCCGGGTAGACCAGCTTGCCCTCTTCGTCGATCAGCCGAATGAAGAGCTCGCTCAAGGGAGGCTCGGAATTGCTCGCGTCTAGGGGTTTGATGATCTGGTGATAGAGCCTGAATCGGTCTTCGTCCAGGGCCTTTTGAAGACGGGAGATCCACTGCATCTCCCCATACCGCTCGGCGATCTCGCGGTCACCGGGCTGATAGACGTGGATGGATCCTCCCCCCTTCTCCTTGGCCACGAAGCAGGCGGCATCCGCAGCGCTCAACAGAGCATCCGCATCGGAGTGCGCAGCCGACAGAGGTGCGAGGCCGCCGCTGACCCGGTTGGTGTAACTGCGACCGCCCCAATGGAAGCGAAAGCTGTGAATGGCTTCGCCGATCTCCCTGGCGCGCCGCTCGGCCTCTCGAGAGGAGCAGTCGCGGAAGAGAATGCCAAATTCGTCGCCGCCTAGGCGCGCCAGGACGTCCTTTTGCCGGACCCGCTCCTCGATGACCGAGGCGATCTTCCGAATCAGCTGATCGCCCGCAGTATGGCCGCAGGTCTCGTTGACGAGCTTGAACGCATCCAGGTCCAACTGGCACAGGGCGTGCCGCCCACCGCGTCCATCATGCGCCTGCAGAGTCTGGCGCAGCTGTCGTTCGAACTCCCGCCGATTGATCAAGCCGGTCAGGGGGTCATGGCTCGCCAGATGCTCCATTTTGTCTTCCACACGTCGAACCTGGGTCAGATCCTTGAAGACGAGGATCGAGCCGATGACCTTGCCTTCCTGATTGCGGATCGGAGCGGCAGAGTCATGGATGGGAAATTTGCTCCCATCTCTGCGGATCAGCAGCCGTTGGCCCAGGAATGCCACTTCTCGCTGCTCGTCCAGGCAGTGGTGGACCGGGTCGAGGACCTTGTTGCCGGTATCTTCATCGACGACCCTGTAAACCGCCTTGGCCGTTTGGCCGTAAGCCTCTTCCAGAGTCCAGCCCGTGAGCCTCTGGGCTACTGGATTGAGGTAGTCGATGATGCCCCGGGCGTCGGTTCGGATGACCCCGTCAGTGATGGAGGCTAGCGTCACGAGAGCCCGTTCCTTCTCCTGGAACAGGGCGTTCTCGGCGATCTTGCGATCGGTAATATCATGGGCGACACCGATAACCCGCTGCACGTGCCCGTCGGCATCGCGCCGCGCTACCGCCCTTTCGGCCAGCCAGCGGACTTCGCCGCGAGGTGAGAGGCAGCGAATGGCGATGGAGAGATTCTCGTCCTCGGCCTTGAGGAGACGGACGAGTGCCTGTTCCAGGCGCGGTCGATCCTCAGGGTGAACGAGGTCCAGGAAGGCGCCTCCACTTCGGAGCTGGTCGTGCAGGGGCAGACCAAAGAGCTGATCGATGAGCTCGGAGGTGCTGAGGGCGTCAGTGTCGGGGTTCCACTCCCAGGTCACCGAGCCTGCAGCCTGTTGGGCGAACGCCAGCCGCTGTTGAACTTCGTGCAGGGCACTGGCCGACTGCTCCTGGGCGGTAACGTCGAAGGCCGTGACCAGGGTGGCTGGCTGCCAGTCGAGCTCGACGTATCCGGAGGTGAGGCGTATCCATCTCTCCTGTCCGTTCTTGCGGCGGATCTTCCACAACGGCGCATCGCCCTCCGAATCAGAAGGTAGTGCAGACCCGTTGCCACTGGTGGACATGGGCTCGGCCAGGTCGCGAAAGCTCATACTCATCAATTCGGGAGCCGAGTAGCCGGTCAGCTCCTCGGCGGCGGGGTTGACATAGAGCAACTTCTGGCGATGGACGAAGATGGCCACCGGCATCGTTTCAGCTAAGATTCTGAACCAGTGCTCGGCCTGAGTCAGAGGGGGTGAGGGGGGTGGAGAGGGCCTCATGTTCGCAACATCCTTCGAGGATTATAGCGGTGGGAAAACAGCGTCGGACGACGAATCAGACGGACGGGGCAGGGCTGCCTCCCGAAGTGACTGCAGAAGCCGACTGGGAACCCTTCGAACCTCTCGCTCTAGAGGGGGGACAGAGGTCTTTTGTCAGTGGGAAGCCGCAAAGCGGCCTTCTGCGAGTCCAGTATTTCAGGCGGCGGGACGATGGAGCCGTGGTGGGTCGGGCCTGGTTTGGACCCGGAGCAGCCGGTCCGCCGGGTCATGCTCACGGCGGCAGCATTGCGGCGGTTCTCGACGAGGCTATGGGAGCGGCCGCCTGGTTGGCGGGCTACCATTCCGTGGCGGCGCATCTCGAAGTCGATTTCGAGAAATTGATTCCCCTGGGGACCGACACCAAGCTGGAGGCCTGGGTGGAGAAGGTCCATGGCAGAAAGGTGACCACCCGCGGCAGGCTGCTCGATGATGCGGGTGAGCCTTTTGCCGACGCGGTTGGGCTGTTCGTGGTGCTCGACCCGAAGCGTTTCGGAGCCCTGCTCGAAAAAGTCGCGGAGGCCATGGGAGTCGATCCGGCCGAACTGCTGTCGAAGGCGATGCCGCCGCGTGAGTAGCCGAGAAGGGGTCATCGTGTCCGGTCTGCCTGCCATTGCAAAGGATCTCTCCGCGGCTCTTCAACCTCTCCGTTTCGCTTCACCAGTGACTCATGTCTATAACCCACTCGACTACGCCTGGCCGGCACACCGAGAGTATCTGCTGCGGTTCGGACAGGGTTCCAAGGAGGTCGTCCTGCTGGGGATGAACCCCGGGCCCTGGGGCATGGCACAGACGGGAGTCCCTTTCGGAGAGGTCGCCTTCGTCAAGGAGTGGTTGGGGATCGACAGTCCCGTCGGTCGTCCGCCCTCAGAGCACCCCAAGCGGCCTGTCGAGGGATGGGCGTGCTCCCGTAGTGAGGTCAGCGGACGGCGAGTCTGGAGCTGGGCGAAAGAACGATTCGAGACACCGGAGCGATTCTTCCAACGCTTCTTCATCGCCAACTACTGCCCGCTGATGTTTCTCGAGTCCAGTGGTCGCAATCGAACCCCGGATCGCCTTCCTGCCAGTGAGCGCAAGTCGCTGTTGAATGCCTGTGACGAGGCCTTGCGACTCTCCGTTCAGGAGCTCGACCCGATCTGGGTCATCGGTGTCGGACGATTCGCGGAGTCGAGCGCTCGGCGCGCCCTCGAGGGGACGGGGGTTCGGGTGGCGAGCATTCTCCATCCGAGTCCAGCGAACCCGGCGGCCAATCGCGATTGGCAGGCCCAGGCGAGAGCTCAACTGGCGGACCTCGGTATCGACGCCTGAGATAGCGTGGCACAGGGCCAACTGATAGGTTCGACGGCTGTCATGGGTGAACCGGTGATGACCTGGAGAGACCGTTGACCCCCTCTTTCGCGCTTATGGTCCTGTTCCTGGTTCTCGCGGCGGCGGCTGTTGCCTGGGCGATGGTGCAATCTCGTCGCCAGCGTCGAGAAACGAAGAGGCTCTTGCGAGTCGAGCAAGCTCTGCGGCACGATGCGGCTCGGTTGCGGGTGATGCTCGAGCAGCTGCCGGCAGTCCTATGGACCACCGACACTCAATTGAAGTTCACATCCAGCCAGGGCGCGGCCCTGGCTGGTCTCGGGCTGCAACCGAACCAGGCGGTCGGCCAATCGATCTTCGAGTATTTCGGTACCGAGGACGAGGAGTTCCCGGCTATCGCGGCTCATCACCGCGCGCTCGAGGGGGAGTCTCTCGCCTTCGATCTGGATTGGGGTGGTCAGAGTTTCCACACTCTGGTGGAACCCCTACGGGAAGGCGACGGGTCGATCGTAGGGACGGTAGGCGTGGCACTGGATGTCACTGAGGTCCGCAGCTCCGAAGCCGCCCTGAGGGCCAGTGAAGAGCGGTACCGGGACTTCCTGGCTCACAGCTCGGAGGGGATCTGGCGTTTGGAGCTCGACGAGCCCATGCCAGTCTCGCTTTCGAAGAACGAGCAGGTCGAGTTCCTCTATCGGCATGGCCACCTCGCGGAATGCAACAATGCACTGTCCAGCATGGTCGGCTTGGATTCGCCGTCTCAGCTCGTGGGCGCGACGCTGGAACGCCTGCTGTCGCAGAGCGACCCTCAGGTTTTGGATCACCTGCAGCGCTTCATCGAGTCCGACTACGATCTGGAGGCGGCGGAGGTCGAGGAGGTGGACCGGCGGGGTCGATCGCGCTTTCATCAGATCAATCTGACCGGGATCCTGGATGACCGGTTCCTGGTGCGGGTTTGGGGTACGCATCGCGATGTCACCGACCACCGGCGAGCCGAGCAGGCCCTGCGCGCTTCGGAAGAGCGTTACCGGGAGATTTTCGAAGGCTCTCTCGACACTCTTTTCATCAGCACCCCCGAGGGGCATCTTCTGGACATCAATCCTGCGGGACTTCGTCTTCTCGGGTACGACAGCAAGGAGGAGCTGCTGCGGGTGGACATCGAGGAGTTGTATCTCGATTCCGAAGTGCGGCAGCTCGGGCTCGAGATCCTGACGAAGAAGGGATTCTTGAGGGACTACGAGCTTCGTCTGCGGTGCAAGGATGGCAGCCCGGTGACGGTCTTGGAGACGACCACCGTGGTCAAGGACGAATCCGGCAAGCTCTATGCGTTGAGGGGCATGCTGCGCGACGTCACCGAGCAGCGCTCGCTCGAGGAGCAGCTACTTCGTTCGCAGCGTATGGAGGCGGTGGGCAGAGTGGCTGGTGGCGTCGCCCACGACTTCAACAACTTGTTGACGGTCATCAACGGTCGAAGCGATCTGCTGCGCTCTCAGCTCGACCCCGCCAGTCCACTGATAGCCGAGATCGATGAGATCAAGGCGGCGGGTGAGCGGGCCGCAGCACTGACTCGCCAGCTCCTGGTGCTCAGTCGCCGTCGATCCAGCTCGCCCCAGGCCATCAACCTGAACGACCTGGTGCAGAGCATGGAGAATCTGGTGCGGCGTTCGCTCGGAGAGCAGGTCGAGTTGGTTGCAAGCTTCGATTCGGATCTGGCCAACGTCAAGGCGGACCCCGGGCAGATGGAGCAGGTGGTCCTGAATCTGGCCTTGAATGCCCGTGATGCCATGCCGCGCGGTGGCCGGTTGGTGGTCGACACGGCCAACGTCTCGGTGACCCCTGGATCGGCACTGGCCCTGCTCGGCTTGGATCCAGGGCCCTTTGTCTTGCTGCGCTTCGAGGACTCTGGAACTGGGATCGATCCCAGTATTCGGGGACAGATCTTCGAACCGTTCTTCAGCACCAAGGACCCTGCAGAGGGTACCGGTCTCGGCCTCTCCACGGTCTACGGCATCGTGCAGCAATCCAACGGTCATATCCGGGTCGAGAGCGAGCCAGGCAGGGGGGCTTGTTTCGAGGTCTACCTGCCGGCCGTTTCCGAGTCCGTGGAACCGATTCCGGAGGCCGTGGTGGAGCCGACAAGTCCGAGTGGCACCGAAACGGTGCTGTTGGTCGAGGACGAACCCGCCGTCAGAGGCCTGCTGCGGCGGTTCATGCTCTCCAAGGGCTATCGGGTATTGGAGGCGTGCGAAGGCGGGGAGGCCCTGAAGTTGGTCGAGGAGGAGTCTGGAAAGATCGATCTCCTGCTGACCGATCTGGTCATGCCGGGCATGGGCGGGTTCGAGTTGGCCCATCGGCTCGAAGCGAAGTTGCCCGAAGTCAAGATCCTCTTCATGTCCGGATACAGTGAGGGTGCCGAGGCCTTTTTCAGTAGTGGACTGGTCTCCGACGCCAGGAATTTCCTGCAGAAGCCCTTTTCCACCGACCTTCTCGCCCAGCGTCTACGAGAGGTACTGGATTGACGCTGAGCCGATCGCCGAACCATGTCTCTTGACATCCGGAGGGTCGTTGGTATGATGCGTCTTTAAATCGGACCACAGCGGTCCTGTTTTCTAGGGATCAACGGCGGAAAGCGACGCGAGCATGCTACGCATCACGAAACAGTCGGACTACGCCATCGTGCTGATGACGCACATCACATCTAGCGAGGACCGATGGCTGAACGCCTCGGAGTTGGCGACGCAGGCAGGGCTTCCCCAGCCCATCGTCAGCAAGATCCTCAAGCTCCTGACCCGGGGCCGGCTGTTGGAATCTCAACGGGGCGTGAAGGGTGGATACTGTCTGGCTCGCTCGGCGGCTCGAATCACGGTCGCCGAGATCATCGAGGCGCTCGAGGGTCCCATCTCGGTGACCGAGTGCGTCGAGGAGTCCCCCGGAGAGTGCACCCAGGAGGCGTTTTGTCCTGTGCGCGGAAACTGGCAACGCATCAACCACGTCTTGCGAGACGCATTGAGTGAGATAACCCTGGAGGAAATGGCTCGACCCTCGACTCCTGCCCTGGTGACGCTGGGAAGCCGCGAGATGGCCCCCGATGTGACGGCTCGTTGAAGGTCGGTCTTTCACCCATAGAGGTTAGAGGAACTTGTCAAAATGGCACCCAGCGATACAGAGCTACTGGAACAACACGTAGATCAGAAGTACGAAGCGGGATTCGTTACCGAGATCGAGACGGAGACCTTTCCACCGGGGTTGGATGAAGGGGTCGTCCGCCAGATCTCGAAGATCAAGGGTGAGCCCGATTGGATGCTGGCGTGGCGCTTGAAGGCCTTCCGACACTGGCAGACCCTGAAGGAGCCGACATGGGCGAACATCAAATACGAGCCCGTGGACTACCAGGCGATCTCCTACTACTCGGCACCGAAGTCCAACAAGGACGGTCCCAAGAGTCTGGATGAGGTGGATCCCGAGATTCTGCGCACCTACGAGAAGTTGGGCATTCCCCTGCTGGAGCAGCAGATGCTGGCCGGAATCGCGGTGGACGCGGTCTTCGACAGCGTCTCGGTCGCCACCACATTCAAGGAGAAGCTGGCTGAAGCCGGGGTGATCTTCTGCCCCATCTCAGAGGCCATCCGCGAGCATCCGGAGCTGGTGAAGAAGTACCTCTTCTCTGTGGTGCCTCACACCGACAACTTCTTTGCGGCCCTCAACTCGGCCGTCTTCTCGGACGGCTCCTTCGTGTATGTGCCCAAGGGGGTGCGCTGTCCGATGGAGCTGTCGACCTACTTCCGCATCAATGCCCAGAACACGGGCCAGTTCGAGCGCACCCTGATCATTGCCGACGAAGGCTCCTACGTGAGCTATCTGGAGGGCTGCACGGCGCCGATGCGAGACGAGAACCAGCTGCACGCCGCAGTGGTCGAGCTCTATGCCCATGAAGAGGCGCAGATCAAGTACTCCACGGTGCAGAACTGGTATCCGGGGCACCCCGAGACCGGAGTCGGCGGCGTCTTCAACTTCGTCACCAAGCGGGGTCTGGCTGCCGGCCGACGATCGAAGATCTCCTGGACGCAGGTGGAGACCGGCTCCGCCATCACCTGGAAGTACCCGAGCTGCATCCTCAAAGGAGACGAATCGGTGGGCGAGTTCTACTCGGTCGCTCTCAGCAAGGGGCGTCAACAGGCGGACACCGGTACGAAGATGATTCATGTCGGTAAGAACACCACCTCGACGATCGTCTCGAAGGGAATCTCGGCTGGACATGGCCAGAACACCTACAGAGGCGCGGTGAAGATTCTCAGTAGTGCCGAGAACTCCCGCAACTTCTCGCAGTGTGACTCGATGCTGATCGGAGACCAGTGTGGTGCCCACACCTTTCCCTACATCGACGTGCAGAGCCCCAGCGCTCAGATGGAGCACGAGGCCTCGACCTCGAAGATCGGTGAGGACCAGGTCTTCTACTGCAACCAACGTGGCATCGCCACCGAGGATGCGGTGTCGATGATCGTCAACGGCTTCTGCAAGGAGGTCTTCAACGAGCTGCCCATGGAGTTTGCCGTTGAGGCGAGGAAGCTGCTGGAGATCAGCCTGGAAGGCAGTGTGGGCTGAGTCGGACGAAACCTCGTGACGCGCGGCGGAATTCCGCCGGGCGTCACGGAATCAGATATCGAAGAAACCAACAGTAGGGGATAACAAGATGAGCATGTTGGAGATCAAGAACCTGCACGCGCGGGTCGAAGAGCAGGAGATCCTCAAGGGAGTGGATCTGGTAGTCAATGAGGGTGAGATCCACGCCATCATGGGTCCGAACGGGTCGGGCAAGTCCACCCTGGCTCAGATCCTGGCCGGGAAAGAGGACTACGAGGTGACCGCGGGTGAGATTCTGTACAAGGGTCAGGATCTGCTGGAGATGGCACCGGAGGTGCGTGCCCGCGAAGGCATTTTCATGGCGTTCCAGTATCCGGTCGAGATTCCCGGTGTCAGCAATGTCTACTTCCTCAAGGCGGCACTGAATGCGATTCGCACGCACCGGGGTCTGGAGGAGATGGATGCAATGGACTTCCTCGTCTACGTGCGCGAGAAGATGAAGATCGTGAAGATGGACGAGGCGCTGCTCAATCGTCCCGTCAATGAAGGGTTCTCCGGTGGCGAGAAGAAACGGAACGAGATCTTCCACATGTCGGTGCTCGACCCGGTTCTCGCGGTGCTCGACGAGACCGACTCGGGACTCGACATCGACGCCTTGCAGATCGTCGCCGAAGGCGTCAACTCGCTACGACGCGAGGACCGTGCGTTTCTCGTCATCACCCACTACCAACGGCTGCTCAACTACATCGTTCCAGATGTCGTTCATGTATTGCTCGATGGGCGAATCGTTCGCTCGGGCGGTAAGGAGCTGGCCCTCGAGCTCGAAGACAAGGGCTACGTCTGGCTGCAGGAGCCCCTCGGGGCGGGCGAGCCGGTGGGCGCCTAGATGGGGAGAGATCGAACAGCCATGACAACCACAATGACGGCAAGCAACACAGAGCGCTTCGTAGAGGTGTTCGAAGCCTTCGAGCAGGGCCTGCCCGCCTCCCAGCCCGAGAGTTTGCGACAACAGCGGCGACAGGCAATCGAGCGTTTCTCGACGCTCGGCTTCCCAACCCTGCGACAGGAGGAATGGCGCTTCACGAACGTGGCTCCCATCGCCCGGACCCCTTTTGGAGTGGATGTCGCCACTGACGGAGTGACGGCGGACAGCCTCCAGCCTTTCTTCTACGATGGAACCATCCAGCTGACCCTCGTCAACGGTCGGTTCGTCCCCGAGTTGTCGGATCTGCACAGTCTGCCCGAGGGCGTCATCGTTTGCAGCCTTGTCGAGGCCCTGCAGAAGCACCCGGAGAAGGTCGAGCCCCATCTGGGCAGGTTAGCCAGCTTCGAGAATCATCCCTTCGTAGCCCTCAATACCGCTTTCTATGGAGACGGCGTCTTCATCTGGGTGCCTCGGCGCCAGGTGGTGGAGCAGCCGATCAACCTGGTATTGGTCGGCCGTCCGGCGGCCGACCCGATCGCCTTCTTTCCGCGCAATCTGATCGTCAGTGGCGAGAGCAGTCAGGTGACCGTCGTCGAGCAGTACGTGACGGTGGGCGAAGGGGCATATCTCACGGCACCCGTTACCGAGATCGTGGCCGAGGACAATGCGGTCGTCGATCATTACAAGCTGCAGCGGGAGTCCACCGAGGCGTTCCACATGGCCACTTTTCAGCTCCTGCTGGGCCGCGACAGCAACGTTTCGTCCCATTCCATCTCCTGGGGAGGTGGATTGGTGCGTAACGATGTGAATGCGGTATTAGACGGACAAGGGGGGGAGGCGACACTCAACGGTCTCTACATGGTGGAAGGAAGTCAGGTGGTGGACAACCACATGCGAGTCGACCATGTGGCGGCCAACTGTGACAGCCACGAGCTCTACAAGGGGATCCTCGAGGGCAAAGCCAGGGCGGTCTTCAACGGACGCATCTATGTGCACCGTGGAGCCCAGAAGACCGATGCCAAGCAGACGAATCGCAACCTGCTGATCTCTCCGGATGCGATCTGCAACTCGAATCCTCAGCTGGAGATCTTCGCGGACGACGTCAAATGCACTCACGGCTCGACGGTCGGCCAGCTCGACGAGACGGCGATCTTCTATCTGCGCTCGCGAGGTATCGGCGAAGAGGCGGCGCGCAGCCTGCTGACGTATGCCTTTGCGGCCGACATCGTGGAGCGCATCAAGGTCGGAGCGGTTCGACGGGACTTGGAGGAGTTCCTTTTCCGGCGCCTGCCAAAGGGCGACATCGTCCGACAGGCGGTGTAAGCTCCGTTGCGCCTATGGCCATGCTGCACGAAGCGAAGAATATCGGCTCTTCTTCGGCGGAAAAGCACCCGTTCGATGTCGACAAGATACGGCAGGATTTCCCTGCTCTGGGCCTGAGAGTCTACGGCAAGCCGCTCGTCTATCTGGACAACGCCGCCAGCACCCAGAAGCCGGTGTCGGTGCTGGATGAAGAGGACCGCTGTTACCGCGAGTACTACTCCAACGTTCATCGAGGAGTTCACTACCTGTCACAAAAGGCCACCGAGGCCTACGAGCAAGCGCGCCGCAAGGTGCAGGGCTTTGTTGGAGCGGCCCGGCCCGAGGAGATCGTCTTCGTACGAGGTACCACTGAAGGCATCAATCTGGTGGCCTCCACCTTCGGCCGCGGTCGGGTAGAGGCGGGGGACGAGGTGCTCATCACGGAGATGGAGCACCACTCGAATATCGTTCCCTGGCAGATGCTCTGCGAGCAGACGGGTGCGACACTCAGGGTCGCCCCCATCGACGACCGGGGCGAGGTCATCCTCGAAGAGTACGAGAAGCTTCTCAACGAGCGCACCCGCTTGGCGGCCATGGTCTACGTTTCCAACGCCCTGGGGACCATCAACCCCGTGGAGCGCATGATCGAGATGGCCCACGCCCAGGATGTACCGGTACTCGTGGATGGGGCGCAGGCGGTGCCCCACATGAAGGTGGATGTCCAGGCTCTGGACTGCGACTTCTTCGTCTTCTCAGGGCACAAGATGTTCGGGCCGACCGGAATCGGTGCGCTGTATGGCCGGTGGGATCTCTTGTCCGCCATGCCACCCTACCAGGGCGGCGGAGAGATGATTCGCTCGGTGAGCTTTGCCAAGACCGAGTACGCGGAGCCACCGGCTCGGTTCGAAGCCGGCACCCCCAATATCGTCGGCGCGATTGCGCTGGGTGCTGCGGTGGACTACCTCCAGGGCCTCGGCCTGGAAGCGATTCGCCAGTATGAGAGTGGACTGCTGGACTACGCTACCGAGGCGCTTTCTGCCGTGCCAGGGGTTCGGCTCGTGGGCACCGCGACCCACCGGGCCAGCGTTGTCTCCTTTCTCATCGAGGGTGCCCATCCCCACGATGTCGGCACCATTCTCGACCGTGAGGGGATTGCCGTACGAGCCGGTCACCACTGTGCGCAGCCGGTGATGGACCACTTCGGGGTACCCGCAACGGTCCGCGCCTCTCTGGCCCTCTACAACACTCGTCAGGAGATTGACCGACTGGTGACCGGAGTGGCCAAGGTGCAGGAGATCTTCGGCTGATGTCGGAGCTCATGGACCTCTACCAGGAGGTCATTCTCGATCACAACAGACGTCCCCGGAACTTCGGGCAGATCGAGGGCGCCGATCACAGCGCGGAGGGGTACAACCCACTGTGCGGTGACCAGCTGACGCTCTACCTCAAGATGGACGGAGATCGCGTCGAGGAGGTGCGGTTCGAGGGTCAGGGCTGTGCCATCTCCACCGCCTCGGCCTCGATCCTGACCGAGATGGTTCAGGGTAAGAGCGTGGCAGAGGTGGAGACCCTTTTCGAGGCGTTCCATGAACTGCTTACCGGCGATCCGAGTGTCGTGGCGGTTGTCGGTCCGGAGCTCGGCAAGTTGGCCGTCTTCGCCGGTGTGCGGGAGTTTCCTGTGAGGGTCAAATGTGCCACCCTCGCCTGGCATACCCTGAAGGCTGCACTGTCGGATGACGGCAGGGCCGCGTCTACCGAGTAGAAGAGCGTGTAACAACGTCGCTTCACAGGATCACACGGTCGGGTGGGGCCCTTTGGAAGAGTGCCGCACATCTCTGTTGTGCTTTGGAGGGTGACGGATGACAGTGAGTCATGGTCTGGAGGTCGGAGCGCTGAGGCCCACGGCCTGGGAGCTCACCGAGCTGCTGCCGGAGCCGAGCGAAGAGATCATCGTGGAGCGCCTGGCTTCACTCGAGGTCATGGTGCAGGCCTTCGAAGGCAGGCGAGGGGTTCTGTCTGCCGACATAGACCAGCAGGAGCTTCTCGAGGTCGTCCGCCAGTACGAGGCCCTGGTGGAGAAGGTGGAGGTGCTGGCAGCCTACGGATATCTCTGGTTCGCCTCCGATACCCAGGACCAGGCCGCCCTGGACTTCAAGAACCGGGTCGAGCAGGTTCTGACCGACGTCCAGAACAGGGTGCTCTTCTTCTCTGTGTGGTGGAAGCAACTCGACGACGGGGCTGCCGACGCTCTGCTGCCTTCGGATTCCCAACACGCCGACGGTCGTCATTTCCTCGAGAACCTGCGCCGCCTTCGTCCCTTCACTCTGGGAGAGAGCTCCGAGCAGATCATCAACCTGAAAGATGCCGACGGCATGGATGCGGTGCTGACCCTGTATTCCATGCTCACCAATAGGCTGGAGTTCCGGCTGGAGGTCGATGGCGAGCAGAAGGAGCTGACCCGGGATGAGCTCGTAGCCAATGTCTACTCGCCGGATCCCGACCTGCGCGCTGCCACCTATCGAGAGCTGTTTCGCGGCTTCGAGTCCGAAGCGACCCTGTTGGGCCAGATCTACATCCATCGACTCCGTGATTGGTACAGCGAAAACGTCCAGTTGAGGGGCTTTGCCTCGCCGATTGCAGTCCGCAACATGGCCAACGACATTCCCGACGAGGCGGTTGCGACCCTGCTGGAGGTCGTGCGCGAAAAGAGCAGCGTCTACCAACGATACTTTCGTCTCAAGGCAGGTTGGTTGGGAATGGATCGTCTCCGCCGCTACGACCTCTACGCACCGCTTGCCGAATCCCAGAAAGAGATTCCCTATTCGGATGGTGTCAGCCTGGTACTCGACACCTTCGCATCCTTCCATCCCGACCTGGCGGCCATGGCCGAGCGGGTCTTTGCCGAAAATCACATCGATAGCGCCATTCGCAAGGGTAAGAAGGGCGGGGCCTTTTGCTACACGGTGCTGCCGAGCCAAACACCCTGGCTACTGACCAACTACACCGGCAGGGTGAGGGATGTCGCTACCTTGGCTCACGAGTTGGGCCATGCGATCCACAGCATGATGTCCGACGACCACTCGGTGCTGACCCAGAATCCCGTGCTGCCGCTGGCCGAGACGGCTTCGGTTTTCGCTGAGATGCTGCTTACCGATCGCCTGCTCGCCGAGGAGCAGGACCCACAGGTCCGGCGCGAGCTACTGGCCTCGGCGGTAGATGACATCTATGCCACCGTACTCCGGCAGGCGTTCTTTGTCCGTTTCGAGATCGCAGCCCACGATGCCGTGCGGGCCGGCAAGTCGGTTGCCGAGCTCAATGCGCTCTACCAGGCCGGGCTGGAAGAGCAGTTCGGTGACAGCGTCGAGATTGGCCCTGAGTTCCAGCACGAATGGATCACCATTCCGCACATCTACCAGACACCGTTCTACTGTTATGCCTACAGTTTTGGACAGCTGCTGGTGTTGGCGCTGTATCGGCGCTACAAGGAGGAGGGCAGGGCCTTCATCCCCGGGTATCTGGAGCTTCTGGCCGCCGGCGGATCACAGCGCCCGCAGGAGATCTTGTCGAAGGTCGGTGTCGATATCACCGACGCAGATTTCTGGCGAGGCGGATTCTCGGTGGTCGAAGATCTGATCGACCAGATGGAGGCGGCTACTCGTTAGTGCCTGTCACCTTCTCCAGCCCAGGCAGATAGAGCGAGTTGAACAACAGTTTGAAGGTGCGAACCGTCTGTGCACGGTGCTGCGGGCGAAACCCTATCAGCACGACACGACCTTCACCGACACGATACTCGACTACTGCGGCACGTCGTTCCAGGAGCTCGGCTCCCTTGATGTAGCCGCTCACCGCGATATCGGCCTCGTGATCCGGATAGCGGGCTATCACCTGGCGCTCGAATCGAGGGTCGGGCACCCTGGTCTGAAAGGCTGCCGAGCCAGCGAAATAGGCGACCTCCTCGGGTCGCATTCCGAATCCCATGGGGTTGTCGACATCCACCAGCATCCTGACCATGGTTCCGGGAGCCGAGAAAACCTCCTCTTCGATTCCCTCGAGAACATTGCTCACCGGCAGTCCGAACAACTCGATGAAGTAGTCGCTCGACGAATCCATGGCCACCACCGTGCCGCCCGCCTCTACCCATTTCTTGATCTCGTCCTCACCCTCAGGAGCGATCCCACCCGAATACTCTGCAGGCAATGGCGTCCAGAACTGCTTCGCCCTGGGAGAATCGGGCTCTCCCTTGCCGATGATCGAAGAGCTGACATCAGGGAACAGGAGCACATCCACTGCGCCCCGAAAGGAGCCTTCCTTGATGTCGTCGTTGTTCAGATTGATGAAGGGGAACTCGTACTGTTCCAGGACCCACCGGGTCCATCCCTCGTCCATGCTGGCCACCCATGGCTTGAAGAGCCCGACCGTCGAGGAACGGACGCGCAAGCGATCTCCGGAGGGAGGGGACTCGAGCGAGCGCACAGGTAGGTGCAGCTCGTCGGCCAGGGTCGTCACCTCACCCAGGGAGAGCACACCGGGCGGCAACCAGATGTCCCCGACCCGACTTCCTGCAGGTGGCGTCAGCAGCCAGTAGACCTCTTTGCCTTCCCGCAGCAGGCGATTGAGCCCTTTGAACGCCGAGTCCGCGCTGTGGGGGATGAGGTACCCCCCGGAGCCCTCGGCCAGAATGACCTGCGGCCAGACTGGTGCCTCGATCCGGCGCAGGGTCCCGGGTAGCGGTCGATCGGTCTCGACCACCTCGACACCCAGGGCGATGGGCAGCGACCAGGAGGTGACGTCGTAGGGTGGATAGATGGGCCCACCCTGATAGGGCACGACCTCTGGATAGCGCTGGGGCCGAAGCATGGTGAGCAAGAAGGCGCGGTAGGGCTGCGCGGCGGGGATGACGTGGGTTCCCTCCGGGTAGGTGGTGATGCCGAGCTGCAACGGTCGATCGGAGGTGTAGACCCTGACACCGTGCTCCAGCAGCAGCTCCACCAGTCGGCCGGCCGCCACCGGGTCGTGCTGCTCCGGAGGGACGATCCAGGCCGATGGCGAATCAGATTTGCCTGCCTGCGCCGCCTCCATTCCCATGCGGTAGAAGTTGCGCAGGAACTCCGGCCGGTTCTCCGATACGGTCTCCACCAAGGCCCACGTGGCGACCAGTTCGTAGTCCACGATGTCTCTCAAGGTCCAATCGCCACCTGGCCACGGAGATGGAAAATTGGCCCTCCGCGTGTACTCGGGCAGACCTTTTCGCCCACCACTGAGCTCGCCGGGATCGACGTAGATGGGTGTGGCGATCCGCACACTAGCCACCTCGGTCAGAAGGCCGGTGACGTTCTTCCACCAGGCGGTGTTGCGAGTGCCGCCTGGCCAGTAGCTGTCGAAGATCATGTTGTGGCCGACCCCCGTGTGGCCCGCCTCCTCGAGGCGAAAGCTCATGTTCGTGCCGATGAGATCTGCCTGGCGAAAGATCAGTGAGTGGATTTCGGGATCCAGCGGGTCGGTCTGCGGGGGTACGAACATGCGAGGTCCCGTGGAGCCCATCTGGTGCTCGTCCAAGAAGACCTGCGGAAACCATTGGTGGTAGAGGACCTGGTTGACGACTCGAGACTCCTTCTGGGTCAGCATGTAGAAGTCCCGATTGTTGTCGTGGCCGACGTAGTGGTGGTAGAGCCAGGGCATCTGGCCGCCCTCGAGCTCCGTACCGAGGTACTCGTTGTACCAGTCGACGACCATGATCTGGCCGTCCGGGTTGATCGAGGGCATGAGCAGGACGATCATCTCCTCCATCCAGGCCAGCTTCTCGGGATCGACGGTGGTGGCGAAATCATGGACGAATTCCATGGCCATCTGGGTGCAGCCCACCTCTGTCGAGTGGATCGTGCAGGTGATGAGCGCAATGGCCTTGCCTTCGTCGATGAGGAGTGCGGCCTCGGCTTCGGTCAGCTGATCGGCGTTGGCGAGTCGGCGTGCGATCTCCCGATAACGGTCGAGGTTCCGTTGGTTGTCCTCGGAGGTGAGGACCACGGCCACCATTTCGTTGCCCAGTGTCGAGTCTCCGAGCTCATCGATGGAGATCCTGTCGGAGGCAGCCGCCACCTGTCGCAGGTAGGTGAGGACTTGACCGTAGGAGGCGAGCTTGCGCTCGGCTCCTACGGGGAACCCCAGAAACTCTTCGGGTGTGGGTGGAGCTGCCGATACCGCAGTGGACAGTAGGAGTCCGACGATCAGGGCCAGAAGCTTCTCGCGCATGGAACCCTCCAGAAAGAAACGCGGTATCACCCACCGGTCGCGGGTTGGCGGGAAGGCTAGCACAGCGGGCCAGGGCACCGACCCATGCCGGTCGGGACGAGGCTGACGACGGTAGGTCGAGAGATCCGTTAGAATCTTGATCCCCTGAAACAGTGAAGGATTTTGTAAGGAGACATCATGTCCAAGCTCTCACTCTCTTCATTCGTGCTTGTTCTTCTCGTCGGTGTGATCGCCTGTGGGCCCAAGGCGGAGGCGCCGCCACCCGAGGCTTCCTCAGAGCCCGTGGCCCAGGTGGTCGAAGTCGTAGAGGTAGCGCAGGAAGCCATCGCCGTTCTGATGCCTCGTGCCGGCACCGAGGTTTCGGGAACGGTGACCTTCACCCAGACAGGCGAGGGTGTGGTGGTGGTAGCCAAGATCGCCGGAGTCTCTCCGGGTCTCCACGGGTTCCACCTGCATGAGAAGGGCGACTGCAGCGCCCCAGATTTCACCTCGACGGGCGGTCATTTCAATCCCACCGGTGACCCGCACGGCGGCCCGGACGATGTCATCCGTCACGCTGGTGATTTCGGCAACATCCTCGTCGAGGAGGATGGTACGGGTCGCCTCGAGCTCCTGACCTCCATGTTGACGGTCGATCCCGCCGCCGAGAACACGGTCATCGGTCGAGCTGTGATCCTGCACGAGGGAGAGGACGATCTCGAATCTCAGCCCACCGGAGCCGCGGGAGCGCGGCTGGCCTGCGGCACAGTCGTCATGGCGGGCTTGGAAGAGGTTCCAGGGATGGTCCATATGGAAGAGGAAGAAGGACCGTCGAACTCGGAGGCGGTGGACTGAAGAGCCCCGAGTATTTCAAGAGTTGCCTGGTCACTGCTGTCTTTGTTGCGGTAGTGGTCTCGCTTCTGGCTTGCTCTCGCGATGGCGGCTCGTCTCGAGGGCTTCCCGAGGCTGCCGGTACCCAGGAAGGAGCCGAGCCGAAGTGGCGGGCGCTCGACCCACCTGCCGCACCTGATTCCCTGGCTCCCAATCTGGCTGTCGTGGGTGGTCGCCTGGCGGCGACGTGGCTGGAAGAGAGCGAGCCCGAGGACGGCAGCTCGGGTCATCGGCTGCGATTCTCTCTGTTGGTCGGTGATGAATGGCTGGCGCCGATCACAATCGCCGAAGGCGACAGGTTCTTCGCCAACTGGGCCGATATACCGGCTCTGATCGAGGCGCCTGATGGCAGCCTGCTGGCTCACTGGCTGGCCAAGACCGGTGGGGACACCTACGCCTACTCGATCTTCCTCGCGCGCTCCATAGATCAGGGTCAGAGTTGGGAGCCGCTAGGCCAGCTCAACGACGACGCAACTCCGACAGAGCATGGTTTTGTCTCCTGGGTATCGGAGGCCGATGCGGTGCGGGCCTTCTGGCTCGATGGCCGAGCGATGCCCGAGGGTGGTCCCATGAGCCTGCGAACCGCGGTGGTGAGCGAGAAGATCGGCCCGTCCGAGATCGTGGACGAACGGGTCTGCGACTGCTGCTCCACCACCGCAACTCTCGTTGATGGTGAGCCGTTGGTCGTCTTCAGGGATCGGAGCCAGGAGGAGATCAGAGACATCGGGATCGTGCGACGCGAAGCCGATCAATGGGGCCCCACGGTTCCGGTAGCGTCCGATGGATGGAAGATCCCGGGTTGCCCGGTCAATGGTCCGGCAATCACCGTGGCAGACGAAGGTCTGTTCGTGGCCTGGTTCACCGCTGCGGGTGACAGCCCACGAGTGCAGGCCGCGGTCTCTCGGGATGGTGGTGCGAGCTTTGCGGAACCGATCCTTATCGATGGTGACAATCCTGCAGGGCGAGTGGATCTGGTGTCAACAGGCGAGGGTGGGGCGATCGTCAGCTGGCTGGCCAGCGGTACGGACAAAGCTGAGGTGAAGCTGGGTCTGCTGACCTCGGCTGGGACTGTCGGCAAGAGCGTTACCGTTGCACGAACCCATAGTGCTCGGGCCAGCGGCTTTCCACGCCTGGAACGAATCGAGGACCATCTCTATCTGATCTGGGTGGATGTGGCCGAGGATCGACCCTCGCGCCTGCGTCTCTTGGAGATTCCGGCTGCTCTGCTCTCTGACACTGAAGCACCGGCCTCGTAGGCGGTGACATAGAATACGCCGACGCTGGCGACAATCATCGCGAAGGAATCTTAAAAACGGGGTTACGTGGGGTGGTCTCCAACCATCCCCATGGACACGAGGTGCAGGAGCCATGAAGACCGAACCAGAAAGCAATCCCCTCGAACAGGACCTCGATCCTCAGGAGACCCGGGAGTGGAAGGAGGCGCTCGAGGAGGTCATCGAAAGGGACGGACCGGAGCGCGCCCACTTCCTGATCGAGTCCCTGGTCGACAAGGCGCGGCGCTCGGGTGCCTATCTGCCCTACAACGCGACCACGGCCTACCTGAACACCATCCCGGTGCACCAGGAAGAGCGGCGGCAGGGCGACGCGGCCCTGGAGCGCCGGATCAAGAGCATCATCCGCTGGAATGCCATGGCCATGGTGGTGAGAGCCAACCGGGAGGGCAAGGACCTCGGGGGTCACATCGCCACCTATCAGTCGGTGGCGAACCTGCTGGAAGTCGGTTTCAATCATTTCTTTCATGGCCC
>JAUVRX010000300.1 GCA_030597375.1 Acidobacteriota bacterium
ACCAGAGCCCCGACAGCCAGGCCCAGACCCACAACCAGAAGCATCTGGGCACCGACGGCGACCGTGAGAGCTCGGCTCTTTCCCCGAGACAGCAGTCCGCTGGCCAACCAGAGAGCCATTCCGGGAAAGAGCGGCAGAACGTAGGTCAGCAGTTTCGAGCCGCTCAGCGAGAGCAGCACGAAAGGGATCACTAGCCAGCCTATCAACGCCCACCGAACGGCCCGGTCATCGGTGTCTGCCCGGGGTCTCCCCCGGCTGCCTGACAAGGCCAGAGGAAACAAGGGGGTCCAGGGCAGCCAACCCACCAGCAAGACCGGGATGAAGTACCAGATGGGCTGACTGCGACCATGAGTCTTCGAGAGGAATCGATTCAGAAACTCGAACTCGAAGAAATAGCGACCCAACTCCGGGTGACGCAGGCTCGCCGCGGCAAACCAGCCCAGGGCCAGGATCACAGTCAAGACCAGGCCGGCGATCCAGGGGACCCTCGACCTCGGCCGATCGCTGCCACGGCTTCCCCACTGCCAACCAATGCCGGTGAACAGGGGCACCAACAGACCCATGGGTCCCTTGGTGGCAAAGGCCACCCCCATGCAGGCGAAGTAGGGCAGAAAGCGAGCCCTCGTGGTCGTCTGCGAACGGCTGGCCCAGACGAAACCGGCGATAGCCGCCGTCGACCAGAACGTCATCATCATGTCGGGGGTCAGCGACCGGCTCAGCATGAAGAATTGCCAGGAGCCCGCAAGGAGCCAGACCGCCGCGAGCCCCGTGGCGCTATCGAACCACCACCGACCGATCCAATAAGTCAAGGCCAACACACCAAGGGCCGCCAAGAGCGAGACCATTCGTGCGGCCACCTCGTTCTCCCCCAGGACAGCAAGACTGGCGGCGGTGCTCCAGTAGATCACCGGTGGCTTCTGGAAATGGGGAATGCCGTTGAGGGTGGGAATCAGGAGATCCCCGGAGTCCTTCATCTCGCGCGCGATCTCGGCGTAGCGACCCTCGTCCGACTCACCCAGCCCGTGTCGACCGAGAAAGATCAGATAGAGCGCGATGATGGCCAGGGCCAGCGCCAGGACTCGTCGGCTCACCTGGCGGCGTCCCTCGCGGCAGCGGACCGGCAGTCCTCGGGTGTCAGGGTACAGCGCCTCCGGTACCAGGCGAGACCCATCAGATCCACCAGGGGCCGCCAGAGAAAGACCAGCAGGCCGTAGCTCGTCTTCCCACCCTGACGCTGCCGATGTCGGACTGGAATTTCCGCAATGCGGAAGCCCGCTGCCGCTGCCATCGCTGGTATGAACGAGTACAGGGTCTTGAGGGGAATCAGCGAATACACGACCTCGCGTCGCATCACTTTCAGGGCACAACCCGCATCGCGGACTCCATCCTGCAGCAGCCAGCCACGTACGGCGTTGGCCAGCCGAGACATGAATCGACGCAACCAGGAGTCCTTGCGCTCGGCCCGAATGCCGCAGACCAGATCGTTCGACTCCAAGCGCTCGAGCAGCATCGGGATGTCCCCCGGGTGATTCTGACCGTCGCCGTCGAGGGTGATGACGATCTCGCCGGCTGCCTCCTGGAGCCCGCGATAGAGGGCAGCACCCTGCCCCCGATTCTCCACGAACTCTATCCTTCGCACCGGCGACGATGGGCGCTCTTCGAACGACCGAATTCTCTCTGCGGTACCATCACCGCTGCCATCGTCGACACAGAGACATTCATACGAACGCCCCATGCCTTCCATGACTTCCAGAACCTCCGCTAACAGATCTGGAATGGCCGCCTCCTCGTTGAAGAAGGGTATGACCACCGAGAAGAACGGAGTCCTGTCGATCGCTGCTGAGGAAGAGGTCATCTTGGGACCTTGCGCCGCTTTGACTTTGCAGTTTAATCAACCCGGCAAGGTAATTTCAGATCGAATAGGTCTGGACTAGAAATGTGCGGCATCGTCGGCATCGTCGGTAACCCACCCGAGCCCGAGGTCATCGAGCGGATGACCCAGCGCTTGACTCACAGGGGTCCAGACCACCAGCAGGTCTGGAGAGCTCCCGGTGTGCACCTGGGGCATACCCGCCTGGCCATTCTCGACCTCTCACCGGCCGGCAACCAACCGATGACCTACGGTGATTTCACCCTCACCTACAATGGGGAGATCTACAATTTCCGAGAGCTGCGGCAACAGCTCGAAGGCCCGTTTCACTCCGACGGCGACACAGAGGTCCTCCTGCATCTCTACGCCCGCGACGGCGCTCGCTGCATCGATCAACTTCGGGGCATGTTCGCTTTTGCCATCTGGGATGCGAAACGGCAGCGCCTGTTCGCGGTCCGCGACCGTCTCGGGATCAAGCCCTTCTTCTATCGCCAGCTGCCTGGAGGCCTCGCCTTCTCATCCGAGATCAAAGCTCTGCTCGAGCTTGGCCAGCCTCACATCGACCAGACCGCCCTGCGGGACTACTTCACCTACAAGTACATCCCCGAGCCCAAGACGGTCTATTCTGGAATCCACGAGTTGCCGCCAGGTCACACCCTGACCTGGGATGGGCAGCTCAGCATCGCCCGCTACTGGAGCCCCTCCACCGAGGTCGAAATCCGAGATTTCGACGAAGCCGTACCCCGGCTCGACGATCTGCTGAGCGAGATCGTCCCCGCCCATACGATCGCAGATGTGCCGGTGGCCGTCTTCCTGAGTGGGGGAATCGACTCCACCACTGTCGTCGCACACCTGGATCGACCCCGCACCGTCACCCTCGCAATGGACATCAAACGACGGGACGAAGCTCCGGTAGCGCGTCTCATCGCCGACCACTTTGGAACCGAGCACCACGAGAGCCTGGCCTCTTCGATCGACCTGGACGAGGCTCTCGACGTCATGCCTGGTGTCTTCGATGAGCCGTTCGGAGACACTGGCGCCTGGGCCAACTATCTGGTGTCACGCCTGGCGCGTCGCCACGCGGTCGTGGCCCTCAGCGGCGAGGGAGGAGACGAGCTCTTCTGTGGCTATCAGTGGTACAGCAAGTGGCTGACCGACCGCTCGACCTTCGTCAACCGGGTGATGGCGGCTCTCCTGCCACCTCTGTCCCGCGGCACTCGGTCGGCTCAGCGTCGCGCTGCTACCGGATTGGAGCGCTATGCCGCTTTCCTGGGACCGTTCACGACGCAGCAGCGCCAGGCGCTTCTCGGTCCCGCACTCGAGCTCACCGACTACGACGACCTGTGGCATTTCCGTCGCTTCTGGCGGCAGGATCTCGAACCCTTGAAGAGGATGCAGTGGGCAGACATTCACACCTATCTGCCAGGCGATCTCCT
>JAUVRX010000191.1 GCA_030597375.1 Acidobacteriota bacterium
ATGGCCAGCTACTGGTGCTATCTGTCCGGCGGGCTTCTCATGTTGGCCAGCTTCTTCGTGCCCGGCGGCGCCGCCAACTCGGGCTGGACTTCCTATCCACCTCTTTCCGACATCGCGACTTCGGGCCAGACATGGTGGCTGGTGGGCATGATCTTCCTGATTACCTCATCACTTCTGGGCTCGGTCAATTTCATCGTCACCATTTTTCAGCTTCGTACCGAGGGATTGGATTTCATGCGGCTGCCCATGTTCATCTGGTCGCAGCTGGTGACCTCCTTCCTGCTGCTGCTGGCCTTCCCACCGCTGGAGGCGGCGGGAATTCTCCAACTCATGGATCGGGTGGCCGGCACCAGCTTCTTCCTGCCAAGCGGCCTGGTGATCAGCGGCGAGGTGCTGGAGGTCGCGGGTGGCGGCAACCCGCTGCTCTGGCAGCACCTGTTCTGGTTTCTGGCTCATCCAGAGGTTTACGTGTTGATTCTGCCGGCCATGGGGATCGTCGCGGAGGTCATCGCCAACAACACTCGCAAGCCACTGTGGGGCTACAAGGCGATGGTCTATGCATCGGTCTTCCTGGGCTTCATGTCGTTCATCGTCTGGGCGCATCACATGTTCCTGACCGGCATGGGGACGGCCATCAGCTCCTTCTTCCAGACCACCACGATGATCATTTCCGTACCCTCGGTGGTCATCCTCTCCGCTCTTTTGATCTCCCTTTGGGGCGGTTCCATTCGTTTCAACACCCCGATGCTCTTCGCGCTGGCCTTCCTGCCGATGTTCGGCATCGGCGGTCTGACCGGCCTGCCGTTGGGTCTGGCGCCGAGCGACATCCACCTGCATGACACCTACTACGTCATCGGGCATTTTCACTACGTGGTGGCACCTGGAACCCTCTTCGCCATCTTTGCCGGCATCTACTACTGGTTCCCGAAGATCACCGGTAGGCGGATGAGCGAGCGCCTGGGCAAGCTCCACTTCTGGCCCTCGTTGATCTTCATGAACGGGATCTTCATGCCGATGTTCCTTCAAGGCCTGGCCGGAGTGTCGAGACGGCTCTACGACGGTGGGGCGCAGTACTCCCATGCCCAGGACGTGCTGCACTGGAATCTGTTCATGTCGGTTTCGGCCTGGGGCCTTTTCTTGGCCCAGATCCCATTCATCATCAATCTCTTCGTGAGTATCAAGAAGGGTGTGACGGTAGGTTCGAATCCCTGGGATGCCACGACCCTGGAGTGGGTTGCCGCGCCTTCGCCTCCTGTGGCACATGGCAACTTCCCCGAGCTGCCCGTGGTCACCCGTGGACCCTACGAGTACAGCCCTCCAGGATCGGACGAGGATTTTCTGCCGCAGAACGCCGTGGCTTGAGGACAGCAGAGGAGAGTCATGCAGATCCCATATACCGTCGAGCAGCGCCCCGATACCGGCCTCTATAACGCCAAGCTCGGGGTGTGGCTCTTTCTGGCCTCCGAAGTCATGCTGTTCGGAGCCCTGTTTTCGGCCCTGATCCTGCTGCGGACCGGTGCCGCCTCCTGGCCGCACGGCTACGAGGTGCTGAATGTGCCACTGGCAACGGTCAACACCATGGTGCTCATCACCTCCAGCGTCTCGATGGTCATGTCATGGGCGGCGTTGCGGCTCGGGAACTTCGGCAAGTTTCGAAAGTGGATGGGCTTGACGTTTGTTCTCGGACTGGCGTTCATGGTCATCAAGTCCATCGAGTACGCCACCAAGTTCGAGCACCACCTGTATCCCTCTCACGACAATTTCATGGCGACCTATTTCACCCTGACCGGACTGCACGGTCTGCATGTCCTGGGAGGGATGATCGTCATCGCCTATCTGCTCGGGCCCGGCAGCAAGATGTGGAAGACAGAACCAGAGAGGTTCACCAATCGAGTCGAGGTAGTCGGGCTGTACTGGCACTTCGTGGATCTTGTCTGGATCTTTCTTTTCCCCACCCTTTACCTGCTGTAGCGGGTAGGAGGAGTCGCAGATGAGTGGACATAGCGCCGAGGAGATCAAGAAGGAAACCAGGGTCTACATCCTGGTCTTCGTAGCCCTTGCGGGTCTGACGCTGGTCACGGTAGGTGTCAGCTATCTACACTTGAGCTTCGGCTCGGCAGTGGGCCTGGCTATGCTCATCGCTTCGATCAAGGGCTCCCTCGTGGCGGCCTTCTTCATGCATCTGATCTCGGAACGGAAGCTCATCTATGCGGTGCTGATCCTGACGATGGGCTTCTTTCTGGCGGTGCTTCTCCTGCCCTTGGGTGGTTACCACGACAGATTGGGTTGATCATGCTCTCGTTGCGAACTTTCCACGTCTTTTTCATCGTAGTATCGATTCTCTTGTCCCTGGGCGTTGCTGCCTGGGGCATCCAGCAGTACCTACTGCACTCCAGTCGCCAGGGACTGGCGATGGCGGTGATCTTCTCCGTCAGCGGCTTTCTGCTCTCGGCCTACGCTGCCCGGTATTTCGGCAAGCTCAGGAGGCTCGAGTGACGAGGCGTCGTGCCGATCTGGTTCCGACTGCCGGAATCCAGAGTCGAGTGGCTGTCAGAGGGTGGATCGTGGCTTCTTTGGCTGTCGTCGCGGTCGTGGCAGTTTCGGAGCCTGCCGCCGGCTGCGCCGTCTGCTACGGCGCCGAGGATTCGGCGATGACTGCTGGAATGAACAACGCGATTCTTCTACTGCTGGGAGTGGTGGCCGTGGTTCAGGGTAGCTTCGCCGCACTGTTCTTGTCCCTTCGTCAGCGTGCCCGGAGGGCTCGGAGCCAGCGGAAGGAGCTGCAGGCGGCGAATGGAGGGACCCCCTAGATGTATTCGATTTTGAGTCGATGGCTGCCTGAAAACGCTGCCGCGCACGGTGCGGAGATCGATAACATCCTCGTCCTTGTGCACTGGCTGATGTTCGTGTTGTTTGTCGGTTGGAGCCTCTACTTCATCTATGTACTGCTCCGGTTTCGAGCCGGCAGAAACCCGCAAGCCAGCTATACCGGGGTCAAGAGCCACTTCTCCTCGTATCTGGAAGGGGGTATCGTTGTGGTCGAGGCCATCCTGCTGATCGGCTTCGGCATTCCGGCCTGGGCTCGATGGGTGACTCCCCATTCGCCCGAGGCGGACACCCTGCAGGTCAGGGTCGTCAGCGAGCAGTTTGCCTGGAATATTCACTACCCGGGTCCTGACGGCGTCTTTGGTCGCGCCGACGTGACCCTGATCGACGCCGCTAATCCCCTGGGCCTGGATCGTCAGGATCCGTTCGCCAGGGACGACGTGACGACGATCAATCAGCTCCACCTACCGGTGAACCGGCCCGTGACCATCCTGCTTTCGACCAAGGATGTGATCCACAGCTTCTCTTTGCCCGTCATGCGGGTCAAACAGGATGCCATCCCGGGAATGGAGATCCCGGTGCGCTTCATGCCGGTGGCTACGACTCCCGAGGAAGCGCAGCTACCTGGCTGCGCGGCCAACCTGTCCTGTTGGGAGATCGCTTGTGCGCAGTTGTGCGGTCTCGGTCATTACCGCATGCGCGGCTTCTTCCAGGTGCATTCGCAGGCCGATTTCGACACCTGGATGGATCAGCAATTGCAGAAACTGACACCGGCCGCCGGCTGAGCGACCTTGCGCCCCTGGGATCCTCCTACGGAATCCCTGGAGGCCCGAGCGTCTCTCAGAACTCGACTCGAACGTGACGATCTCGAGCCATGGGAGATTCCCAGGGGCCGGCTGCCAGATACAGATAGGATCAGCTCATGCCTGATCTCTCGACGCTGCCCGCCGTCAATGCTTTCCTCAACGCTCTGAGCGCGAGCTTCCTGGTGGTGGGCTATGCCATGGTCCGGCAACGAAAGATCGGAGCTCACAGGGCCTCGATGATGGCGGCTCTTGTCTGCTCCGTCCTGTTCCTCGTCAGCTATCTCTTCTATCACTCGCAGGTCGGCTCCGTGCGCTTCCAGGGAACGGGAATGCTCAGGACCTTCTACCTGACGATGCTGCTGACTCACTCGGTGCTGGCAGCAGCGGTACCGATACTGGCGGCGATCACGCTGATTCGGGCGTTGCGGGGTCGGTTCGACAAACACGCGGCGATCGCACGCTGGACCCTGCCTATCTGGCTCTACGTCTCCGTTACCGGAGTCCTGGTCTACTGGATGCTGTATCGCCTGTCGATTTGAGGCAGACCTGTCGGCCAGGCCTGACGGAGCCATGGTTCTGTTCTGAGGGCTTGAGGGCTCAGGAATGAGGGTTCTGAGTTGCGGGCGGTTCACCGGTGGGCAACGAGGAATTCCGCCAGCTCCTCGGCAGCCAGTTTATGGCCCTCGACGGTCCAGTGCCGATCGAATCGGAAATAGAGCTTTGGGTCCCGGGACAGCCCGGCGGCAAACGGTGGGCCGAGGTCGAGAGTCGGAATGTCGTGCCGGGCGAGTAGGTCCTGGAAAACCCGAGTCGGGACCGATGGATCGTATTCGGCCGGATCGAGCCCCAGACCGGTGATACTGCTGTGCCAACGATCGGGATCGATCTGGACCTCGCTCGGCATCAGTACCGCGACGATCTCGATCCCGAGCTCTCCACACAGATCCACGAATCTTCCCAGCGCCTGATCGGTGGCGTCGATCGCCGGCTTCAGCTCCTGGCCTGCCGACTCGTGGTAGACGCTGAACTCCTCCCTCAGTGTCCTGGTCTTCCACGGCTCTCCCAGACCCAGCCTGGCGCGCAAAGGCCGGAACCCGGGCTGCTCTAGAAGATTCTTGATGATCACGAAGAGGTGGGAATGGCGGTGCAGCCAGGCCTTGATGCCGCCGGATGACTGCGCCGGGACCAGGAGGCCATCGACGATGAGGATCTCCTCTCGATCGGGCGACGCATCCACGAGGTCGTTTCCCAGGAAGATCGCCAGAACCACCAGGTTTGGCTTCAGGGCGACTCCGTGCCGTCGGAACCAGCTCTCGGCGTCGGGTACACCGAAGGCCGGAATTCCGGCGTTCAAGCCCTCGGCCTCGATTCCGTCCCTTGCGAGACTGGCTGGTAACAGTGCGGTGAACGTCTCGGTATCCTCGACACCGACGCCGAAGACGAACGAGTCTCCGACGACGAGAACTCTCAGGAGTCCCTCGGTCGGTCGGCCGATCTCGGCGCCCCGTAGCCCCGCATCGTTGATCCGGATGTCGTTCGAGTACTCGGCCCTGTTGTAGATCCGTCCCCGATAGCCCGGCGACAGGCGATAGCGTCCCGGTGGGTCGGGCGTGTAGAAGCCACCTGGCGTGATGACCAGCCTTGGTTGGGGCCGCACGAGCCGCACCAGGATCTCGGCGGCCATCAAGCTCAGAAGCAGAGACACGGCGACCGTGGCTGCCGGCACGAGTAGCTTCTTCAACAAGTCAGATGTCCCTCGCGAATCTGAAACCGCAACATGAAAAGCAGCCAGAGCTCGAAGTCGCTGGGTACCTTGAGAGTTGCCAGCATGCTCAATCGCGGTCGTTATTCAAGATCGAGAGTCGGCTGCTTGGGGTCGCCGGATGGCTCTGGCTCCCCCGGGCCTTCCCCAGCCTCCTTCTCGATTCGAGGGGCGAAGCCCGTATAGAGATAGCGGCTGAAGCCG
>JAUVRX010000079.1 GCA_030597375.1 Acidobacteriota bacterium
ACGCCCGCTGCGGTGGCCGCCAGCATCCAGGACTCCGGCATGATGGCGCGGCCGAAGTAGAGGCTCAAGGGGAGCAGGGCCAGGAAGAAAGCCGCCCAGAGACCGGCTGCTGGGCTGACGATTCTCCCGACGATCAGGTAGAGAAACAGGATCGTCACGAGAGAGCCAGCGACAGCCAACAACCGTGCCAGCCATTCCGCCTCGCCCAGGACCGCGTAGCCTAGCGAAGTGACCCAGGGATAGAGCGGAAACTCCATCTCCGCATATCCGGGAACAGCCCAGTCGATCTGGGGAGAGAGAAGTCGGTAACCGTTTTCGTGGAAGTTGCGAGCGACGCTGGCGGTGTCACATTGGCGCCAGGCATGGCGTCCGAGGGGCCTGGAGTCGAGATGGATCAGGCGTGGCAGCAGGGCGAGGGCCAGGATCCCCAGCAAGAAGCGGTGTCTTCGAATCACTCTTCCCCCGAAAGTCGAACCACCAGGTCTAACCGGGCACCCTGGCCGGGCCTATGTTAGTCGAGAGTTACCTACTCCACTGGCTGTCGTGCCCTGTAGGGGTAGACTCGGGGTCATCAATGCTAAACTCAGAGCAAGAATAAGGCGGAGGTATAGCTATGCAGACCATCCGACGTTCCATGATCGCCTTTACATTGCTTACCGCTGTAGCGCTGACACCAGCGGCGGCCGGGATCTTTACCGTGCACCTGACCAACGGTGCGACGTTCGAGACTCGCTATCAGCCCAAGCTCGTTGGAGGAGATTCCGACAAGATAGTGTTCGTCACCGACGTGGGCAACCGTATCTATCTGCGCACGGATGACATTCGCGAGGTCACCCACTCTTCCGACGTACAGGGCTTCGGAACGATGATCAACACCACGACCATCGCACTGGGTTGGGCGCCGAACGACAATCCCCAGCCAGGAGAGGTGGACCCCAGGACTCAGATGCTGGACTACCTGCGGGACCAACAGAGGGCCCGGCCGGACTACTCCGTGGACCAGTTTGTCTCGACTGAAGATGCTGGGATCGGTGGCGGCCTACCGGCTTGGGAGCTGTTACCCGGCTCGATGGGCGCCAGCCCGACCAACGTGCTCATGCCACCGCGGGCTCCTGCTCCGGCACCCCGAGAGGGTGGTGGCGGACCGGGTGGTGGTGGGCCGGGTGGTGCCGGAGAGCAATAGGCAAGACTCGAGGGTTTCTTTTCGGCCGCAGGCGGATAGAATGCCGTCTGCGGTCTTTTCATTGCGCGATAGCATTTCTTTGACAACTCAGGCGTGGTGGTGACCTCGAGATCCCGGTATGTCAGCCGGGCTCAGGTCGAGAGGGAAGCCGGTGAGAAGCCGGCGCGGCCCCCGCCACTGTAACCGGGGACAAAACCGGGAAGCCACTGCACGGAGACATCGATCCGCTGCCATCGGTCGTCGCGAGACGATACGGGGGCGACGGGTCTGCCGTGTGGGAAGGCCCGGGAGTAGGGTGATCCGGAAGCCAGGAAACCTGCCAGTGCGCCGACGTTCTGCCTCCAGCAAGGTCCAGATGAATCTGGTCCTGCTGGTGTCTTCCCGGGGTGTGGGGACGACGGCGCATCGAGCCTCCGTCGCCCTGCCCTCCAGAGGGGTAGGGCGTTTTCGATTGGAGGTCGCATGATGCGGAACTTGCTCGTGCTGATCGGGATCCTCGGGGGCGTGATTCCGGTAGTCGCACAGAACCCACAACCCACTCTCTTCGAAGAGGCGATCGTCGTCACCGCCTCCCTGGACGGCGAGAAGGAGAAGGACCTTCCGGCGGCAGTGAGTGTCATCGAGGCCGCGGAGATCGAGGCCCGACAGGCTACCGAGGTGGCCGATCTGCTGGCTACCCTGCCAGCCATGACCGTGGTGCAATCGGGCTCACCGGGCCAGGTGACCTCTCTTTTTACTCGGGGCACCAACTCCGATCAGACCCTCGTGCTGTGGAATGGGGTCGAGTTGAACGATCCCTATTTCGGCGGCTTCAACTGGGCCTTCATGCCCACTGAAGGAGTCGAGCGTGTGGAAGTGGTGCGAGGGCCTTTCAGCTCCCTTTACGGCGGCGATGCCGTGGGCGGGGTGGTACAGATTCTCTCGGCACCCAGAGAAGGTGCAGATCTACAACTGGAGGGCGGTGAGAACGGCTACTTGCGAGGCCAGGTCGCAGCCTCGACCAGCCTTGGATCGACGCGGGTCGAAGTGGCTGGACACCTGCGGCGAGGGGATGGCCAGGTGGACAACGACTTCTTCGAAGGTGAGGCCCTGATGGCCAGGGCCGAGTGGGAGATGCAGCCGGGAATGAGTCTCGGCCTGCTGGTGCGCGCCGCGGACGCCGAAACGGGCATCCCTTTCAGTGGTGGCGCACCCTCACCCGAGCGGCGAATCGCCTGGCAGGAGAGACTGGTGGCGGTTCCTTTTAGCGCCGACCTGGGTCGATGGCAGGTGCAGGCCCAGGTCTCGGGTCTGACCTATGACAACCAGTTCCGTGATCCAGAAGACGCCTACGGTTTCACGGCCTCGGACACCGATTCGGAGTCGCTCAGGGCCCGGGCCGTAGCTTCGTATCGCCTCGAGGAGGGCTCATGGCTGGCCGTCGGCAGCGAGTGGGACAGGGCCGAGGTGAGCGACACGTCGACCTTCGGCGCCAACCTGGATGGCGACAGCCAGAGGACCGTCGCTGTGTTTGGCGAGGTCTTCTACAAGATCGGCAGGGTGATTCTGGACGCTGGGGTACGGCAGGACGACAATGACGTCTACGGCTCTGAGACCAGCCCTCGACTGGGCATACAACTGGCGGTAACCGATGGCACACGTCTGCGTGCGTCGTGGGGTCAGGCTTTCAGTCCTCCCTCCATCGGTGAGCTCTTCTTTCCTCTGAGTGGAAATCCGGACCTCGAGCCAGAGACCAGTGAGAGTCTGGAGTTGGGAATCGAGCAGAGGGTCGGCAGATGGGTCCTCGGCCTCACCGGTTTTCAGAATGATCTGACGAACCTGATCGATTTCGACTTCGCGACCTTCCAGAACATCAATGTTGGTCGTGCCCGGACCCGGGGTGTCGAGTTGGAGGCCGGCTTCCAGGCAGACCGCTGGCTGGTGCGATGGAACGGCACCTACCTCGACACCGAAGACCTGGATACCGGCCAGGCGCTACTGCGCCGTCCCGGGGAGAGCTCCAATCTGGTGGTGAATTACTCGCCCAGGGGTTGGTCTGCCAGCCTCACCGGGCTCTACATGGGAGACCGGGAGGACGTCGACCCGATCACTTTCGAGCGCACCGTCAACGAGGGCTATTTTCGCGTCGATGTAGCGGCCCGCTGGCGGCCGGGCACTCGCCTGGCCCCCTACGCCCGAATCGAAAATCTGTCGGGTGAGGACTACCAGCCGGCTCTCGGATTTCCGGCACCAGGGCGGACCTTCGTCATCGGCCTGGCCACGAGCTTTCGATGAGTCGTTCCCCGGTCGGAGCTGCATTCCGCCTGGCGAGTCTGGTAATGATGCTCGTCGGCTTGGCCTGTGGCAAGACGGAGAAGGCTCCAACCCCCTCCCCTGCCGAGCGGATCATCGCCGTGGCTCCGGGCATCACGGAGACCCTCTTCGAGCTGGGGCTCGGAGAGCGGGTCGTCGGCGTGGGTGACTACAGCACCTGGCCACCCGAGGCAGCACGGAAACCGAACATCGGTGGCCTCTTCGACGCCCGCCTGGAGGTCATCACCACACTGCAGCCCGATCTGGCGATTCTCCTGCCCAGCGAGGAGAAGCTCCGGGTGCAGCTCGAACGCCTGGGGGTGGAGGTACTCACGGTGCGCAGTGAAACCCTGGCCGAGGTGGAGTCCATGATCGGCTCCATCGCAGAGCGTTGCGGAGTGGCCGAGCGGGGTGATTTTCTTCAGGCGAGATGGCGGCAGGACCTGGCCCCGAATCCGGTACCGGGTAACCCGAGAGTCCTGCTGTCGGTGGGTCGAGAGAGAGGCAGGCTGGCCAATGTGCTGGTCAGCGGTCCCGGAACCTATCTGGATGAGCTGCTCGGACTCCTGGGGGCAGTCAATGCCTTTGCCGATGCGCCGCTCGACTACCCTCAGGTGGGCCTCGAAGAGATTCTGCAACGCCAGGCGGAGGTCGTCATCGACCTGCAGCCGTCGCCGGGTACCTACGAGGAGCTGATGTTGGATTGGCAGGATCTGCGAGCTCAGACGGACATGGCACCTGCCTGCCCGCGAGTCGTGGCAGGCGATCATGTGTTGGTCCCGGGTCCGCGCTTGCCGAGGCTGTATCGGGAGCTTCGTGAGGCCATTGTCTCCTGTGGTGAGCAGCCGTGAATTCCAGGACACTGCTGACGGCTCATGGTGTCGAATGGCAGGCCGCCGGGCGCACCATCCTCTCCCGCCTCGACCAGGAGGTGATCGCGGGTGAATGTCTGGCGATCGTCGGCCCCAACGGCGCTGGAAAGACCACCCTGTTGCGCCTGCTGGTCGGTTTGCTGGAGCCTTCCAGTGGGTCGCTGTCCTGGGGGGAGACACCCTACTCGGACTTTTCCCGGCGCCAGCTCGCCCAGCGCATTGCCTACGTCCCGCAGAGTCACCCCTTGAGGATTCCCCTCACGGTGGAGCAGATGGTGCTCCTGGGACGCTATCCCTATCTGTCGGCCCTGAGGGTGGCGCCACGGGAGAGTGATTTCCAGGCCGTGGCGAAGGCGCTCGAGCTGGCGGGAATCGAGGCCCTGCGCCAACGCCCATTGGGAGAGCTCTCCGGGGGTGAGCGCCAATCGGTCTTCATCGCCTCGGCGCTGGCCCAGGAGGCGGAGCTCATGGTCTTGGATGAGCCCACGACCCACCTGGATCCCCTGCATCAACGAGAGATCGCCTCCCTGCTTGCCCGACTCAACCGGCAGGCTGGCTTGAGCGTAGTGGTTGCGACCCACGATCTGAACTTCGCTTCGCTCCTGGCCGATCGCATCCTTGCCTTGCGGAACGGAGCTGTGGTGGCTTGTGAGACGCCTGCCGAAATGCTGCGAGAAGAGAGACTGGCGGAGATCTTCGAGGCGCCGTTCTCCGTTGTCCGCGGGGGTGAGCGACCCATGACCCTGCTGGAGTGGGAGCGATGAGATCCCGCAGGGTTCTCCTGATTCTGGCCGGCCTCTGGTTGGCGACGCTGCTGTTGACGCCATTGCTCGGCAGCCGGTTGCTGTCCGTGGGAGACCTGCTGTCGCAGGACCCGACGGCCAGCACGATCTTCTGGAGCCTGCGGGTCCCACGTGTGCTACTCGCCATGCTTGCTGGAGGTGCACTCGCCATCTCGGGCCTCGCCCTGCAGACCCTGTTTCGCAATCCCCTTGCCGAGCCCTACACCCTGGGCATCGCCGGTGGCGCGGCCCTCGGTGCGGTCCTGGCGCTGCAGATCGAGGGCTTTGGCCAGGCCCTGGGCTTTCCGGCCGTGGCGGTTGCGAGCTTCGTCGGTGCCCTTGGGGTCTCGGCGGTGATTCTCGGCCTGGCGATGAGTGGCTACACCCGGGAGACCTCGACGCTGCTGCTCGCCGGCATCGCCATCTCCCTGTCGTGCTCGGCCCTGGTGCTATTCGTTCAATATCTGGCCGACTTCACGAAGACCTTCCGGATGGTGCGTTGGATGATGGGGGGATTGTCGGTGGTGGGTTATGGCGAGGTGCTCTGGCTGCTTCCATGGGTGGTCATGGGGCTGGTCACCCTGTTGCTGTTTCGGTGGGACCTGAATCTCCTGCTGACCGGAGAAGAGCTGGCGGTGAGTCGAGGAGTCGATCTCAAGAAGCTGCGATTCGGCGTACTGGGAGTGAGCTCGGCCCTGGTCGGCGCCCTGGTCGCGGTGACGGGACCCATCGGGTTCGTGGGCCTCATCGTGCCTCATATCCTCCGCCGCTGGGTGGGCCCGGATCATCTATCGTTGATCCCAGCCTGTTTTCTGGGAGGAGGAGCGTTCCTGGCCCTCTGCGACCTGGGCGCCCGCGCCATCATGGCCCCCGCCGAGCTTCCCGTCGGGGTCCTCACCGCATTGCTGGGAGGCCCGTTCTTTCTCTGGCTCTTGATCGCCGGGCGGAGATGACCTCGATCTGGTGGAGGTCCGTCCGAGGGCCCTCAGGGGGCTTTCCTCCCTGCCGCTGAGAGAACCCCCTGGGGGGCCCTCGAACGAACCTCTGACACCGGTGGAGGCAATAGGGGCGTAAGGCCTCAGGGGGCGACTCTTTGGCAGGAGTCTTGATCCGAGTCACTGTCCCGAGAGCAGGCGACGGTCCAAGGCCGTGTACGAGGTCTTGAAGCGGCCGGACCTGTGCCGGCCGGGGCTCGCCGGCCGAGAGAGTCGAGCTAGAATCCCCGTATGCTGCTTTACCGGGTGGGTCCCGAGGGTTTCTACGCCGTCGCCACAGACGGGGGCGGGCTGCGGGTGTTGCACTCGGACCCCTTCGAGACAGCACTCGCGGAGTGGGAGGTAGGACGACAGCTCGAGGTGGAGCCGAAGGGGCTGCTGGCGCCAGTGGCGCCGAGTAAGGTCCTGGGAATCGGCAGAAACTATGTGGAACACGCCAAGGAACTGGGGAATCCGGTTCCGGACGAGCCTCTGCTCTTCCTCAAGGCGCCGTCGGCTTTGATCGGCCCGGGTGCCACGGTCGTTCTGCCCCCCGAGAGCGAGCAGGTGGAGTTCGAGGGCGAGATCGCGGTGGTTCTGGGGCGGCAGCTCTGCCGGGCCTCCGCAGACGAGGCCCGGGCGGCGGTTTTGGGTGTGACCTGCGCCTGCGATGTCACGGCCAGGGATCTTCAGCGCCGGGATGCCACGTTCGCACGGGGAAAGTCCTTCGACACGTTCTGCCCCATCGGGCCGGCGTTGTTGCTGGAGCCCGACCTAGAGGCTCTGAGTGTCGAGACCCGGGTCAACGGCGAGGTCAGGCAGCAGGGGCGCACGACCGAGATGATCTGGAGCATTACAGAACTGCTGGTCTACGCCTCGCAGATGATGACTCTGGAGGTCGGTGACGTGGTGCTCACCGGAACGCCCGAAGGGGTCGGGCCGCTTGTCGCCGGAGATCAGCTGGAGGTGGAGGTCAGTGGCGTTGGTGTCCTTCAGAACAGCGTAGAGGCACGGCGGCAGGCATGATTCGGCAGTTTCTCATTCCTTTGCTGGCCGGAATCGTGGTCATGCTCACGTTGGTGCTATGGCGCAACTTCTTCTGGCAGCACGCCGCCATCATCGGGCTGGCGGCGGCCGCGCTGGTCTACTCGGCTCGCGGGACCGTTCGACGGCTGCACGACGTGTACAAGAGGGACTAGGAGCCCATACTTCTGCCAAGGACTCCTGGCCCGTCTAACTTCGCAGCTGGCGCCAGGGGAAGGCGACCAATGCGGCGACGAGCAGCAGGTAGACTGCGCCTCCGAAGCTCTGACCGGTGAAGAGCAGAAGGAGCCAGGCGGAGAGCAGGGCACTGGAGATCACGGCTCTGATGGCAGGAGAGGGCACGGCGAAGCAGATTAGCACAGGGGTCGATTGCAGGAGGTCATCGATGAAGTTCTCGGGGGTTGCGCTATTGAGCTTGCTGGCCGTAGGGGCTTGCGGCAGGAATACACCGCCTGGAGGTGAAGCATCGAAACCGCTGGAGACGGTGGATGTGGATGCGGGTCCCGAAGCAGACTTGACGACCGATTTCGACGAGTTCGCTGCCCCCAGGCCGACCCAGGAGATGGCCGGAGTCCTGCCCTCGGACTTTCCGTCGGATGTCCCGGTATTCGTACCTTCGAGCCTGGTGGATTTCGGCAGTCCCGGGGGTGAGCGCTTCATCGAGCTCGACACCGGGACGCCCCCGGATGGAGTGCGGGCCTCTGTGAGCTCACAGCTCTCTAGCACTGGCTGGAGCAGCTCGGACTCGAACGGTGAAACGCTTGTTTTCAGGAAGGCAGGCCGTGAATTGCGCGTGGTCCTCCAGGACCTGTCTGCAGGGACTCGAATCCGCTATGAATATTGACCTCGAGAGCCGTCAGATTCTCTTGAAATGGGAGAGTAGGGGTTGCTAGACTACGCCGGCTCCGAGTGGAGCCAGCTTGCGGCGAGGGGAGAGAGTGGTATCGGGAGGCCGTCGCGAGCTGCGGATTCCTTGACAGAGCCATCGATCATCTTTCGGGAGCTCCCAAGCCCATGAGCAAACGGCGAGCGTCGGCACGGTTGGGCGGGCTCGGGTTCGAACTGGCGGGAGCGGTCGCCGGTTTCGCCCTGGTGGGCTATTGGGTTGGCAAGTACTACGGAAATCCAGCCCTCGGACTGTTGATCGGGTCCCTGCTGGGACTGGTGGGCGGCATGTATAACCTGATCCGCGCCACTCTGGCCTCGCAGCGGGGCTCGGCGGATCCGGGGCGGAAATCGGACAGCGATTCGGATGCATGAGGCCGGACGGTCGGGTTCGAGCCGGTCTTACTTGCGGTTCGTAGCGCTGTTAACGGTGGTCGCAGCAGGACTGTTGGCGATTGGCTGGGTTCCCACCCGCAATCTCGGTGGGCCCGAAGCGATCTCCGGAATGCTCCTGGGCTGTGGTCTGAGTCTGCTGGCTGGCATCGTGGGTGGCTTGCCGCAGGTCGCGTTTGCCCATCGAGCGCCGCGCGATCGGGGCATTCTCGCCCTGGTATCGCTGGCGATCAGGATGGGATTGACGCTCATGGGGGCTCTGGCGATGGTGCTGTCTGGCCTCGTGGCTCCGCGGGCGTTCTTGCTCTGGGTTGCGATCAGTTACTTGAGTCTTCTTGTGGTAGATGTGCTGTTTGTTCTAGCTCACAACCGAGAGAACTAGGCGAGGCAGGATCGATCATGGCAACCGGCGCGAATCCCTTGAGTCACGTCGTCCAGCACCCCATCAAGACGGTGCCGGCAGACATGGGACCGTTGACCCCTCAGGGGGAGATCACGGTGATGAGCGATCAGATCGCCATGATCCTCGGAGCCGGCTTGTTGCTCATCGTCTTTATGCCGCTTCTGTTCCGGCGAAAAGAGAGCCAGACTCTGGAGGGCATGGTACCGACTGGTTTTTCCAACCTCATCGAGACCATCTGTCAGTATCTGCGCACGGAAGTGGCCGAGCCCGCCCTGGGCCCATACACCGATCGCTTCATCAAGTACATCTGGAGTGTCTTCTTCTTCATCCTGACCATGAACCTGCTGGGGCTCATTCCCCTGCCTGCCATAAGCAAGCTCTTCGTACAATGGCCGATCGGCGGCACCGCGACTTCGAACATCTGGGTCACGGCTACTCTGGCCATCACCACGCTTCTCATGATGGTCCTCAACGGCCTGCGGATCGGAGGTACGGACTACCTGGGCCACTTCTGCCCCGGGCCGCTCTGGCTGGCCCCGATCCTCGTGCCGGTGGAATTGCTCGGCTTGCTCGCCAAGACATTTGCCCTGGCGGTGCGGCTCTTCGCCAACATGGTTGCAGGTCACACTTTGCTGGCGGTTCTGTTGGGGTTCATCCTGAGCGCTGGCGTCGGGGCAGGGACCGCGGTCGGTTTCGCGGTCGCCGTGCCGGTCGTCCTGGGAAGTGTCGCCATCACCATGCTCGAGATCTTCGTCGCCTTCTTGCAGGCGTTCATCTTCACCTTCTTGACGACATTGTTTATCGGTATGTCCATCGTCTTCCACGACGAGGATCCTCACGAGGAGGCGCACGTCTAGCACCTTCAGGCGTTCGCAGAGTTGATAGGAGCAACGACACACTTCGCCAAGCCCGATGGACTGCGGGGTACCTGGGCACAAGCGCCTGCCGGCGTTGGCGATAGCGAACCGGCGACCGCCCCCGTACGGTCGTCAAAGTGACGAGGGGAACGTTTCCAATGAGTAAAAGGTTCTCGAAAATCGCGCTGGGTCTGATGGTTGCCGGGCTCGTTTTGATGTTCACTCCGGCAGCCTGGGCTGCAGAGGGCGCCGAAGCAGGCGCAACCTTTCTGACGACGGACGGTGCGCGCAAGCTGGGTGGTTCTATCGGTGCCGGCCTGGTGATCATCGGCGGCGGAGCGGGCATCTCTCGCATCGGCGCCAGTGCCGTGGAGTCCATGGCCCGTCAGCCGGAGGCCGCCGGCCAGATCAACACGGCCATGATCATCACCGCGGCGCTGATCGAAGGTGCGACCCTGTTCGCGGTCGTGGTGACGCTGCTCGCTGTCTTCTGATTCGAGTGGCAGCGCAGCCGAATGGCTGGTGGCAAGCTCGAGGCAATCGGC
>JAUVRX010000285.1 GCA_030597375.1 Acidobacteriota bacterium
CAGCTCTACACCGAGCAGCCCGGCTCGGTGCGCGGGCTCTGGGACACTGTGGAGTTTCGGGCCCTGGAGGGCTTCGTCTTCGCGGTGACGCCCTTCAATTTCACCTCGATTGCCGGTAATCTGCCCACGGCTCCGGCCCTCATGGGCAACGTCGTGCTGTGGAAGCCCGCCTCGACGGCACCGCTGGCGGCCTACTACATCATGAAGCTTCTCGAAGAGGCCGGGCTGCCACCCGGTGTCATCAATTTCCTGCCAGGCCGGGGCTCTCAGGTCGGCAATCCGGTGATGGCAAGGCCCGAGCTGGCCGGTATTCACTTCACCGGCTCCACGCCCGTTTTTCAGGGCATGTGGCAGCAGATCGGCGGCAACATCGCCGACTACCACACCTACCCCCGCATCGTCGGCGAGACCGGTGGCAAGGACTTCGTCTTCGCGCACTCGTCGGCCGACGCCCAGTCGGTGGTGATCGCCCTGCTGAGGGGCGCCTTCGAGTACCAGGGCCAGAAATGCTCGGCCGCCTCTCGGGCCTACATTCCGAAGTCACTCTGGAAGCAGGTCAGGAGCGGTCTGGAAAGGGAAGTCGGCGATATCGAGATGGGATCGCCGGTGGATTTCCGGAACTTCATGTGCGCGCTCATCGACGAGGCCAGCTTCGACAACACCATGAGCTATGTCGACCATGCCAAGTCCAACGACGGCTTCGAGATCGTCTGCGGAGGAGAGGGGGACAAATCGAAGGGATACTTCGTTCAGCCCACTGTAGTGCTGTCGGAGGATCCGCGTTCGAAGCTCATGGAGGAGGAGATCTTCGCCCCGTTGATGACGATCCACGTCTACGACGATGCCGATCTGGAGGCGACCCTCGAGCTCTGCGACACGACCAGCCCGTACGCGCTTACAGGTGCCATCTTCGCCACCGACCGTCGAGATATCGTCAAGATGGCGGCTGCCCTGCGACACTCGGCCGGCAACTTCTACATCAATGACAAGCCTACCGGCGCCGTCGTCGGGCAGCAGCCCTTCGGCGGTGCACGGGCCTCGGGGACCAACGACAAGGCCGGCTCGATGATGAACCTGCTGCGGTGGACGTCGCAGCGTTCCATCAAGGAGACCTTCGTCTCGCCCACGTCCTTCGCCTATCCGCATATGGGAGAGGAATAGCGCCGTACCGCAGTCGGGTACGGTGTGAACCAAGGGGTGCGGAAGGGCAGTCGACGATGAACGGCGGTGATCTCGTTGCGCAGGTCCTGGAGAAGCATGGAGTCCGCTTCCTCTTCACTCTGTGCGGCGGGCATATCTCGCCCATCCTGGTCGGTGCCAAGCGGCTCGGCATTCGGGTGGTGGATGTGCGCCACGAAGCCACGGCGGTCTTCGCTGCCGATGCAGTTGCCAGGCTCTCGGGCAGACCGGGCGTAGCGGCTGTCACTGCCGGGCCTGGAGTCACCAACACGATCACCGCGCTCAAGAACGCTCAGCTGGCCCAGTCCCCTGTGCTGATTCTGGGAGGGGCTACCGGCACTGTCTTGAAGGGCCGGGGGGCGCTCCAGGACATCGATCAGATGGCCCTGGTGGCTCCGCATGTCAAGTGGGCGACCTCCGTGCGCCGGGTGCGGGACCTGGCTCCAGCTGTTCAGAAGGCACTGCATCTCGCCCAGGAGGGAGTTCCGGGCCCGGTGTTCGTGGAGTGTCCCCTGGACCTGCTCTATGACGAGAACCTGGTCCGTGAGATGTACGGCGCCAAGGCAGCGCAGGAGAAGAGCCGGGGTCTGGGCGAGAGAGCTCTCGGCTGGTATCTGCGCCGTCATGTGGGCAGGCTGTTTGCCGGTTCTCAGGGAGTCGAGATCTCCGAGCCGGAGGTTCCACCAGTGCCCGCACCCTCGGGTAGGGTGCTTCGGAAGGCCACGAGGTACCTCGGCGCCGCCCAACGTCCAGTACTCATGGTCGGCAGCCAGGCCCTCCTCGAGAACGACCAGGTCGGGGATCTTGCGGTCGCCGTGGAGAAGCTTGGTGTACCGGTCTACCTCTCGGGTATGGCGCGGGGTCTTCTGGGCCCAGACCACCCTCTGCAGCTCCGCCACAAGCGGCGAAACGCGCTGCGCGAGGCCGACCTCGTGATCCTGGCCGGGGTGCCCTGCGACTTCCGCCTCGACTATGGCCGTCAGATCCGTCGCAAGGCACGGTTGATCTCCGTGAATCGAAGTGTCTCCGAGGTCGGAAAGAACCGACGTCCTACCTTGGGGACCGTGGCTGATCCGGGGCTCTTCCTCGTGCGCATGGCGCAGCGCATCACGGGAGGTGAGAAATGGTCGGGTTGGCTGGCGAGTCTCCGCGATCGGGACGACGAACGGCAGGGGGAGATCGCCCAGCAGGCGAGGGCTACGACCGAGAACCTCAACCCGATGGCTCTGTTCGAATCGATCGAGGAGATTCTCCCCGACGACAGCGTGTTGGTCGTGGATGGTGGCGATTTCGTCGGTACGGCATCCTACATCGTCTCCCCTCGCGGCCCGCTGAGTTGGCTGGATCCCGGTGTCTTCGGCACGCTGGGAGTCGGAGCAGGATTCGCCCTGGGCGCCAAGCTCTGCCGACCCGAGGCCGAGGTCTGGCTACTGTACGGTGACGGTTCCTGCGCCTATAGCCTGGCCGAGTTCGACACCTTCGTTCGCCACCGGCTGCCGGTGATCGCTGTGGTCGGCAACGATGCCAGCTGGGCGCAGATCGCCCGGGACCAGGTCGAGCTGTTGAAGGACGATGTGGGCACGGTGCTGCGCCACACGGACTACGATGTCGTGGCGGAGGGCTACGGAGGCAAGGGCTTTCGACTCACTTCGCCCGATCAGGTCCCGGAGGTGCTCGCTGCCGCCCGCCGGGAGGCCGCCGCCGGACATCCAGTCCTCATCAACGCGCTTATCGGCAAGACAGACTTTCGCAAAGGGTCCATTTCCGTCTGAGCCCCCGACCGCCTCAGTCCTCGAGGCCCATCTCGCGGTCCAGCGTCGCCGTCAGGGCGTTCATGCGTGTCTCGATCTCCAGCCTGCCGGCATCGAGCTCTTCCGGTCCGGCGTTCCTGGGTATCTCCACCATACCTTCGACCCGGTAGCGCATGCGGGCGAAGGGCTTCGGCAGAATGAACCGATCCCAACTCCTGAATCGCCAGGCCCGGTCGGTGCTCCAGGAGATCCACGTTACAGGCAGGCCCGTCAGCGCGGCCACGAGCGCGACGCCCTGTTTGGCCCGATAGCGGGGTCCCACAGGTCCGTCCGGCGTGATGGCGAGGTGACTCTCCCGAGAGGCGGCCACCAGCTGTCGGACTGCCGCCTTGCCTCCCCGGGTCGAGCTGCCACGGACCGAACCGATCCCGAAGCGGGCGACGATGCGGGCGATGATCTCTCCATCGCCGTGGCGACTGATCAGGACCTTGACGGGCCGCAGCTCATCGGCGACTCGGAGCAGGCCCAGCTGGCGGTTGTGCCAGAAGGCCAGGATCGTCTTCTGGTCGCTGTCTCGAAACTGTCTCAGCTGCGGAGGAAGATCGAACTCCACGCGCCAGGTCCTGACCAGCAGTGGAAGGATGAGACCGCCGAAGACATGGATGGCGAACCACTCCAGAGAACGCCGCTTCCACCGCTTGCGGCGCCAGGCTTGTCCGCTTTCAGTGTCGTGCACGAATGCCATTCTAACGCCGCTGGAGGGGGAAA
>JAUVRX010000295.1 GCA_030597375.1 Acidobacteriota bacterium
AAACAAAGTAGTACCAGCAACCACGATGTGCGGAACCGAAATCCCCAGTCGCCCAGTCGCATGACGAGATCCTCCGTATCGAACTATCACAGGAGGGCCTGCCGCCACTAGGGAATCCCACCTCTCGGGCCTGGCCATTCCAACAGGGCAGCGGAGCAGAAGTCACGACCTCACTCTCCCGAAACTGAGAAGGGGTCTTTCCCCTCGCTCGGGAACCTGCGCGGCGCTTTCACAGTAGGGTAGCTTTCTGCCGCGCAGACTCCTAGGCCTGGGCTATCAGGAAGCCGAGGGAGTTGCCGACCTCTGCGCTGGTCCGGATCTTGCGTCGAAACCAACCGACTCCGGGCCAGCCCTCAGGCACGGTCTCGGCATTGCGCGGCGAGGGTAGTACGAGCGGCCAGTCGAAATCATCGAATTCGGGGTCGGCCCAGGAGAGGTCGTCGCCGCGATGGTACCGCCAGTCCCGGGCCAGAACGGTCGAACATTCCGGGCAGGCCTCCTCGATGACGGCAACTTCCGCCCAACCCTCGGATACCTGTGCGGACACGGGCTGTCCCAGAAACAGGACGAGAGCGACCGTTGCGAGTTTCAAGATTCGACCGAGAAAGTTCATGGCAGACTGCAAGGGTCAGCGAATTTCAGCGGTGAGACACAGATCCGCTCATTCGAGCGCTCCGGCTGGAACCTCTTGCTCCTGATGAAGTTACGCGGTCATGCCCCCAAAGTCGCAGCGGGCCAACCATCAACGCCAGCTCATACCCCTTTGGAGAGAATAGGTTCACCATGAAGAGATTCACCATCCTCGTTCTGTGCTGCCTTCTCGCAGTTCCCGCAATTGCCCAGAAAGAGGGCACCCCCGAGGAGCCCGAGCAAGCAGAGGCCCCGCCTCCACCACCGTACAAGGCAAGAAAGCCGTTTTGGAGCAGGATGTACGCTGGTGGATGGCTAGGAGCCTCCTCCAGCAGCAACGTGGACCGCATCGAAGCGGCTCCCGAGCTCGGTTTCCAGGCTACACCCAGGATTCAGTTGGGAGGTAGCCTCGTCTACCGCTACCGCAACGACAAACGTTTCGATCCCGATCTAAAGACCACCGACCTGGGCGCTTCGCTCTTTGGTCGCTATTTCGTCTACGCCCCCATCTTCCTCCAGCTGGGGATTGAACACCTGTCCTGGGAGTACTACGACGGGTTCCAGATAGATCTCACCAAGATCGACGCCAACCACACCGGCGTCCTGATCGGTCCCGGCTTCGCTCTCAGCATGGGCCCCAGGGCGGCGACCTATTTCGCCTTCCTCTATGACGTCAATTACAACAGCAACGGACCCAACCCCTACGATGACCCCTGGGTGTTTCGAATCGGCTTCGGGATCGGGCTCTGACGACCCGGGCCCTCGATGACCGAATCGAGCCTGCCATCGCGCCGTTGAAATCCCCGCCCCGATCCGACACGATACGGGCTTCATGCCCGTACTTCATGAGATGTTGGAGATCAGAGTGAGCAGGAACTCGAACCGGCAAACCCTGAGGAGAGCTCTCCTCCTTCCCCTGCTGCTCCTCGTGATCGCACAGCCCTCTTCAGGTGGCGACCTGACACAACCGCCCGCCATTCTGCGCGAGGTAGGTGAGACCGGCCCAGTGGAGTCCCGCAAGCTCATCCTGCCCTACATCTTCGCCGCCGAGAGTCTCGATGTAGCGCTTGGCGCTGCGGCCGGCGCCTCAGCCTGGCCTCAAGAGCAATCGAGCTTTTTCGGGGCCGTCCTCGGCACGACCAATGAGTCCTGGGGACTCTTTCTCGTCGGTACCAGCCTCCAACTCCCCGCTGGCAAGCGCCTCTTTCTCGATACCAGCGCCTCGTTCGGGCGGTACACCGACCAACGAGCCTACATCGACGGCAACCCAGCCTATCCAGACAGCCGAGCGGGATCCAACGACTCCGACCCCGAGGATTTCATCAGGGGTGAAGGACCGTACAACTGGCTGATGCTCAATTTCAAGTATGTCCTACCCTTTGGACACGCCCAGCAAACGGCGATCGCCAACTACACTCTCGATCGGGGAATCCTGGTCTCCGGTGTCACCGGTGCTGAGAGCTGGAACCCTCTGCGCAGCGGCAGAACCCTGCTCCAACTCGAGCCCTTCGTGATCAAGCGGATTTTCGAACTGGCGGGAGGCGACGAAGGCGGAAGGACAAACGGCCTCGCCATCTCCGTGCTGCACGACAACCGGGACTTCTCGCCCAACCCCTCGCGCGGAACTACGACCACCTTCAAACTGGCCAGGGACTTCGGCCACTTCGACAGCACCAACTCCTGGACCCTGGTGGAGGGAACGTTCAGCAAGTACTTCTTCCTAGGCTCGTCGCGCCTGACGCGACAGCAGGTACTCGCCTTCAACGTCTGGACCGCCGACAGCCCGAGCTGGGAAGAGACGAAAACCGACGATGGCACCGTCTATGACCACCGACCTCCACCCTACATGGGTGCAACCCTCGGTGGTTACCTTCGGATGCGCGGTTTCCCGCTGTACCGGTTCAGCGACAAAGCGGCCGTCTACTACGGCCTCGAGTACCGGGTGATCCCTGAATGGAATCCCCTGGGGAACATTTCGTGGCTTCGCTGGCTCAGCATCGACTGGTGGCAGTGGGTACCCTTCGCAGAGGTCGGTCGCGTCGCCAACCACTGGAACCTGGCGGAGCTTCACTCCGAAATGAAGTGGGATGTGGGGCTCGGCCTGCGCCTCATGACAGCGAAAGTGGTCGTGAGGGGAGACGCAGCCGTCTCCGAAGAGGGCTTCCACATCTGGGCCATGGTCGGCCAGACGTTCTAGTGGACCGTAACGCCCCAACGGCACTCACCTGATCGACGACCTTCTTGTAGACTCTGAGCTCCGATGTTTCCTCTGAGGGACGAGAATCCCACCCAGCTCACGCCGGTGGTCACTTTCATCTTGATCGCCATCAATGTGCTGGTCTGGGTCCTTGTCCAGCAGGGTGGCGGGGGACAGGGGTTCTTGAGCTCGCTGTGCACCTTCGGAGCCATCCCCGCAGACATCACCGGTGCCCTCAACCCGGGCTCGGTCATCGCCCTGGGACCCGACGCGACGTGCACGGTGGGAAACCTGGGGTGGGTGACCATTCTCACCTCGATGTTCATGCACGGCGGCTGGATGCACCTCATCGGCAACATGTGGTTCCTCTGGGTCTTCGGCAACAACATCGAAGACTCCATGGGGCACATCCGGTACATCCTCTTCTATCTGCTTTGTGGTGTCCTCGCCTCGGCTGCACACATCCTTACCGATCCGGCCAGTGCGATCCCCACCGTTGGAGCTTCGGGTGCCATCAGTGGCATCATGGGCGCCTATCTGGTGCTCTACCCCAAGGTAAGGGTTCATACCTTTATTTTTCTCTTCTTCTACATCCGGGTTCTGCCATTGCCGGCTTGGGTACTCTTGGCGGAGTGG
>JAUVRX010000247.1 GCA_030597375.1 Acidobacteriota bacterium
ATCTTCTGCGTGAAGGAATAGGAGAGCCGAAGTAGACCGAGGTTGGTCTCGAAAGCACCCGTCTCGAGCTCGATGTCGTTGTACCGCCATCCCAACTCCGCGTTGAACGTGTCGCCGATCCGGAAACGGAGCGCCGGCGAGATCGACAGCCGATCGCCATCGAAAAACCCACCTGCGATAACTCGTGTCGACAACGCCACCGGTGCTCCCTGGTTGGTGAGAAACACGACCATCACCTCGGTGTTGTCGTAGGTTCCGGGTGCGATGATCACCCCTTCGTCGATCTCGAAGGGATCTACCAGGCCCTCCCGTGTGAAGTCGATGCCGGTATGGACCTCGTATCCATTGCGCCACACCCAGTGGTTATCGAGGTGTAGAAACCCGGTCTCCTGAAAGCCATCGTAGTTCCAGTAACCCCGATACGAGACATGAGGCCGAAGCTCGAGCAGACCCCAGAGGTCTTCGGGGCGGATTCGCCGCATCAAGAATCCATCAGGCTTTCGGTAGCCCTGCCGCGTCAGGTAGCCGACCTCGGGATTGAAGTTGTCCGCGACCTCCGTGTACCCAGCCGCCAGGGACCACTTTTCCGAGTCGTAGCTGCCACCCAATCGAAAGGAATAGTCATCTCCCTCCAATCCGGGTGTCTGGGTCTGCGCGACGAAGCCGTCGATCAGACCGTTCTGCCCGATTCCCCATCGACCATCCAGTCCGTAGGTCCAGTTGTAGTCCTCATCGCCTGCCAGGCTACCGCTGCCCTGCCGATTGATGAGGGTGCCGCCGATTCCCGAGCGGTTCGGCAGGTCCCGATTCACGCGGACCATGCCGAACTGGTTGCCGGGAGCAACGCCCTCTACCTCGTCGGTCTGCATATACAGCAGACCCACGTTGTAGTGCTCCCGAGCCTTGCCTGACATCCGCAGGCCCCAGTCGATCGGCACGATCTCTCCATCCGGCCCGAGTCCGATGCGGCGGCTGTAGAACAGCTCGACCTCCTGCGGCACACCGACAGTGAAGTAGCCCGCGTTCTCCAGAAAGAATGGTCTCTTCTCCGGGAAGAATAGATTGAAACGATCCAGATTGATCTGCAACTCGTCGACTTCGACCTGGGCGAAATCCGTGTTGATCGTGCCGTCCAACGTCAGGCTGGGGGTGAGGCTGTACTTGACGTCCAGCCCGACATCGCTGTCGTTCTCCGTGGAGGCACCTTCGACCCCCTCCCGGGTCCCAACGCCAAGAACGTAGGGCAGGACCTTCAGGTTGTTCTGACGCGGTACCTCGAAGCTCTCCATGCTTCCAGCCATGGAGAGCCGATAGAGGTTGTACTGCCTGGGCAACGGTGACCAGTAGGCCTGCTCGTTGCGACGGCGAATATTGCGCTGAAAGTTGACCCGCCAATCCTGGACCATGTTTTTCGGATAGCGCAGGGTCCGAAACGGGATGGCCAGCTCGGCGCTCCAACCGATCTCGGAGATCTGCGCCCGAACATCCCAGTCGCCGTCCCAGTTGATATTGAAGCCACCGGCCGTCCCAAAACCGCCGCCCTCGCCCTCCTGCGTCACCTGGCCGTCGTATTCGATGCCCACGGGATTGGTGCCGAACACGAATCCCGTCTTCTCATCCCTGTAGGTATCCAGGATCACCTGGAAGCTGTCGGTCTCCACAAGAGAGGAGTCTCGACGACTGCTGGCCACGATGATGTCGTCCGGCGTACGGTCGTAGCACACCACACCGAAGTACAGGGTGTCGGAAGTGTAGACGACGTACACCTCGGTCTCTTCGGTCGAAGCCTGCCCCTCGTCAGGCGTGTTTTGCCAAAAATCCGCCGCCGGCTCGACTCCCTCCCAGGCCAGATCTCCCAACACATCGCCGTCGACAGAAGGAGCCCTATCGACAAAAACCGGCACAACTCTGGGCCGCTCACTGGGCTCGACCCACTGCGCTAGGAGCCCGGTCGGCGTCGCGACGACGAGAGCGGCCGCTACGATGCCGAGGAATGACACCGGTCTCGCCAGACAGCTGTTCATATTCAACCAGTTCTCCGGTTCTGCTAGCCACAGTCGGGATTCAAAGAGGGTGACGAGTCAGCATCCACTGGGCGACCCGCTTCTTGGATACCCCTCAACGGCTCGGCACCGGATGCGACTTTGTTCGACGCCCGGCCATGCGGATACTAACGGTGCAGGCCCTTGCGTTGCCCCACTCCGATTGGCCGTACCCGTCCCACCTCTTGGGGTAGTGATGGTCCTACCTAGGAGTCCCCGCTCAGCGCACCCGTTCGTAGCGCACTTCCCCACCGACGATGGTGAAGTCGACCCGGGCATTGGGGATGTCGGCCTCCGGCATCGATAGGATGTCGTCCGACAGCACTGTGATGTCCGCCAACTTGCCTACCGTCAGCGAACCCTTGAGGTCTTCCTCGAACGCCGCATAGGCGTTGTTCAGGGTGTAGGTCCGCAGCGCTTCTTCGCGGGTCATCCTCTGGTCGGGATAAAACACTCCGCCGTCCTTCATGACACGAGAGACCGAGGAGTAGAAGCTGGCTATCGGATCGATATCCTCGACCGGAACATCCGTGCCGTTACCGAGGATCGCTCCACTTTCGATCAGCTTGCGCCAGACGTAGGCGCCCTCTTCGGCCCTTCTCGAGCCGAGGCGCTTCGACACCCATGGGCCATCGGATGTGCAATGCACACCCTGCACCGCTGCAATGACTCCCAACTGGGCAAAGCGCCCCAGATCGTCGGGATGGAGGTGCTGGGCATGCTCGATGCGCCAGCGCAGGTTGGCGGGGCTGCCATGGGCCTCGAAGACCTCCTGGTAGATGTCCAGAACCCGGCGATTCGCCCGATCCCCGATGGCATGGGTGTTCACCTGGAAACCATGGGCGATCGCGACTTCCGCCGTTCCTCGTATCTCTTCCTCGGATTCCAGGACAAGACCTACACTCTCCGGTAGATCTTCATAGGGCTCCAGGAGCCAGGCGCCATGCGAACCCAGTGCCCCATCGATCTGCCGCTTGATGGCGCGCACTGCCAGAAAATCGTTGCCCGCCGCCACCTTTCGGTACTCCGGCAGGCGCGCGTCCATCTCCTCATTGCTCTCGTAGCGAACCATGGCGTAGAGACGCACGGGGAGGGCTGCCTCGTCCTCGAGCCTCTTGTAGAAATCAATTGTCTCGAAGGAGACCCCCGCATCGTGAAAGCTGGTGATGCCCTTGGAGAGGGCCTCCCGACCTGCCAGCTCCACCATCCGACGGCGCGCCGCCTCCACCTCCTCGGGACCGCGCTCTGACATCGCCGCGGCGAGCGCAGTGGAGACCGCCTGTTGGGCCGTCTCGCGAAGCAGACCCGTCAGATTCCCGTCGCCATCGCGCCCCAACTCTCCACCGGGAGGATTCTCGGAGTCGCGACTCAAACCTGCCAGCTCCATGGCCCTGGCGTTGGCGAATCCCGCATGCCCGCTCGCATGCTCCAGGATCACAGGGTTGTCCGGGCTGACGGCACTCAACGCATCGTGTACGGGAGACCCATCGACGCTGGGAGTGGGCTCGTCATCCCACTTCTCCTGGTGCCAGCCTCGACCGCGGATCCAGACACCTGGCTCAGCCTGCGCTGCGGCCTTCGCAACCATCGAGACGATCTCGTCCCAACTCCTGGCAGTTGTCAGGTCGAGTGTCATCTTCGAATCACCGAGGCCCAGGAAGTGGCCGTGTCCCTCGATGAGCCCGGGAATGGCAAGACGTCCCTCGAGCTCGACCACGCGAGTCGCGGGACCGATATAGGCGGCGATCTGTTCGTCGCTGCCAACGGCTTCGATGAAGGCACCCCGGACCGCCACGGCTTCGGCTTCCGGCAGATCATCGTCGACCGTAACCACGCGGCCTCCACGAAGCACCAGATCGGCCGGCTGCAGATCTGGCACACCTCCTCCGCAGGCCACCAGAGACACGACGACGAAAGCTCCCCCTATACGAGTCCAATCCATGATGGGTCCTTTCGGTATTGATCAGTCTCGAGGTTTCGCCTCTCGGCTCGCCCCCCCCTCCTCGGCAGCCAGTCTATCCCCAACGAGCCATCGACAGGAGAGCTCATTCCGACAGCGTGCGACGACTACAGCACTCGGCTGGTACCATTCCACGCCGAGCTGGAAGAGAGCAGCTACGCCATCAGACCAATACTGAGGAGATTTCATGACAGAGAGCTCGAGACCCGAAATCGGCTCGGTCGGCTGGATCGATCTGACGGTCGAAAACGCCTCCGAGATCAGGAACTTCTACGCTTCGGTGACCGGATGGCAGCACAGCCCCGTCTCGATGGGTGACTACGACGACTTCAACATGACAGCGCCGGGCAGCGGCGAGCCCAAGGCCGGTATCTGTCATGCCAGGGGTGGCAATGCGGACCTGCCAGCACAGTGGTTGATCTACATCACGGTAGAGGACGTGGACGCCAGCGC
>JAUVRX010000234.1 GCA_030597375.1 Acidobacteriota bacterium
CTCTGCTCGATCGCCTCGTCGCAGGCCACCTCGTCGTCAACCACTAGATCTCGGGGCTTCTCATCTCAGGCACCCCAAGGTCTTGTGGTAGGCCGATCGGCTCTGCTATTCTCCGCCGCCAAGGGAATCATTGCGCCATGTTCAAGCTGAATCGCCTCGAGCTCTCGGGCTTCAAGTCGTTTGTCGACCCGGTCTCGTTGGAGGTATCTGGCGGCCTGACCGCCATCGTCGGGCCGAATGGCTGCGGCAAGAGCAATATCGCCGACGCCGTCGTCTGGGTTCTGGGCGAGCGCAGTGCCAAGAGCCTCCGAGGCGAGAAGATGGAGGATGTCATCTTCGCCGGTGCCAAGACTCGCCGGCCCCTCGGCATGGCCGAGGTCAACCTGGAGCTCCTAACCGACAACGGCTTCCCGCAGGCGGAAGAGGGTCGACTCCGAATCGGACGCCGCATCTACAGGACCGGCGAGAGCCAGTATCTGCTCAACGGCAAGGTCGTCCGGCTCAAGGACATCAAGGATCTCCTGATGGACACCGGCCTGGGGATCCGAGCCTACTCGATGATCGAGCAGGGCAAGATCGGCATGATCCTCTCCGGCAAGCCCCAGGAACGCCGACGATTGCTCGAGGAGGCCGCCGGCATCACCCGCTACCGGGAACGCCGACGGTTGGCAGACATCAAGCTGGAAGAGGCCAAGGCGAACCTGGCCCGCCTGGATGACATCGTCTCCGAGGTGGAGCGCTCGCTGCGCTCCCTCAAGCGTCAATCCAGCGCTGCCCGCCGTTACGGCGACCGCCAAGAGCAGTACACGACCCTGCTCAGGCAGGTGCTGGAAGGCCGATGGACCCACTTGCAGCTGCAGCTCGGAGACTTCCGCTGCCGCATCGAGGGCCTGGTGAATCGCGACAGCGAGCAGACCGCCAACCTGCATGGCCAGGAGGCCACCCAGGCAGAGGCCAGAGAGGAGCTCGAAAGGCTCTCCCGGGAGCTCGCCAACCGCCACAGCGAGGTCGCCGACCTCGCCGCCACCATCGAAGGCAAGCAGGAGTTTCTCAAGGGCTCTCGGCAACGATTGCATGAGCTCACCGAAAGGGTGGCCGCCGGCCAAGGCACGGCCGAGGAGCGCAAAGCCCGCCTGGCCGAGTTGGAGAGCCGTCTCGCCGAGCGCCAGGAGCGCCTCGCTGAGCTGCGAGCGCAAAGGGACAGGGCGCAGAGCGAGGTCGACGATGACGAAGCCCGGATAGCCCAGGTAGAGGCTCTGACCCACGAAGCGGAGGAGCGACTTGTTTCGCTCCGCGACCGGCTCCTCTCCTCCATCAACGAGCTGTCGGGCCTCCGCAATCGGTTGCATCAGGAGCAGGTCGAGCGCGAGAAGGGCAAGCTTCGGCGACGTCATGTGGAACAGGAGCTGGAAAAGAAGGCGAGCGAGGTTGCCGGTGCCGGCAAGCACCTGAAGGACACTGAAGGGATCACCGATGAGCTGCGCTCCATCGTCGAAGAGCAGGAGACTCTCATTGCCAAGCACAGGGCGCGGCTGGAGGAGCTCAGGGGACGCCAATCAGAGCTGGCCGGCCGACAGGACGATCTCGAACAAGAGCTCACCGATGTCAGCCAGCGCCAGCGGCTCCTGTCCCAGCTCTCCGAGGAACAGGCAAAGCGCCGCGCGGCTGTCCAGCAGTCTCTTGCCGCAGTGGGATTCGAGGCTGCCTCGTTCCTCGGTGACAGCCTGAAAGTGCCCGAAGAATGGGCGGCGAGCCTCGACCTCTATCTAGGGGAGCTCGAGAACGCTGTCGTCCTGCCCGAGGGCACCGACGCGCTAGATCTTGTCCGGACGCTCGAGGCCAGTCAGACCAGTGGAAGTCTCCTGCAACCGAGAAGAGAGGGCCCATACTCCTCGGTCATCGACGACCCTGCGATCCAAGCCTCCCTGGGAGATGCGCTCTCCCTACCGCCGGAACTGGCGAACGCGCTACCGCCGGCCTATCTCGTAGCTAGCGACGACGACGCCCAGAGGCTGGCAGGTCTCAACCCGGGCATCGCCTTCATCAGTCGTGATCGACTTTGGGCTCAAGCCGGAGTACTGCATGTCCGCGGGCAGGGTGCTCGGCCTGGACAGCTCGAGCGCGAAAGAGAGTTGGCCACCATCGCGGACCGCATCCCTCCGATCGAGAAGGAGCTCGCAGCCGTCACTCGAGAGATCGAGACCCTCGCGGCCGAGCACAGGGAGCAGGAAGGATCGATCGGTCGCCTCGACACCGAGATCTCCGAGGCGCGACAGGCCCTTGCCGTCGCCGAAGCGCGGCTCAAAGACTCCACGGCCAGGAAGCACCGGCTGGAGGAGGAGCACAGGACACTCCAGCAGGAGCTCGAGGACATCGGCCAGGAGCTCGGCAAGGTCGCCGAAGACGCGGCCTTCCTGGCCGAAAGGCTGCACCGATGTGATGTCGGTCATGGGGAGCTGGAATCCGCCTTCGATGCCGCCCAGAAAGAGGTCGATCGAGTTCGTCAGGAGCGCGAGGCGAGCCGCACCTCGGGAGTGAGCCGACGGGGGCAGTTCGAGTTGGTGGCTCAACGCTTCGAAGCCAGCGAGAGCGAGATCACCCGTTATCTCGGCGAGATCGAGGAGCACCATCACCAGATCGATCAGTGGAAGAACGTCGAGTCGGAGCTCGAGAACCGCAAGCGAGAGATCCGAGATGCCATGGAGCAGTCCGAACAGGACCTGCAGAAAGCACTCGAAAACCGCGACCTCTCCCAGCAAGAGGTCCTGGCGGTTCAGGAGCGGCTCGATGAGCATCGGGCCCGGGTTCGGGAGTTGGAAGAGCAGCTCGAGGTGACGCGTAACCAGCGGGACACCCTCCGATCCGAGACCGGCGAGGTCAGGGTGGGCGAGGCGGGGCTCAAACAGGATTCAGAGCATCTGCTGGCCATCTTCAGGGAGGAGTTCGACGAAGCGCCGCCGACGGATTTGGGCGCGCCACCCGAGAACCTCGACGAGCTCGAAGTCGATCTGGACCGCCGCCGGCAGGTTCTCGAGCGTCTCGGGCCGGTCAACCTGCTGGCCGCCAAAGAGTACGATGAGCAGTCGGAGAGACACGTCTTCCTCACAGAACAGCGGGACGACGTACGGGCCTCCATACGACGTCTCACCGAGACGATCCGTGAGATCAATGAGACCTCGAGTCAACGCTTCAAGGAGACCTTCGACACCGTCAACGAGCATTTCCGCAAGACCTACGTGGAGCTGTTCCGCGGCGGTGAGGCGGAGATGCGGCTCCTCGACCCGGACGACATGCTGGAGAGCGTCATCGAGATCGTCGCCCGACCTCCAGGCAAGCGACTGCAGAATCTCATGCTGCTCTCGGGAGGCGAGAAGGCGCTGACCGCCATCGCTCTGCTCTTCTCGCTCTTCAAGGCCAAGCCGTCACCGTTCTGCATTCTGGACGAGGTGGATGCACCCCTGGACGACCTCAACACCCTGCGCTTCGTGGAGCTGCTCAGGTCCATGTCGAGCGACACCCAGTTCGTCGTCATCACCCACAACAAGCTCACCATGGAGGCCGCCAGCCTGTTGTACGGGGTCACCATGCAGGAGCGCGGGGTCTCGAACCTGGTCTCCGTCGAGCTCGACGCGGTGCAGCCCGAAGTGCAGCCCGAGGCCGAGGCAGCCACTGCGGCTGGCTGATCGGAGAGCCCGGTAGCGGAGTCCCTCACGGCCCTCGGAATCCCCGCAACGCCGCTCAACACGAGCTGCCTCTAGTACAATCCGAGTCCAATGCCCGAACTGTTCACGCGTCGCCAACATCTTCTCTCGCTCCTCCAAGCCGCTGGCGCCTTGCTCCTCCTGGGCGCGCCTGCAGCCTCATGGGCACAACGTCAGGCGACCCGTCGTCGAGCGCACGGTTCGGCCCGCAGCGTCCCGAGAAGCCAGAGACGCCAGAGGTCCAGAAATAGGGCGGCGCGACCGAAAAGGCGTTCCTATCGCTAGCCGAAACCTCCCCTGCCCAATGGGTAAGGAGCTCGCCATGCACCATCGACTCTTGATTCTTCAACTCGCATTCCTGGTCTTTTTGGCCCCAGCACTGGCTCTGGGCGACTCTTCGGAGGAACCGCAAGGGAACATCTCAGAAGTCCAACCTGAAGAAGATCTCGACTCCTGGATAGCCAGCCTCGGGGAGCCGGGAGAGGATCACAAAGTCCTCGAGGCCCTGGAGGGCACCTGGGAGGGGAAAGGATCGATCTGGGACGGCTCCACATCGGAACCGATTCCCATCACCGCCACCGTCGAGAGACATTGGGTTCTCGGTGGGCGCTACCTGCGCGAGCAGGTCGACGTGCGAACCGGCGACGGCGAGGTCTTCGAGACTCTCGGCTTCATCGGCTTCAACAACGAGGCGGCGCAGTACGAGCTGCTGACGATAGACAACATCTCGACCGCCATGCTCCTCGAAACCGGGAAATTCAACCCGGACAGCAAGAAACTGATGATTCGTGGTTCTTACCGCGACCCTGCTACGGGCTTCGTTATCGATCGTCGAGTCGAGATGGACCTGTCACAGGAGGGGCGGATCGATGTCGTCGGCTACACCACCACCGAAGACGGCCGCGAGTACAAATCCCTAGAAGGCACTGTGACGCGCCGCAAGAAATAGCTTCCTGCAGTTCGGGATCAGTTCTGGTCGCTAGGCGGTTCGACGTGCACGAGCACGTC
>JAUVRX010000041.1 GCA_030597375.1 Acidobacteriota bacterium
ATCTCTAACGCAGCCGATGCGTCGTCTGTACCCGTGTAGTGACTGACATCCGCATTGGAGACTCGGGTGGTGCCATCGCTGGCTCGCGCGCGACCCTCGTTTCTATAAAGCCCCTCCAGGGCTTCTCCCTGTTTCGTACAGGTCACCGATTGACCCACCCGGAGAGCGCTCTCAGGACAGTCGATCGTCCCCAGTTGATCATCGTCGACCACAAAGCTGGTCAGAGCCACATCACCGATGTTCGTAACCACGTAGGTCCACTCGATCGGGTCGCCGATCGGGACCGAGGGTCCAGGTGGGTCATCTGCATCGATGCCATTAGTGAATTTCTCGATATCAATACCCGGTCCGGAGATCTGTTCAGGTATGCCCACGTCCCCACCTGACCCGATCTGGGACGCAGATTCGACCGAAGGTGACGCCGGCTCCGTTGGGCTGCTCTCGCTACTGCAAGCGAGTTGCAATGAAGCGACAGCGAAAAGCAGCAGAATCGACAGGCCTATCAAATATCTGGCTTTCATGGTGGATACCCCCAGCAGTGTGTTCAAGAACAGATCAACATCCCCGGGGCATCTTCTTCCTGTTCTGGATCGGAAGCAAGCCTGTTTGTGTATGCAGATATAGCTATAAACAAGAGAGCGAAGAGGTCTCCGCAGGACGGTGTCACTCGTACTGAAGGTTGCCAAATCGCCGTTCAACGAGAACCACGCCCACTCGAAGTCCTCGGATCAGCTACCCTTGATCTGTTCAGACTCTACTTGGGAAGTGCAAGCTCGCGGCAGCCATCTGACTCTCCTGAAGTGCCAAACAATGCGAAGAGAGCTCCCGAGACCCGACGCTCTGTTGGCTGCTGCGATCACTCTCATTCTCTTCGCCGGGCTTCGCCCGATCACAACCGTTCTTGCCTCTGAGGCTCGCAGTCCGACAGATATCGAGATCGAAGACTGCTTGACCGAAGGTGTGGTCGTGAAAAAGGTCGAGGTCCTGGTTGGAATCACCAGCCCCCTTCGATACGTCATTGAATGCAAGGGCGAGAAGCATCAAGCCGTGTTCAAACGTGTGGACGAGGCACGACGGGGTCTGACTCGGTTTGACAAAGGCAGGAGCGAGCTCGACTTCACGGACAGCTACAGGTACGAGCGCGCTGCATATCTGCTCGATAGAGAGCTGAAAATCAACCGAGTTCCTGTGGCCGTGATCAGAAGAGTCAAAGGACGAGAGGGTGCTCTGGTCCAGTGGATCGAGAATGCCAGCGTGGAAATGCAACTCGGGCGGAAGCTCACTACACAGGAGCTCGTCGAATTGGCAAGTCAGAAGGCCACGATGCACGTCTTCGACGCCCTGATCTATAACACCGACCGCAGGCCCGAGAACTGGCTCGTGGATGAGGACGATCTCGAACTCTACCTGATCGATCACTCTCGAGCTTTTCGCTGGCAGCATGTTCTGCCGGAGGACTTCCTGAGACGGCCAGCCCGCCTATCCCACGACCTTCATGACTCGCTTCAGGCCTTGACCCAGCCTCGAATGACCGAGCTTCTCGAAGGATTGATCGAGCCGCTCCAAATCCGCGCGGTTCTAGCCCGCCGTGACCTGATCCTCGAGAAAATCTTCCGGGATCTCGAAGCTCATGGAGAGGCAGTCGTCTTCACCGATTGACCGAATCTCCCGAAGCTGAAGACTCAAGGCTGCATCACGAAGTGTCGACGTCCCCAGTAACGCCAAAGGCCAAAAGGTGGCTCCTGCTCCTGGGGGTGTTTCTGTTGGTAGGCGCCATCCTCTTTCCGCCACTCACCAGCTGGATCCTGACGGTCCGCAGTTCTAGGCTTCAGCCTTTGGTTGCCATCGCCGGGGATATCAGGTGGCTACTGACTGCTCTCGGCCTACTCTTCGGGGCGTCAGCCTTCTTCATCCATCGTAACCGCGTCCGACGTGCCTTCGTCAGAGTCGGCGTTCCGGTAGTGCTAGTCTTCGCCTCGATCGGAATCACGCTGGTCGCGGTCGAGGGCGTTCTTCACTTCAAGTACCTAAACGTGCAGGTCGGGGGAATCAACTCCCCATCCGGTGTCACGTTCTACCGCAAGTACTACAAGCTCAACAGCTGGGGCTTTCGGGATAGGGAGCGCCAGAAGGCCAAGCCGAACGGGGCCTTTCGGATCCTGGCTCTCGGAGACTCCTTCACCTTCGGAGCAGGCATCAAATTCAAGGAGGATCTCTACACGGCTCTGCTGGAGGAGAAGCTCAACCGTGCTGGCGACCACTCACTGCACTTCGAAGTCATCAACACCGGGATCAAGGGCTTGGGTACGGCGCAGCAGCAGCAATACCTACGCGAAAAGGGGCTCGCGCTTGACCCTGATCTCGTTGTCGTCGGTCATGTCCTGAATGACGCCGAGACACCCGAACTGAAGCGTGAGATTGAGCAGAGGTCTCGCAGTGGGACTTTCCTGCCGGCCAGGTACCACCAGATTCTCAGCTCCTATTCCTTCACCTACTACCTGGCCCGAAGAAACCTCCTGGGAATACTGCAGCGATTCTCCGACTCCGGCACCGGACTGACTGGCTACGATGCATACTTGGACGACCTCTACCGCGGAGACAATCTAGAGGCCTTCAAGGACGTTGTCGCCGCTCTCGCCAAGACTCTCGAGGATCACGGCCTGCCAGTGCTCTGGGTCAGCTTTCCCAGGATGCCTCACGTCAGAGAAGTTCCGTACCCCTTCGCCCACGTAACCGAAATCCTCGAGGACATCGCACTCCAGAACGACTTCCGGTTCATCGATCTGCTCCCACCGATTCTGGAAAGCGACGCTGAGCGCCTGACCGTGAGTGCCTGGGATGGTCATCCCAACGAGATCATCCATGCCATCGCCGCCGAGGAGATCTACGAACGACTCATCGCCGACCGGCTGATTCCGACCCAATCACATCCGACCGCCGAGCCCAGGGAGCCATGATTCAGGAGTTGCAACTGACAGGCTCACTGGTCATGCCCAGAGGGCCAGGCTTCGTAGGCGCCGATACTGGGCGGAATGCTGTAGCAGGCACCGTCGAAATCGCCCCAGGTCGATGGTGTGGTGGTGCCGGCCCCGGCTGCAGGACTCGCTGAACCGATGCGAAAGTCCGACTGCAAAACAGGGTCCTGACCGTAGATACCGTTGCTCTCGACCGCTGGCAGAGTCGGCTGCGACTGCGCCGGATTGTCCCAGGCGTACCAGAGGTTGTTGGCGAAGGTGAAGGTGCTCGACTCGGTGCCGGGTCCGATGTTGACGTACGTCGACAGGTCGGCCCGCTCGAAGTAGACGAGGTTGTTGACGAAAACGCCGTCGCGACACGCCTCGAAGTCGTAGGTCCCGCTGGAGGTGGTCTCCTGGAGGATACGCATGATCCAGTTGTGCGGATCGACGATGGTGTTGTGGGCCACCACGCAACCGACGCAGCCCACGTAGGCCACGGCCGCATCGGAGCCTTCGATCAAGTTGGAAACGACGCGAATATTCCGTGCCTCGGCATTGGCCGAGACCGTGGACAGCGGCGGCCGAAAGTAGGTGAAACCGGTGCTTCCCCCCATATTGAGGCTGCGAGCCCCCGACTCGAGGAATCGGTTCCAGCGAATCTCGATATCTTCGCTGCCGCCCTTCGACTGCACGGCGTTGGCGGAGAGATCCTGGAAACGGTTGCGGGCGATGAGTCCTCGATGGCAGCCCACGTGGTCGACGCCGCTGCCTGAAAGACCCCCACCGCAGTTCGCGAAGTCCGAGTGGAGCACCCAGTAGTCATCGAGGCCGGAGAGCTTCAAGCAGTCTTCATTGCCACCCGAGCCGATGTCGTGGATGGACAATCCTCGGAACACCACGTGGTGGGTGGCAAGCGGATTGGCGTACTCTCCACCGTCATCGCAGTTGATACCGTTGGCACTCGCCCCCGTCACCTCGAGATCATGAATCACCACGTAGGCCGCGCGCGTCAGATGCAGGCCTTCGCCGCCCCCAGCGAGCACTGGTCGCGCCTCTCCCGGTGCACCGCCGATCCAAATGGGCGCGACAGCGGTGCCAGCAACGTCGGACAGGTAGACGCCGCCACTGTAGGTACCCGAGTGAACCCTGACGGCGGTGCCTGGGACGGCATCGTCGACGGCCCGATCAATTGTCGCGTATGGATTCCCCTCAGTCCCGTTGCCGGAGTTGTCGTCGCCCCACGTCGCTACGTGCAGCTCAGCGACTGGCTTCAGACCCCGATCGAAGGTGTCAATGCGGTCGCAGCGCGGCGGTTCGACCCACGACCACTCACCGGTGTCTCCCCATTCGAAGTCATCCCCGAAAACGATCCCCTGGCCAGCCAAAGGAAGAGCCAGCAGGACAAGCGCGCCAGCTTGGATCAGAACTGCCGGAGCTTTCGAACACATCGCTTTTCAGGCCTCCAACCTCGAGGCTAGCATCGGCGATTCGGGGTGACAGTGGAATTCGTCAGGCCAGGAGGCTGGCGTGTTGTAAGAATTCTGGCTCTTGCGTCACTCATCTGGTGATTCGGCAGTGCCGTCGGAATCTTTCGGACCGCTGACGATGACGGAGGGTGACCTATGGAGATTCTTGTTCTCGCCTTCGCCGCGCTTCTGGCTTTCGCCAATGGTGCCAACGACAATTCGAAGGGCGTCGCCACCCTGGTAGGCCACGGTGCGGCTGGCCCAAGAACCGCGCTCGCCTGGGCCGCGGTGACCACGGCCATGGGAGCGGCGATCGGCGCAGTGATCGGTGGCCGATTGGTGAAGGTCTTCCGCGCCGGATTCGTCGGCGGCGGCGAGGCTCTCTCGCCGGAGTTCTTTGCCGCGGTTCTGGTTGGAGCCTTCGCCTGGGTGCTATTCGCCACCCGTACGGGCCTGCCGGTGTCGACCACTCACTCGATCCTCGGGGGCCTCGTGGGCGCCGGGATCGTCGAGGTCGGCGTGACTCAGATCGGCTGGGCGGCGCTGGCACAGAAGTCTCTGCTGCCTCTCCTCACCTCCCCTCTCGTCGCCATGGCTCTCGTCTTCCTCGCCGGCCGACCGCTGGCTGCCCTGGTGGCTCGCGTAGAGCCCCGTTGCATCTGCGCCGTACAAACAACAGAGGCTTTGACCCTTGGTGAAGCAGCCGTAGCGAGCCCTCGGATCGCCCTGATCACCGGTGAGACCGAAACCTGTGCAGTGCACTCGCCATCGGCCTCGGTCAGCGGACGTACCGTGGCCAACACCCTGCATTGGGGAACGAGCGGGATGGTCGGTCTTGCTCGCGGCTGGAACGACACGCCGAAGATTGCGGCATTGGCCCTGATTGCGATGCCATCTGGCACAAGCTCCGTCGGGGCCTTCGTGCTGGTCGCCGTCGCCATGGCTCTTGGCGGACTGCTCGCAGGGCGTCGGGTCCTCACCACGCTCGCGGAGAAGATCACACCGCTGCCGCTTGGCGAGAGCCTCGCCTCGAGTGGCGTCTCGGCAGTCCTGGTGGCGCTCGCCTCCTGGCAGGGACTCCCGGTCTCCACCACGCACGTGACCACCGGTGGCATTGTCGGTGCGGGGGTCGCGCGATCGGCCGGCGAGGTGCGCTGGCCCGTCGTCCGCCACGTTGCAGCGTCCTGGGTCGTCACGCTCCCTGCTGCAGCCCTCGTTGCCGCTGTGGCGCGGCTCATCCTGGCTGGCGTGCGCTGAAACCCCTCACCGTCGCCGAGAGGACTCGGCAGCTCTCTCCCGAGATGACTCCTTGTCGCTGGGCTCCCGGCGGACCGCCGGGTTGGGTACGCCTCAGGTGGGAACACCGAGACGCGGTAGAACTAGTTTCTGGAGAAGAATCCAACCCACAAGAAATCCAATGACTACCAGCCAGTCCATCTAGATCCCCCTTTCTTGTTCAGGTGCCAGGACTCTTGCGGCCTTGGCGACACTTCTTTGTCGATCTCGCTTCGACCTACCGTCCGGTGATCGAAGATCGGTCTATTCTTTTGGTGAGTGCAGGCACTGGGCAACTCCTTACACTCCGGGACCAGGGAGGTGCGACGTTGCGCAACGGCTTCGGTTCTTGATAACAACAGCGTGCCACGCCGGTTCAACGGTCTGGCAGTGTTTATCCCTTCGCATGCACAAGCTATCTCTACTCGCGGCACTGCTTCTTGTCCTCACGGTCGGAGCAACTGTTTCTGGTGATCTCGCAAGCTCCGCGCTGCAGACCCCTCTCGTCGGCAAGATTCCACCGCGGTCCCAGGGAGCGCCTACAGGCACTGAGATCCTGCAGAGCACCGCCGACATGCCCCTGGCAGCCAGGGATAAGGCGCTTCTGGAGCAACTCGAGGCCGGCAATGTGCCGCTGCTCCTGCGGCAGCTGGAGTCCGTTGAGCTCAGCGGTGAGTCCGCCATGGGGCGAGGTCCGACTGTCACCATCTGGGTGATGCCCGACTATCTCGCCGTCGGTTCCGACGAGGACTACGTCCGTGTGCCCCTCAGCCTTCATTCGGCCACCAGCGTCGCTCGGCGTTTCGGCTTTATCCTCCCGACCTGCAAGATCGTCAACGCCATCTATGCACGCTCCGAGCTTCGTCTCGGGCCCCAGACCATGAAACCCGGCCCGCAGATGACATCGAACGCCTACTTCCAGGAACACAACCGGCGCATCGATGAACAGCTCGAGGGGCACCCGCTCGATCTTCTGATTGCCGGTCACAAGAAGGATCTGGTCCTGACCAATCGTCTTGCCAAGAAACCGGGCAAAGTGGCGATCTACGGTTGGCACCGGCTGGATGGCCGCCCGATCCAACCCCTGAGCACCCTGCATCACGCCGGCTACGCCGACTACAGTCACGGAGTGAGGCTCGTAAGCGCCACCGTCTTGATCGACGGAGAGCCCAGATCGATCTACGAGGTGCTGGAAGATCCACAGCTCGCCGATCTGTTGAGCGACGAGGGTGCGATCCCGGAAGCCCGTCGGTTGATGGGGCTCTAGCCCGTCCGAGGATCAATCAGTTCTTCGCAATCGTCGTACAGCACCGGAAGCCGAGGTGATAGTTGTGATGGCTCCGCTCATCCATCACGCGGCTGCCGTGCCAGAAAGGCGCCCGCCATCGGCAATGGTCTTCGTGGGCTTTGTAGCTGTCGAAGATGAACCAGCTCCCCTTCATCTCCGTGTAGCCATACTCCCTGCTGCCGCCGCTCGCCATCTGACTCTCGGCTAGCGGCAGGTTCATATGCTCGGCGGCGTTGCCGTGGAGGTCGTAGACACCCAGCGAGCTGCGACACTCTGGAAAGCAGCCGGCCGGAAAGGTGTTCGAACCGCAGGCCGCCCACTCTCCCCCACCACAGCCAGGACTCTTGCGACTGGATGCGGCACAGATCCCGGTGCGGTACGAAGGTCCGTAGCTCCACACCTTGTTGGCTGCCTGAAGCCGGTTGTGACGATCGCGCATCCGTTTGACTGCGGTGGCGGCATCGACCCCCGGCGTCAGATCGAAGGCGTAATCGGGTGCCTCGAGGCGGCCGGCGCAAGCCCCTTCCCATTCGTGGGCGTCACACAGGCGTTTGCCCACCGCTTCACAGAGCTCCACCGCCTCCTTGGCCCGCACCCAGACCACAGGATAGACACCCGGAATGTCCGGGAACTCGAACTGATCGATGCATACACGGCTTTCGTCAGCGTCTGCAACCCGAGGATCGTAGAGCGGTGCCATGTACCTGGCGCCGCAGATCCGCTCGAACTCCAGGTTCTCGTGATCGATCCCCAGATCGGACCACTTGGCCTCACACTCCTCCGGGCTGACTGGATGAACGGTGACCGCAGGGTTGCCCTGGCCGACAAATCCAGATCGAGCGAAGATCGATCGGACACTATCGATCTGGTCTTCGGAGAGTCTGTGGACCTCCGCCAACCGACGCAGCAGAATCTCGTTCTGCTCGGCGAGAGACTGGCCCTGGGCCGGTCGGCCCGCGAGAAGACCGACTCCGCCCAGGGCTAGCAGCAGCGCGAGCGAAGAGAGACGCCTACCGCTCATCCGGCATCGGCGGAGCCTTCACGCCGTGTCAAGTAGAAGAAGTCTCGGTTGTCGGCATAGGCGAGAAACCGCGGAGCGGTCTGCCCCTGGGAGGACCCGGCCAGAACTTCCATCCCCTCGACCAGATGCTCGGTATCGAGACCGGCGTCCGTGGTCTGGTAGAGGCCCAGATAGGTGTGCTCGAGGGCGTTCATGTCCAGGTGCATCGCGTAGCTGCAATTGTACGCCTGAAAGACGCGGGCCATCGCCGATGGCGTAGCGCTCGAAAAATATCCGTAGATCAAGTACCGCTTGTCCCCGTCCTCCTGCAAGCAAAGACCGGCTCGCAGGCTGCGGAGCTTCCTGTCTTGGGAGCCGGACCAGTTCCCGGCACCCCACTGGGCCACCAGGGGGGCCCGGCACCCCCGAGTCCGTAGCTTTGTCCGTCTCGATAATCGGTACACCGTTCTGGCGAGCGAACCGGATCGTTTCCAGGCGATCCTCGTCCCTCTGCGACCAGGTCTTCATCTCCAGAGACCCGTCCTGGTAGATCACTATCGTCGCAAGTCCCGGCTGCAACTTGCTGAACACGACTCCGTTCTCTATGAACCCGTAATGGCTTCCCTGATTCTTGCTGGCCAGGTCCGACCACTTGAAAGCACCATGTCGGCGCTTGAAGCCGGCTGTGAAGGTGGCCGCGACCCTGCGCATGACAGCTGGGTTGACCATTCCGGTCGGAACCAAAGGAGCCACGTTGCCGATACCGTCAGGTCCGGGGAGCCGTGGATCTCTCGTTGCCTCGGGCACTCGGTCCGACCAGCCCACTCGAGGGTGGTCGGTGCCCAGAGCGAAGCCGACATCGAAGCGGTTGAGGTCGAACGCGATCAGGTAGGCGAGTGCAGTCGCCTCGACGCCGTCCAGTTCGTCCACGACGTCGCGGTGACTCTGCAGGATCTCCGTTGCGACGAGGCTGGGCTGCATAGCGCTGACGTACACCCCGGGGTTGCCCACAGTCGGATACCAGCCGCCGACGGCCATGCGACCCCGGGCGTCATCTTCGAGCTCGATGTCGATCTCTGCCGATCGGAAGCACCGCGAAGAGTCGTCGCACGTGACCTCTGCCGCCACAGGAGCATCCTCACCGGAGCCGGATGCTTCCGAGTCTCCCGCAACATGAAGACCTGGTCCCCTCGAGGAGGTGCTGAGATAGGCGTCTCGAAAGAAGTTCTGGCGGACAAACACGGTAATCTCCTCGCCGAACCAGACGTTGTCCCGCAGGAAGTCCGTCACTCGCTCCTTGGAGGATCGATGCCCCTCCGTCTCGTTTCTGAGAGCGAAGGCCTCCTGACAGAGAGGGACGAACGTTCGAGGCAGAGCTCCGGCGGCCGCCAGAGTCATCGGGGACGCGGCGGACCACAAATCGCAGTGGGAGCTACCTGTATCGCTAGCGATAACCAGGCCTTGCGGGTAACTCGGGTCCAACACGATGTCCTGGCCGTCGGGATCGTTGTTCTCCAGGTGGTAGGCGTGCGGCATCTCTTCCCCGGCCCACCTGACCTCGAGCACGTACCAGGCGTTGATCTCCGGATTCAGGTTGACCAGAGTCGCGACACCGCGCACGCCTTCCTTCCCCACCACCTCTGCCGAAATCTCGCTCCGAAACGGCTGCAGCTCGAGGACCGTCTTGCGGGCACTCGAGCGGTAGACGCGCAGCTGTTCGTCCAGCCGCTCCGGGTCGAGCACCGGGCGCGACCGCCGGGAAGGCACGGCTGGGGGTTCGGCGAATGGCGCGATCGTTAGCGCAACCTTCTCTACCAGGGAGTCCAGCCCTTGATTGTCCCAACCCAGGGCCGGAGCGAATTGCTCTTCGGTAGTTCTCGAAGCGGAGGAAAGAAGGGGAAGTAGCGCCAAGACCACACCTGCGATCAGCCAGAGGCGGATATCGCCCCAGCGACCGCGGCCTCCAGGCTTTCTCGAGGGTGTACCGAGCTCCCCATGCAATCGATCGTGTTTGTAGCCCATCTTCTCAGGTCTCCTCGATGCGGCGATGACAGCGGGCATCGTGCCTCCCTGTGCCGCTGTAATGTGAGTGAGCAAGCGAGGGCCGCTCTTACAGGGCTCGAGGCGATGGAGAGTCTGGCTGGACACAGTAGGGGCCGGACCAAAGCGGCCCAGCCCGAGTTTCTGACCGAGCTTTGCCACGAGGCGCCGTAGCAGTTGGTGATTGCAGGGTAAGCGGCAGGAAGACGACGAAGAATCCTGGGACCCGATTTGCCTATCGCAGGCGAATAACGTCTCTTTCCGAGAAGATGGCATCGACCTGAAGACCGATCGCCGCCTCGGAATAGAGCAACGGCCAGGACGACAACACGCTTTCCTCGAGGATCGCCGTGCAGGAATCTCTGCCGTGCCAAATGCGCCAGGTTGCGGCCGGCGTTCTCCATCATCTGGATCAGCTCGATCCCATAATGCTCGATCATCCCTCGGTCCACCTCGATCATCTGCTCGGTGGTGAGCCAAGGAACTTCACCGCCATAGATTGGGAATGTCCTCCCCAACCCAGTCATCGTGCGTTGTCCCTGCTGTTGAGGCTCCAGTCGTAGTCCAGCCAGGTGATGGCTGGTGAGCTTCCGGCTGCGAGGTCGGCTCGTAAAGCCGGCGAGTAGCGTGCCGCAAACTCGAGTGTCGATCCCGCCACCTGCTCGAAGTCGCCGCCATACCAGTCATAGAGCGAGGTCAAACCGATCTTCTCGGCTCCCGCCTCGTAGTGGAACCAACGATCGTGACTATGAACGTATCGTGACTGGTCGGCGAGTTGCTGCTCGAGCTCCGCTCCGATGTAGGCCTCGCTACGCAGAGGCGGACAACCGACGGCCGCACAGACCAACGCGAAGTGAATCCGTGGCTCGGCAAAATTCGGTCGAATGAGCTCGTGCTCGATCTCGTTCAGGCTGACCTTCCGACCGGCCAGAGCCCATCGGACGCCATCCCAGCGCTCGGCGCTGGGAATATCCCGAATCGAAACCACCGGATGGTGGTCGAGGATCAGGCGCAGGGTGAAGGCGTTGTAGGCATTGATCAGAAACGCGAGCTTCTCATCACGACCGAGAGCCTCGAAATCTGCGTCGGCGATGGCTTCGAGATACCCGTCGAGTGCCCCCTCCTCCGCCACGAGGCCCGAATAGTCGACGAAGCCAGCATCATCCACGTAACGGACGAGCAAGCTGTCCAGCGCACCATGGTCGAAGACCTCACCTTCGGGCTGGCTGCCATAGGTCTCCGTCAGCTCCGCCGCCGGAGGCCCGAACAGGCCAGCTAGCTGCGTCTTGTGGCCGTGGGCCCAGAGTCCTCCGGCGACCAGCAGGGCGGCCACCGCCGCAATCGTCGCGGTGGAGAGAAGTCCCGGCTCCACTGAGACCTTGGCCTCCCTCGAGGGCGTCACATCTGTTGCACCGCTCTCCGTCTGCTGCTTGATCGCTTTGCCGGCCAACCTCGAGACATAGACCGTGACCACGACCGTCGCGATCAATCCGACGATGGTCATGATCATCTTGCCTGGACCGTCTGAGGCGCTGCCACCCGCCAGAGCCAGCGTGCCGACATGACCGAGATAGACGTACATGAAGGTCCCCGGCAGCATTGCCATCCAACTCGCCAGCGTGTACGGCCAGAAAGGGACCGCCGTGAGGCCATAGAGGTAGTTCCCCAAGCTAAAAGGCATCAGGGGCGACAACCGCAACAGGGCGACCATTCGCCATCCGGCCTGACCGATAGCACGATCGACAGCGCCGAAGAGCGGATAGCCCTGCGCCATCTCTTCGACTTTGGCTCGCGCCAGGTGGCGCGCGATAAGGAACGACAGGGCCGCCGCGATCGTCGACGACAGAGAGACGACGATTGTGCCCGTGGACAAACCGAACACTGCGCCTGCCGCCAGGGTCAGCACCGAGCCCGGAATGAACAGCAGCGCGGCAGTGACGTAGGCCAGCCCGAACACGACGGGGCCCCACATCCCCTTCCCGTCCACCCAATGGGTCAGGAGCTCGATTCCACTCTCGATGGGCAGACTGCGCAAGATGACCAGGAGGCCAATGAGCGCCGCCAGGAAAGAAAGTTGTCGGATTCGTGTACGCATGAAAATTCCTTCCAAGACGTTGATCGAAAGAGTCGCTCCGAGTGGATGGAGGGAAAGCCGTCAGCCTTGACGGCTTGCGAGATCACTTTGCCCTCCCTCTGTCTGCCGCTATATGTTCTCTGGCTGGACTTGTCCGAATTTGACCAACGGTAGGAACGGCATGCGCGCACCCTGCTCGATGCTGGCCAGCTCTGGCCCTTCCTGCCCGCGGCGAGCCGTTACGAATTCAAGGGCCTTGCTGCCCTCATAGTTGTAGCTGTCGATCAAGGGAGGGTTCGCGGCCTCTTCGACTGTCCACTCGTCTTCCCAGGGAGTCCGCGTTCTCACATACACGCCCTCGACTCGGTGGCACTGGATCGAGAGACGGCGTAACAAGGCGCAAGCTCGCTCTTGCCATTTGCTATCTGGACTTGTTTCACTCATGTTCTCGTTAGTGTTCCAAGGCCGCCGTCCATTACACCTGCCTGCGCCCCAGGTCGAAAGCCAGCGCGCCTGGACAAGGGGCGATCGGTTTCCACGCCAGCTGTGACCAAGATCAGAGGCTTAGCCCGCATTATTCATGAGCCCCACGGCATCTAGCGGAGATCGCCCGCCATCTCAGGCCGATTGAGAAGCACTCCACCTAGCCCTCGATCAGATCGCTCCGGTGTTCAAAGAACCGGCTCATCCCAAAGAGGTCGTATTTTTCGATCCAGCGCGGCAGGAGAAAGAAGAGCGCCACCACCACCGAACCACCGATCCAGACAACAGTACGGCTCAGGGACAGCATGGGACCGACCGAGACCAAGACCCAGGTAAGTGGCAGCATGCCTACAAAGGTGGCGACGGCGAACTTCGTCCAGGACATTCTCGTCAAACCCGAACCGTAACTGACCATGTCGAATGACACGGCTGGAATCAATCGGGCAAAGAACACGACCTTGATCAAGAGCTTGTCCGAGCACTGCTGACAAAAATTGATGTGCCCTTTGAGAAAGCGGGCGATGAGATCACGGCCGAGCCACCGGGCAACCAAGAAACTGACCATCGCGCCGAGTGTGGCTCCGGTCACGGCATAGAGGGTTCCGAGGACCGGACCAAAGACGCGACCAGCGAGAATGTCCAGCGGAAAGGTGGGTACCGGCGAGACCACGGCCGCCCCCATCACGAAGATGAAGAGAGCCGGGCCAAGCGGCCCTGCCGCATGAAGCTGTGCCTCGATACGGCTGGGTTCGAGAATGGCGCTGAGATGTAGCTGCTGCTCGAGCAGGACGGCAACTAGAAGCAACCCGACGACCGCCAGGGCCTTGAGTACCAGTTTCGTAGTTCGTCGCACCGCGATTCCCTCTCTTCTCAGCCTCTCTGCCAGAAGTTGAAATCCATCCTACGGTATCGGCGCAGTGGGGTCGAGAAGGACCAGTTCGTTACCTACCTTCGAAGCGGCGAGCTGGAGGTGTTCATCCACGACGACCCCTCTACCTCGCTGGGCGATATCGTGTTGACCGCCAAGGGGCGCCGGCTGGGATCTTCCGAGAACGAGCGAACCAAGCTCGCTCTTCAGGGCTCGCTCAAGGTCCCCACGGGCAACGAAGAGACTCTGACGAGCTCAGGCTCGACAGATCTCGGGCTCGAGCTCCTCGGCACGCGGTACTACCGGCGCAGCTGCCTCCATGGGTCCGTCGGAGTGATTCATCTGGGCGAGCACGATCTCTTCGAGATACCTTCACAAACTGTGCTTTCGGGAATGTTCGCCTGGGAGCGAGCGTTCGGCAAGACCATGAGTGGCCTCGTACAGCTGACGATCTCCGAGAGCCCTTTCGCCGACCTCAATCTCGAGAACCTGAATACCCTGTCGAGCCAGGTCACTTTGGGCTTCAAGAAAGCCTTCGGCCCAAACGTCTTCTTCCTCGGACTCACGGAAAACGTCGCCAACTTCGACAACAGCCCCGATATCGGTATTCATCTGGGCTTCACCCGGACCTTTGGAGGCTAGCCGACGACCTAGCCCGCGCCGGTGCGATCATCTGTGAGACCGGCGGGGTGCGCGGACTCACTCCTGTTCCACAGTCAGAGCTCCTGTGAGATTGATCCTATTTCTGTGAAGATCAGTGCTCAGGTCCTGGAGAAACCCTCTAGCTGGGCTGCGCCATGGGGTGCCCTCTCAGCCAGCTGAATCCGGATTTCAGCCAAACAATCCAAAGGAGCGCCAGAGTCGGTGAGCCAAACACCTGGAGTCCCAATGCCTCGTGGCTGTAGCCGTACAAGAGCCCCAGACTCAGCAAGCCGTTAAGCGCCGCTGCGGCTGCCAAAAGAACAAACTGACCAACGGAGTGGATGCGAGTCTCTCTGTTCCCCTCTCTGACCTGGTGAACTGGGTTGCTGGTCACAGCCAACCTCCTTTCCTTTCTCGGGCATCTGCAGAGACCTTTATCGAGGCCGAGCCGGCGTGTGTTCTCATCTTTCGGTGAGTGCCACAAGTGGCCAGTCCTTTACACTCCGGGCCCCAACACCGTCTGGCGAGCAATCTTCCTCCTCTCCAAGGCCACCAACAGGGGCAACTGACAAGATGTCCCACACCGGAGGTCAGGGCGCCGGCGGGGACACCCTAGAGAGATGTGCTGTCGCGCAACTCCTTCAGTCTGAGATAACGATGGTGTGCCATCCCAATTTGACGGTTGGGCAGCATCGGTCTTCGCCCGACCGCCCCTACCACTGTAATGACCCGCCACCCTGGCTCACTCACCTGCTGATTTGACGCTGTTGTCGGGTCGACAGAACGCAGAAGACGACATCGAGGAGAACCAAAATGACACAACCCATCATTCGAAGTCGCTGGTATCTGGCGGCCCTGCTGTTGGTGGCCGTGGTCGCCTCACAGGTAACCGCCGCGCCCACCACGGGTGTCTGGTCGGCCGACCCCGCCCATACCGAGATCAACTTCTCGGTCAAGCACTTCTTCACCCCTGTGACGGGCAGTTTCGAGGATTACGAGATCGACTTCGACTACAACCCCGGGAGTCCAGAGAAGAGCACTCTCGAAGCACGCATCAAGGTGGCCAGCATCAACACCGGCAACCAGAAGCGGGACGATCACCTGCGCTCCGCCGACTGGTTCGAGGCCGACAAACACCCCTACATGACGTTCAAGAGCACCTCAGTGCGCAAGGCAAGCGACAACAAGCTCATCGCCTCGGGTCCGCTGACGATCAAGGGCAAGTCGCATATGGTCGAGCTGCCGATCACAATCCTCGGCAACCAGATGATTCCAGAGCCGATGCAGCAGATGATGGGTGGTACCAAGCATGTGGCCAGCTTTCAGGCCACGACGACTGTCGATCGAGGCGACTTCGGTGTCGGCGTCGGCAATTGGGCCGCCACCATGGTCGTCGGCAGCGAGGTCTCGATCGAGATCCTGCTCGAGGCCCACAACAAGTAATCCAAGACTCGTACCCGTGCAACCTGAGACATCGCCCCGGCTGGAGCCTTCGCCGCTCCTCCGGGGCGCTCCATTGTGGGGGCTGCAACGATCTCAACGAAAACGTACTGGTATAGGAACCTCGAAAGACAGCTCTTCGGGCTTCAGACATTTCTGGTCGTCACAGGCCTGGACCGTCAGAGCCAGTCGGGCGACTCTCGGTCGATAGCCACTGTTGACGGCCGCGGTACCCCGGATCCGTACCGTACCCTGGAAGACAGCGACCGGCTCATCCTCGAAGCCCAACATCACCTGTTCTGCCTTCGGGTACTCGACGCCGGTCAGCTCCAGGACGTCGCCTTCGACGGCGAGGCGAGTCGGCACGAGCTCTGCTTGCAGCGGCTTGTCGGAGTTGATATGCCAGCCGTCCGCCAGGTCGATCATGACCGTGACTCGGCTCGACGAGCCCTCATCGGGGTCGAGCGAGGCCTTGGCCCGCACCGCGCCACGGGCACCGTACTCCAGGGGCCCCACCCCACCCTGAAGCAGCTCGTCGGCTCCGAGCAGCATGTAGCCGAACGCCGTCGGGGCGCGCCGTATCTGGCCGGAAAAGGCCGCCAGGGTGGCCTCAGCTTTCTGCCGATAGATAGCCTCTCCTGTGCGCTCAGCGAGCATGGCCAGAACTCGGACAGCCACCGAGTTTCCCGACGGAATAGCCCCGTCCATCGGGCTCTTCGGACGCACCAGGAGACGACCACCGTGGGCGTCCTCACTCAGGAAGAAGCCGCCGGCACTCTCGTCCCAGAAGAGGGTCAGCATGACCCTGGCCAGGGAGCTGGCCC
>JAUVRX010000096.1 GCA_030597375.1 Acidobacteriota bacterium
AGATCGGTCGTACGCGCCAGAAACGCCTCGGCCCACTCGCTGGAGGGCTGCGGCACCAGCTCCACCTCGGTTCTCAGTCGATCCCAGTCGACGGCTTCGGCCAGCGCCTCGACGACCTCGGCACCCCGGCTGCACCGACGAGTCAAGTCCGCTGTTGCCGATCCCTCATCGACGGTCGGGTTTGCGGGCCGGCTCGACAGGGAGCCCAGACCGCTCGTCGGTGACCAGTGGGCGAGGCTGTCGCCGGTTGCCCGAGCGTCCTGGGCGAAGACCAGCGTGAAAGCCTGGGGTAGCTGATCGCTGCCATCGAAAAGCCAGATTTCCAGAGGTTCGAGGAGCTCAGGACAGAGCCCAGTCAGGATCTGATGCGGTGGACCGGCCAGCAACAGCGTCTCGGCCCGATCCTCCTTCAGGTTCCCATAGCGCTCGCGGGCGAGCTGCCGCCGGTGTTGCCAGGTCTCCAGGAACTCGTTGCGCCCGGTTTCGGGGAAGGGATCGCGCTCGTGCCAGAACCGATCGATGAATGCCTGCCGTTGGTAGTCGTGCTGCAGTGCCAGGTAGACCGACTCCTCCGCTCGGGTGATGAGTGGCGCCACGACCTCGATCCAGTCGAGCGGATTGGCGGCAAGCTGATCGACCTCTGGCAGGTCCGAGGACCGAGCCGACAGAGGCGGGAGAGCGTGCAGGACAAGGAGTAGAAGGGAGAAGAGTGCAGCAGGCCCCGGCGCGAATGGATAGGAGTAGAACCTGCGTTGTCGCATGAGCTAGGGATAATAGCCCCTCAGGGTCTTCGCTTCGAGATCCTTGCCACTGACCTTTACCTGGATGGTGCGGAAATCCTCGTCTTCCGCCGTGTTGGTGGATTGGTAGGCCAGATAGTAGCGGGAGCGCAGCTCCTCCTGGATGGCCTTGTAGATTCCCGGCAGGTCGGTGGCGGCATCGACGAAGAAGCTCCGGCCGCCGGTCTCCTCCGCCAGATGCGTGAGTTTTTTCTTGGCGTCGCCACTCTTGCGGTTGAGGCCGAGACCAATGGCGTAGATGGCCACACCGGCCCGTCTCGCATATTCCAGGGTGTCCTCGTAGGTAAATCGGCTGTGTTCGTCCTTGCCGTCCGAGAGGATGATGAGTGTCCTCTGACCTTTGATGCCGTTGAAGTAGTACAGCGCGAAGACAACGCTGTCGAACAACGCCGTACCGCGCTCCGCTTTGAGCCCTGCCAAACCTCCCGCCAGGTCGGACAGTTCATTGGTGAATTTCACCGCCAGATTGGGATGGTCGTTGAAGGTCATCAGTGCCGCCCTGTCCTTTGGCGTCAGGTTCTCCTGGAAGAACTCGAGCGCCGCTCGCTGCGCCATGTCGAGACCCTCCTCCATGGAAGCCGAGATATCGAGCAGGATCGCGGCGTGGATCGGCAAGTCGGTGACGCGATCGAAGCGCCGAATCTCCTGTGCGATCTCGTCCTCCATCACCGTGAAGACCCCCTGCTCCAGGCCCAGAACGGGATGTTTCCCCTTGTCCAGGACCGTTATGTAGAGCTCGACGAATTGGACCTCCAGGTTCTCCATGTAGTCGGGGGCGTTGACGAACACCGTGTCTTCGACGTAGTTGCCGTCGGGTCGATAGGCCACCCCTCGAACATAGGCCAGCTCGCCGCCAGAGTCGAGGAAGAGGGGTTGTGTCCAGGGCTCCTGGTAGAGAGTGGCGACGAGCGTCTCGTTGAGGTAGAACTCGACTCGCTCGACCGCACCATTGTCGGGAACCTCGATCTCCGCCTCGGCTCGCAGGCTGCGGTCGTACTTCTTGTTGCTCCGAGGTTCGACGAGTCGGGCGTCGAAGCGGTGGGAGCCGGCGTTGATCTCGTTCTGATCGCGGGCCACCTCGACCCCCTGGGCGTCGCGGGCAATGGCGGTCAGGGTCCTCATGCGGGGCAGTGAGCCGAGATCGAGCTCTACACTGAAGGGCGGTACTCGTTTGCTGAGCTGTTCGTGTCCGTCGAGGATGAAGTCGACCGAGGTGATGTCCTTGCCGGTGGTCAGGGTGTCGATGCGCAGCATGCCCGTCTGGTATCGCCCGCGGGGCTCGACGATCTTGATGGTGTTGTCACCCGTGGAAATGGCGGCGTTGGCTTCGGCGAGCAGGCGGGCGGTCTCGGGATCGGTAGGCTCAGGGGCCCTGAGGTGCTCGACCTGAGGTACGTCGAGCTCGAGCAGGACATGATGGCTCTTCTCGGCGTTGAGGTCGTCGATCCTCAGTGCCAGCTCGTACTGACCCGGTCTCAGGTAGCGCTCGAAGACCAACGGAATGGCGCGGGTCTTCAGCTGCGTGGCTGGTAGGTTGTACTGGTAGCGAAAGGAGTCGAAGAGCCGGCCTTCGCGGATGATCTCACCGGTGGCGAGAAAGTTATAGGAAGCGCCGATGTCACTCAACTCGGACACCTGGACCTCGGATTTGTCCACGGAGATGACGCCTTGGATGACGGTCCGGTTCTGGTGGCGCCCCGGATACTCGATCTCGACCGTAGCGGGGAACGTCTCGGTATCGTCTGGCATATCAGTGGAATAGGCATTGAAGGTCGAGACCCATTCCCCAGAGGGCGATTCAGGTGTGTCCATCAGTTCGGCAACGATGGTCATGAATCCCATGGCTCCGACCTGGTTGGCCAACGAGAATGCTGCACTGAGCGCATCGATATGACTCTGCCGACACATCTGGATGGAGCTCCACGGATCCGATCCCGGGAACTTGATCAGGCCCGTCAGACCGTCGGATGGATACCAGATCCGATAGGCGCCCAGTCCCCCCTGTTGGTAGAAGATCAGAGCCATCTCGCTGCCCAGGTTCTCGGCCCTCTGGTACCACCAGACCTCTGCCGGCCAGAGCTCGATGCAGTCGATGAGGATGCGGGCGTCCGGTAGCCCATTGAGCAGCAGGATGTGGGACCGGTCTTCAGTCAGGTTGCCAAAGAGCGTCTTCGCCTCCCTGACCCGAGCCATCCAGCGCTCCTGGAGCTCGTTGCGAGGCGTCTGGGGATAGGGGTCGCGGCTGCGCCAGAAGCGCTCGATGAAGGCATCCCGCTGGTAGTCCTTCTCGAGCGCCAGAAAGGCCTTCAGCTCATCCTTGCTTATGAGAATGCGCACAGACTCGGCCCACAGCCGATACTCCTCGGGAAGAGCTGCCAGCTTCGCCTTGATCTCCTTCTTCTCGCCATCCTTGGCCGTAGCGATGCTGACGGACAGGATGAGGCTCAGACCCGCGAAGAGGGCGAGGGTCAGGAAGGTCCATTTGCGAGACTTCATTGAGCAGATCCTACGTCGTCACCGTTTCGAGGACAAATCCGCAGCCAGCTGCCGAGCTGGAGGCACGGGCAGCACTGCTAGCACTCGTCTCTCGAGTGTTCGCCTGCAAAGTCGATGCCGAAGCCCCGGGGTAGAATCAGCGATTCCATGCCGGCGACCTACTTCGATCACAATGCCACCACGCCTCTGGACCCACGGGTGCGAGAGGCCATGGAGCCCTGGCTGGGTGAGTTGCACGGCAACCCTGCCTCGCTCCACGCCTTCGGGCAGACGGCCCGAGATGCGACGGAAGTGGCCCGCGAGCGGGTGGCGAGCCTGCTCGGAGCGACGCCGGCCGAGCTTGTCTTCATGGCTTCCGCAACGGAAGCCAACAACGCGGTCCTGCTCGGATGTGCCTGGAAGGCCGAATTCAAGGGTCACCTGGTGGTCTCGGCCATCGAGCATCCGTCCGTTTGGGAGCCGGCCATGGCCTTGCAGGATGCGGGTATGGCGGTGAGCTGGGTGGAGCCCGACGGCCAGGGTCGGATAGCTTCAGAGCAGGTGTTGGCAGAGGTTCGGGAGGACACCCGGCTGGTCTGTCTGATGCTGGCCAACAACGAAGTGGGTACGCTGCAGCCGGTCGAGCAGGTTGGAGCGGGCTGCCGTGAGCTCGGCGTCCCGGTGCTGTGCGATGCGGTGCAAGCGATCGGCAAGGTGCCAGTCGACTCGAGGGACCTGACGGTGGACTATCTTTCTGTCGGTGCCCATAAGTTCTACGGGCCGTTGGGTGCCGCGGCTCTATGGGTTCGCAGAGGGGCGACCTTCCAGCCATTGCTCAGGGGAGGTTCCCAGGAACGCCAACGAAGAGCCGGTACCGTCAACGTCCCGGCGGTGGTGGGATTTGGCAAGGCCGCCGAGTTGGCGGCTGACGAGCTCGAAGCGCGAGGCGATCGTATGCAAGAGCTCCGTGACCGGTTCGAGACGGGCTTGGGACGCATCTCCGATGTGGTGGTGCATGCCCGGTCGACACAGAGACTCCCCAATACCTCTCACATCGCTCTGCTGGGAGCCGATAGCGAGGCTCTTCTCATCCGCCTCGACCTGGCTGGATTTGCCGTCTCCTCGGGTTCTGCCTGCTCTTCCGGCACAGTGGAGCCCAGTCGTACGCTGCTCGCCATGGGCGTCTCGGAAAAGGAAGCTTCCTGCTCCCTGCGAATCAGCCTGGGTCCTCGGAACACGTCTCAGGAAGTGGACGCTTTCCTCGATGTACTGGACAGGGAGGTGACAGAGCTTCGCAGGCTGTCGTCGGTGCCGGGATCATGAAACCGACGATTGCAGTGGCCATGAGCGGCGGGCTCGACTCCTCCGTTACCGCCTGGCTCCTTTCGCAGGCAGGCAATCCGGTCATCGGCCTTTCCATGCTGCTGTGGGATCGATCACAGGACAACTCCCATGGCAGATGTTGCGGCGCCCTGGACATGGGGGATGCGAAGCGCGTGGCCCAGCAGTGCGGTATCCCCCATTACACGCTGCGCATGGAAAGAGAGTTTCGCCGTGCCGTGGTGGATCCCTTCGTCCAGGACTACCTCGAGGGCAGAACGCCGATTCCCTGCACGCGATGCAACACCTGGATCAAGTTCGATCTGTTTCTCGACAGAGCCCGCCGGTTGGGCGCCGAGCGAATGGCCACCGGCCACTATGCTCGGATTCTCGAGGGACCCGAAGGCTACGAGCTACACGCGGCAGCCGAGTCGAGCAAGGACCAGAGCTATTACCTCTTCGAGTTGACCCAGGACCAACTCGCGGCGACGCTCTTTCCTCTCGGCGAGAAGACCAAGCCGGAGGTGCGGAATATGGCTCGAGAGGCCGGTCTCCTGGTGGCGGAAAAGCCCGAGAGCATGGAGATATGCTTTGTGGAACACGGAGTTCGGGAATTCGTTGAATCTCAGGTCGAGGCAGATCCGACGCGGTTCAGGACGACTACGCTCAAAGAGCCCAGTCAGGTCGTCGATCGGCAAGGGAGGGTCTTGGGCACAGCAGAGCCCTATTATCGGTACACCGTGGGTCAGAGGCGCGGATTGGGGATTGCGGCGCCCGAGCCACTCTACGTCCTGGGCCTGGCGCCCGAGCGAAATCAGGTGGTGGTGGGTCCGGGCAGCGGGCTGCGAGCTCCAGGTTTGAAAGGTCGAAGCCTCCACTGGATCGGGTCGGAGCGTGACGAACCCGTGGAGGCACGGGTCAAGATCCGCTCACGTCATCGAGGCGTCCTGTCGGTCGTCCGACCGCTCGGCGAAGGCAGAGTCGAGATCGAGTTCTCCGAGCCGCAACTCGGAGTTGCACCCGGTCAGGCGGCAGTCTTTTACCAGGGTAGCCGGGTGCTCGGTGGCTGCTGGATCGACGGCCCGTTGACGGGGGGATGACTCCCGAGATGAAGGTTCACATCGTCTGTCAGCGGTGGAAGCAGGATCGGGTTCTGTCCAGATTCGCGCGATACCTTGTCGATCGCTGGGGCTGGACCGCGAGCCGGCGGCCTGATCGAAAAGCAGACATGAACTACTGGTTCGCCTTTCTGGAGTGGGAGCACTTCCAGGACTTCGAGCAGACTCCGACTGTGGCCTACATGACCCATGCCGAAGACCGGATCAAGGCCCCCGAGGAGTACCGCTTGTACTATGAGGCTGCCCGAAAGGCAGATCTGAGGGTATGCATGAACGAGGCGAGCCGGCAGGAGCTCGAGGCCCTCTGCGGCCTGGCCCTGCGATTTCCCCTTCCCCTGGACAAGGAGCATTTCCCTCTCAAGTCGACAGTCTCTGGAGACCCGCCTCTCGTTGGCTTCTCGGGCAAGGCATACCGCAGCGGTCGCAAGGGTGCGGACCTGGCGGAGCGTCTCGTCAGAGATTTCGGCAGCCACTGCAGGTTCGAGGCCTCAGGAAAGAAGTGGCCTTGTCCGACAAAGTGGTACGCCTGGAAGGACGTGCCGCAGTTCTTTCAGAGTCTGGACGTATTCGTCTCCACCTCGATGGTCGAAGGAGGTCCCATGCCGACCCTGGAGGCCCTGGCGACGGGGGTGCCGGTCGTCATTGCGGCAGGAGTCGGATTGCACGACGAGCTGCCAGCGGTGGAAGGGATCTACCGATACGAGAAGGGAAACTACGAAGACCTTCGGAGAGCCCTCGACCGGGCCCTCGACGGGTACCGGCAGGTTGACCGGAAACTCCTGCGTGCGGCCACGAGCCCTCACGATGTCGACAACTGGTGCGAAGCGAATCGGAGAGCCTTCGAGGAGTTCCTGGCAATGAGGCAATGAGGCAGTGGGGCAATGAGGCAATGAGGCAGTGGGGCAGTGGGGCAGTGGGGCATTGAGGCCTGAGGGCATAGCGGCGTAAGGGCTCAGGTGGGGAGTCTTGAAGCGGCCGGCGAGCCCTGGCCCCCACCCGTCCAGGGGCTTGGGTCCTGGACCGTCTTCAGCTCTCAGAACAACAACAGAGAATAAGATTCCTGTCAGGGAGTCGTCCCCCTGCGAACCACCTGGACCAATCTCTCGTGAATTCCCGCTACTTCTCGCGATCTTCGCTCGCTGAGCCGACGACCACGGTGAACTCGCCCTTGATCGATGACCGGTTGAGGAGATCTGCGTGAATCTCGGATAGACGCCCCCGGAGGATCTCCTCGTGCAGCTTGGTGAGCTCACGGCCGACGGCCGCAGGCCGGTCCCCCAGGGCTCCCACAGCATCCTCGAGGCTGGCGACGATCCGGTGGGGCGACTCGAAGAACACCAGGGTGTGCCGGAGGTCGGCGAATCGGTCGAAGAACTTCTGCCGCTTGCCCTTGCGGGGAGGGGGAAAACCGAGAAAGGTGAACGGGTAGGGTGGCAAAGCCGAAGCGACCAGGGCCGCGAGAATGGCCGAGGCGCCCGGTACGGGCTCCACGGGGATAGCCTCCGCCGCTGCGGCGCGCACCAGCACGAAGCCCGGGTCGGAAAGCAGCGGCGTGCCTGCGTCGCTCACCAGCGCCACCTGCAGACCCTCCTGCAGTCGCTCGACAAGATAGGGGACCCTCTGACGCTCGTTGTGCTCGTGAAGAGAGATCAGCCTGGTCTCGATTCCGAGCCGAGCGAGCATCCGGCCTGTATGGCGTGTGTCTTCGCAGGCGATCAGGTCGGCCTCGGCGAGAGCGGTCCGCGCCCGGGGTGAGAGGTCGCCCAGATTGCCGATGGGAGTGGCAACGACGGTGAGCTTTCCCGGCATACCGGGTCAGTCCCGGGGAATCTCTCGATCCAGGTTGATGGCGCTATCGGACAGGCGCGCGATGAGCATGAGGCGTCGCTTGAAGCGGTTCTTCTCCTCGAGGGCGGTGATTCGACTGACGATACTGGCCGGGTAGCCCTGCTCGACGACTTCGTCCGGAGACAGGCCCAGATCGAACATCAAGCAGAGGACCTCGTCGGCGCTCGTGTAATCGAATCCGAGCTCGTCCTCGTCGGTCTGACCAGGCCAAAGGTCTGCCGAGGGCCTCTTGTCGACGACCTGCTGCGGTACGTTGAGGTGTTGGGCCAATTGCCAGACCTGTTGCTTGTAGAGGTCGCCCAGGGGATTGATGGAGCTGGCGTTGTCACCGAAGATGGTGGAATAGCCCAGGAGAATTTCTGTCTTGTTGGAGGTACCCAGGACAAGGCAGCCGAGCTTTTTTGCCTGGTCGAACAGGATCGCCATCCGCTCCCGAGCCATCTTGTTTCCGAGGCGGACCTTGTCGACCTCGCCTTCGGCCAGGGTTTCGAAGTAGATGTCCACCATGGGCGAGATGTCGATGGTGGTTGTCACCAGATCGAAAACCTCTGAGACGGCATCCGCATCGGAGAGGGAGTCGGGATTGGAGGTGCGATAGGGGAGCTTCAAGGCATGGACATGGGCGGGCCCCAGGGCTCTTGCTGCCAGTGCCGCCGCCAGTGCCGAGTCGACGCCGCCACTCAGCCCGACTACGACTCCAGTCGATCGGGTGGTCTCCACGGCATCTCGAATGAATCCAGCCAACACCTTCTCGGCCAGCGCTGTGTTGAGCCAGAGGCGGTCCCGGATCCAGTACTTCTGCTCGGTCATTCGGGACCTTCGATATCGGCGCGCTCGGCGCGCAGCAATGGCAGTCGCCAGCGAAGTCGGTCCACCTCGCGGAGATCGAGAGTCGCCACCAGCAGGTCCTCCTCGAGGCTGGCGGCTCGACAGAGAATCTGGCCACCGGGTCGCACGATGTGGCTGTCACCCGCGTAGAAGGAGCCTTCCTCCCATCCGACGCGATTGCAGTAGAGGAGCCAACTGGTGGTGACCACGGCGGTGGAGCGGGTGATGCACTCCCAGATGTCCTGGCTCTCCAGGGTCTCGCCGGACCCGACCCTTCCCGGGCCGGCCGACAAAACCCCCAGCACCTTTCCCCCACCCGCTGCCAGTCGCTGAGCCAGTCGCGGATGCCAGAGGTCTTCACAGATCAGAAGGCCGAGCTTTTCCCCTGCAATGGGCGCCAGATCGAGTCGCTGTCCGGGGCCGAAGAAACGGCCCTCCTGAAAGATGCCATAGGTGGGAAGGTAGAGCTTGCGGTGGACGTGAACGATCTGGCCGGCTCTGAGCATTACAGCGCTGTTGTACAGAACTCCCTGCCCGGCCTCTTCCACCAAGCCCACCACCACCGCCATCTCCCCGCAGGCTGCCGCAATCTGTCGGAGTCCCTCGGACTCCTCGATCCGACAGGAGACCCGACTGGTGAGATGCAGAAGGCGGTAGCCGGTAATCGATAGCTCGGGGAACAGGAGCAGCTCGACGCCCTGCTCACGGGCCTTCTCAATCCACTCCAAGTGCTTCTGAATGTTGGCTTCGACAGCGCCGAGAGTGCAGTCGATCTGCGCCAACCCGACGGTGAGTTTTCTCGCCATGGGTACTGA
>JAUVRX010000306.1 GCA_030597375.1 Acidobacteriota bacterium
GACAAGATCACCGCGACGATCTGGGCCGCTGAAAAAGCGGTCACGAGGCGAACCGAGAGGCCGGCTCTTCCCACGAGAGAGACTGCCAGCAGAAAGGCGATGTGCACCCAGGCGTCGAAGAAGTGCCGTACGCCCTGCATCACCGCACGTCGGACATTGGGCCATAGCTTGGCGAGCAGTCCGGCATCGACCTCGGGTACGTCCCACCACATTTCGCCCTCGGCGAGCAGGTGCACCAGCTGCTCCCCCGAAAGGAAGTCGACCCGCATGACCGTGGTCTGACCGGCGTTGACCAGCCGATAGCGGATGCCGATCCTGTGGCCCGCGAGACCGTCGGGGCAGCGGTAGACCTGCCGGTTCAGCCAGGCGGCGGGCTGGTCCTGCCGCACCCGCTCGCCGCTGGTGCGGCAGGAGTCGGGAAGCACCGGCTCGGGCATGGCCTGAACCGGGTAGATCTTGGGCACCTGCCATTGGACCAGAAAGGTGTTGGGCTCCTGCTCCTTGGCCTGCACGTTGACAGGCTGCCCGAGGTCCGCCGCCGCTCGCCCAGCCACGAACAGCAACAGCAGCGCTGCGCAGACGAAAGCTCGATCCAACAATCGCATAGGGAGAGGAATACTACCCTCCCTCGATGAGGCGCGGAAGATCCCAAAATGACGTGGTGCTCATGGTCTTCTTGGAGGGTCTCCTGGGTGCACCGAGTCGCGGAGATCTCTCCAGAAATCCCCTGCGTCTATTGACTGGCGTCTCCAGCGACCGGTACCGGCGGTGCGCTCGGCCGTCCCGCCCACGGCACGGCCTGCTCCTCATACCATTTCAGGGGCTTTCTCCAGATCAGGTCCTTCTTCTCACCCCGTAGGTCCAGGGCGATGGAGATTCCGTGGAATTTCGTGTAGAGGATCCCAACCGATTTCTTCTCCTGGACCCTGAGGTTCGCCTTGAGCTTCAGGCCCTCGCTGTCGATATCGAAGTTCTCGATTTCCATGCTGTTGGCTGCTATCTCGACGTCCGCTTCGGCCTCGACGTCCTTGAAGTTCAGGATTCCTTTGAGCTTGTTGAAGATCTTCTTCTCCTGGCCGAGAATGGCGATCAGCGGTCGGGTGTCCTTCATCTTGATCTCGGCGCTGAAGACGATCTCGCGGGGATCCTTCAGATGTAGCCAGCCTTCGGTCATGTCGAGGTGGAAGTACCAGTTCTTGTCGGTCTTTTTGCCGTCCTCGATGGTGACCATGTCGATCTTCAGGCCGCTGTCGGTGAAATCGAACCGCCGGTCGCGCACATCGTCGGTGGTGACATTCAGATCGAGTGACAGATCACCCTTGATGGCGACCTCTCCATAGGAAGCGTCGATCCCCGCTCCATGAACGCCGAGGCTCGCTTTCCCTCCATTCTCACGGGTAAGGACAGCGTGGGTCTCGACCAGGATCTCACCGGAATCGAGGGTGAAGTCCTCGACGGCCGGAATCGGAAAGCGGGTGATATCCGCGACATGCGCATTCGTCAGATCGAGGGAAATCGCTTCGAGGGCTGAGGCGAGTCCTTGAGCTCCGCCAGAGATGTCGAGCTGCCCGGCGTCCGCGTTCAGCTCGAGATTCGCCCCTGCCAGCAGCGGCTCGGTGCCTTGACGATCGGTGAGCGCCACATCGCTCAGGGTCAAGTCAACGCTCGAGGTGACTTCGCCCTCACGGGTCTCGACGGTCGACTCGAGCTCGAGTCGACCCGTCGCTCTCCAATCCATGATGTCGACCCAGCCGCCTTCGGAGACGAAGGACATCTCGGTGCCGGGTGCCAGGACGCCTTGCTCGATCTGGAGTACGCTGTCGACCTGACCACCCGGGCTGCCGACCTCGACCGCCTCGATGTTCGCCAGCAGACTGTTGATCAGACCAGCGCCCCTGGACCTACCCGACAGGCTCACCGTACCCGAGAGCGACTTCAAGACATCGAAGCCCTTGGCCTCCTTGGGGAGAAAGGGTTCCATTCGGGCGTCGATGCCGAGCTGCATCTCTTGCATCAGCGAGTTGCCCATGGCGATGAGCTCGGCATCGGTGAGATTCATGCGCACCCGCTTCATCGACAGTGCACCACCACCCAGCTCGATGCTCATGTCGGCATCGATGCTGCCCTGGGCGGTGAGACGCAGGGCGAGGATCCAGAGTTGCTCGACCCCGTCGATATGGACATCGTCGAGAACGATCGTCCAGGGTTTCTTGTTTCTTTTCTTCTTCGTTTTCGGCGGCAGCGGCGGCCCATCTACGGCGAGGCCGGGGATCTCCGGTGCGAATTCGGCCGCCTTCAGCGGTGGGTCCCCTGGAAGCTGCCGCTTGCGCAGACGAAAGTCGAGCCCGGTTCCATCGAAGCTGTGCGTCTTGAAGGTCTTCCAGGCGAACGCCAGCAGACTGATGTGTACACGGCCCTCCGCCAGCTCCACATACCACTGCTGTTTCTTGCTCTGGCCACGAATGGAGAGACCTTCCAGGTTGATGATGCCGGGAATCAGGGTGCGGGCACTGTCCCACTCGACCTGCAGTTTTTCGGGCCTCTTGTTGATCTTGGCCGTCACGAGCTCCGAAGACAGTGCCCAGTTGGCACCGATCACCCACACCAGCTCGATCGCGATGACCACCACGATCACAACGATCCAAAACCTGCGAGATCTCAAGATGCCCATAACTCCCCCCTGGTTTGTAGCCACCGCACCTCGACTCCTCAGGAATGATATCCGTGCGTTTCCATCCCTGCCTGTGCCTATTCCGCAACTGGGTTGAGAGGGGGCGGCACGAAGGAGCCCTCAGCCGAAACCGGCAGCGCCGGAAACCTGACAACGGATGGGCACCTGGCCGCTCTGGCCATCAGCCATGGCGCAACCCTCGTCACTTTCGACAACGACTTCTCCCGCTTCTCAGGCCTGCGTTGGGAGAGCCCACCGAGGTAGGCCCCGGCTCGTGCTCCTTCAGTTGCACGCTCACCGGCTGGACGAGGTCGGCCCCTGCCGGTCGAACCGGCGACGAAGGAGGCGCGCCACGGGAAGATACAGCA
>JAUVRX010000073.1 GCA_030597375.1 Acidobacteriota bacterium
CTCGATTCGCTCTGCCTGGCAGGAGCAGGCTGTGAGTGCGATGACCAGCAAGGTCGCGATCGATACCGTCGGCCTCATGCCCATGAGCATCAGTCTAGCCCAGGCCCGCCCTCCCACCCGACCTGGGGCAGTGAGGCAGTGCTGTGTTATCGTCACGCCGTCTTGCAACGGTTGATCCTCTGCACCTGAGACGGTGGTGGGTTCGGCCTCGAACACTTCCTCCAGATCCATGTTTGGTTCCCGACGCCTCCTGGCTCTCGCTTTCGCCATGCTGATCCTGGCCACGGCGTGTGGTCATGAGGAGCCGTTGGAGATTTCCCAGGATCTGATTACGGAGTTTCCCTGGGCCGAGACCTGGGGCGAGATCCACGACGTCGATTTTGGCTCGGCTCGGGGTCGACGATATCTGCTCTCGGGTTGGTCCGTCGACGAATGGGACCGAGCCAAGAGATCGAACTTCGTCTGGGGGGTCGGAGAGGAGTCCGTTCTCGAGCTCGAGATCCCGAGGCCTCGGGACCTGATGTTGAAGGTCCGTTGCCGGCCGGCTCCTGGGATCCGGGGTCAGCGGGTGGATGTGCTCCTCAACGGTCATCATCTGGACGGATTCGGCCTGCGAAACCGGTTGGCCGTCTACCAGGTGAGCATCGACGGAGAGTGGCTGCGCGCCGGAGTCAACGAGCTGAGATTCCGATACGCGGACCACCGACCGGGAGGTGATGGTGCCGGTGGAGATCCCAGGCCCCTGGCTGTTGCCTGGTACGAGCTGAGTCTCCAGGTGGAGGGTGCTGAGGCCCCTGCGGAGCCCAGACTGCTGTCGGAGAGCGATGCGCTGTCGAGTCCCACCGGCACGCGAGTCGAGTACTACCTGCGGTTGGCTCCCGAGAGCGTCCTGCAGGTCGAAGGAGTGGACCTTCGAGGCGAGAATGCGGCTACCCTCGAAGTCTCCCTGCAGGAGGATGGCGGAAGCTCCGCCAGGCCTGTTGGAATCCTGAAGAGATCGAAGCGGCCGCGTCGGCTGGAGCTGGGCGGCGAGCCCTCGAAGGTCGTGCGCCTGATCCTCGAGGTTCCGGTGACAGAGGATCGGACGTCTGGGGATTCGGGCCTGATTCTGAGAGCGCCGACCATCAGAGTGCCGTCAAGCAGACTGACGACGAGTCCATCGGACCGTCAGTCGACGCAAGAGGCGGAGAACGAGCCTCGACCCAACATCCTGCTCTATCTGATCGACACCCTGCGGGCAGACCATCTGGGTATCTACGGTTACCCGAGACCGGTCTCGCCGCAGATCGACGCTTTCGCTGCCGACGCGACGGTCTTCGACGATGCGGTAGCGCAGTCCTCCTGGACGCGAGCCTCGATGGCTTCCATCTTCACCAGCCTGTGGCCTTTGCAGCACGGTACCAACCGAAGGGGTGATGTCCTACCGCCCGAGGCGGTCACCCTGGCCGAGCTCTTGAAAGATGCCGGCTATCAGACGGTCGCCTTCGCCAAGAACCAGAATGTCTTCCCCACCTTCGGATTCTCGCAGGGTTTCGAAGATTTCAATGCCATCTGGGCCAAGGGCAAATCCCACAAGATCAACACCAAGGTGGAGAAGTGGTTGGGGACCTACAGCGGCGACCGACCGTTCTTTCTCTACGTGCACACAGTGGACCCGCATGTCCCCTACAGTCCGCCTGCAGGCTTCAAGGAACAGTTCGCCAAGACGTCCAACGACGACCTGACGCTGAAGCGGCCCCCGGGGCCCGAGATCTGGAAGGATCTGGAGTCGGAGCAGCAGGAGCGGATCCTGGGCCACCTCCTGGACCTCTACGACGGCGAGATCGCCTACAACGATTCCACCTTCGGCACCCTCATGGAAATGCTGCGAGAGCACTCCCTCTACGAGGACACCGTGATCGTTCTCTTGTCGGACCATGGTGAGGAGTTTCAGGATCATGGCAATTGGCAGCATGGCAGGAACCTCTTTGTCGAGAACCTCCACGTGCCGCTCGTAATCCGGTTCCCAGACATGGGCCATGGCGCGCGGGTGGAGCAGCGCGTGCAGCACGTCGATCTGATGCCGACGCTGCTCGATTACCTCGGTCTGGATGTGCCGGAGTTCGTCGAGGGAAGCTCGTTCCTGGACTTCGTGGCCCATCCGGAGATGCCTGGTGAGGACCCTCTCAGGCCGGTCTACTCTTTTCTGCATCTGGATGGTCTGCCCAATGTGAGTGTCCTCGAAGGGGATTGGAAACTGGTCCAGAACCTGTCGAAGGGTGAGATCGCCTGGACGAGCCTCTTCAACCGGGCAGACGATCCGGGGGAGACGCGAAACAGGGTCCCGGAAAGGCCGATCCTGGCCTCCTATCTGGCTACCCTGATCGCCAAGAGACGTGGCGAGAAGAGTCGGCTCACCGCCGGTGAGGCGGTCCTGGACGAGCGCATGGAAGAGGCCCTCGAGGCCCTCGGCTACATCAACTGAGCTAGACTCCCCGTTACGCGATGCCTAGCATGACGCGATTGGCTTTGGCCTGCCTGGCGCTGTTCCTGGTGGTCTTCACCCTGGCGGTGGGAAAGCCGGGTCTGCCCATGACCTTCAAGGCCGACGAGCCCGCCTACTATCTGATGGCTCAGAGCCTGGCCCACGACCAGGACTTGCGATGTGACCTGGAGGATCTGGGGCGACTGTACGACGAGTACCCCTATCTGGCGACCTTCAACCTGATCCTGATGACCGACGATGGGTGGCAGACCACCTTTTTCGGCAAGCCCTACATCTACTCCCTGCTGGCCGCTCCCCTGGTCCTGTTCTTCGGCGCCAACGGCATGGTGGCGCTGAACATGCTCCTGCTGATGGCGATGATCTGGATGGGGACGGCCTACCTGAGTCGATTCAATTCGGTACCCCTGGCGGCGCTCTTTTCTGCTGGCTTCTTCCTGGTGAGCACGGCCTTTGCCTACGTTTTCTGGCTGCACCCCGAGATCTTCAATATGGCCGCAGTCATGGGCTGTCTCTATTTCGGGCTGCATCGGGTGGATCCGCCGGAGTTCGTCAGCGGTCGCTTTTCCGCGCTACGTCGATGGCTGGCGCGGCCCGGAGCTCGTGCCGCCTTTTCCGCTGTCTTGCTGGCCCTGGCGACGTACAACAAGCCGGTGCTGGCGGCGGTTGCCCTGGGGCCGTTGGTCTCCTGGGCCGTCAGCCGACAATGGCGCAACATCCTGATCTTTGCCGCCACGGGCCTGGTGGCCCTTGGCCTGGTGTGTGGAGTCTCCGTGGCTCTGACCGGTCACCCCAGTGCCTACCTGGGCGTGGAGAGGATGGGGGTGCCCGTTTTCGATCCTTCCCAGATGCCGGTGCAGCCCGTTCACCGTCCAGCGGCAGCAGAGAATCAAACCACCAACTCCTGGAGCTGGATCGCGCGCATTCCGGACATCAACCCGTCGGAGTTGCGCCTCAACCTGGGCTATTTCTTCTGGGGCCGTCACACCGGGCTGTTCCCTTACCTGCCCTTCTCGTTGCTGAGTCTGCTGCTGTTCTTGTTGCATCGCGGCAAGACGGTGGTCCGGTGGTCGATTCTGGTCTCCCTGGTGGTGGTGGCCGCGTTCTTTCTCATCTGGATTCCGTTCAACTGGCACGGCGGCGGTGGCTTCGTGGGGAATCGGTACTTCGTCAACGTCTATCCGGCGTTTCTGTTTCTGGTCACTGCCATCAAGCCAGCCTGGTTGACCGGCGTGACCTACGCGGTCGGTGGCCTTCTTCTGGGCCCCATCTTCTTCACGCCGTTCGGGGCACCGGAGGTGGAGCCGACGCTCCAGGCGCATGTCCGAAACGTCCCTCTGCGATGGTTTCCGTTGGAGCTGACGTTTCGTAGGAAGCTGCCCGGATATAGCGGCACTGTCGTCTCGGGGCTCTGGATCCAGGGTCGCAAGGATGTCTTCAAGGCCAAGGAGGACGGTCTCTGGATCCATGGCGCGACCCCCGTCGAGCTGTGGGTCTACAGCTCCGAGAAGCTCGAGGGCGGCTTCACACTGTGGGTGAAGAGTCTGGCTCCCGACAACGAGGTCAGCGTCAGCTTCGCCGGCACGACGCAGAGGCTGGTGTTCTCGGTGGATCCCCCAACGGAGTCCAACCAACGCGTCCGCTTCGAGCCGCGACGGCCGGATGTGGTCCTGCACGATCCGCTGGAGGGGACCATCTATGCCTACCGCCTGCTGGTGGAGACCCGGACCGGATTCGTTCCGAACGCCGCCAGGAACGCGGAGACCAAGTTCCCAGTCAACGATTTCTACCTCGGAGTGGAGTTACAGGTCCTGGGCACGGATCAGAATCTGGCACGAGATCTGTACGATCTCGAATGGGGTGCGTCTGAGGTGCCGGAGACGGCGATCGCGGGTGGGGAGTTCGAGGTTCTCACGCGCCTGAAGAACTCCAGCGGTGAGCGCTGGCCATCCACCGGCCCGACCAGGGTCAATCTCTCCTACCACTGGCTGGGCCCGGACAGGGAGACGGTCTTCTGGGAGGGACAGAGAACGCCCCTGGGCTCCGATCTGGAGAGCGGCGGCGAGCTGGAGATCGTGCAGGCCATAACGGCTCCGGAGGCCCCCGGCCTGTACTACCTCGAGCTGGATCTGGTGCGGGAGAGAGTGGCCTGGTTCTCGGAGAAGAACGACCACGATACCTTTCGACTGCCGGTCGAGATCCTGCCGGCCCCTGCTACTGAAGATAGCCCAGAGCCTTGAGCTGGCGCCGGGTCTCCTCGTCCATCTGACGCTGTTGTGACGTCGCACCCTCATCGGTGAGTGCCGGGAACGGTTCTGCCGACCAGATCTGGTCGAGGGAACGGCGCAGGCGCTCCGCAGCTTCGGGGAACTGCTCCAGGACATCCGTGGTTTCGCCAGGATCGTTCTCGAGGTCGTAGAGCGTCATGAAGACACCTTTGCCACCTACCCATCGCTGCTCGTCTCCGGCGATGACGTTCATGAGCTTGAATCGACGGTCCTGGACGATCTGCTGCCATTTCCTCTCGGTGGCGTAGCCGGCCTGTGAGAAAGCCGGCCGTGTAGCCCGATCTGAAGAGCTTCTCAGACGCGAGGCGAGGGACCGCCCCTGCATCCAGCGGTCATCTTCCAGGTCGACGCCGGCGAAATCCAGGATGGAGGGTGTCAGGTGTATGAGCTCTACCGGATCCGAGTCGACGTGGGGATCGAGCACTCCCGGGTAGTGAAAGACGAGCGGCACCCGAAGACAGGCCTGGAATCCGAAGCGGCCGTGATCGAAGTAGTAGGAATGTTCACCCAGGGACTCGCCGTGATCGGAGGTCAGGATCGTCAGTGTGTTCTCCAGCAGACCTCGGTCTCTCATGAAGTTCAACAGCTCGCCGATCTGGGCATCGACATAGGCGATCTCGGCGTCGTAGCGGGCGACGTAATAGGCGAGGTCGGTTCGGTCGCTCAAGACCTGGTCCGATCCGATTCCGGCCATCTGGCGGATCGGCACCTCCTTGATCGCGATCTGTTCGCTCGGGTCGAAGAAGGCGTCGCCTTCGAACCGATCGGTCAACGGTTCGGGAGCCGCATACGGAAAGTGGGGGTCCAGATAGTGAACCCAGAGAAAGTACGGCTGATTCGGGTCGTGGTCGCGAATGACCGCCTTGGCGAGCTGGGTTATCGACAGGGCTCCCGTGCTGTCTTGACCCTCCTCGGTGGGGGCGAGCTTCCAACTCTCGATATAGGTGTCGAAACCCTGATCGAAATTGAACTCGCTGGCCACAGCGCCATTGGCGACGACGGCGTGGGTGGCGAAGCCCTGCTCCTGAAGAACTTCCGCCAGCATCCGGAACTCCTGGGGCAGCGGCACTCCGACCTTGCGCACGATACCGTTGTCCTTCGGATAGGTGGCGGTGAATATGGAAGCGAAGGAGGGTGCCGTCTTGGGCCATTGGACGATGGCGTTGTCGAAACGTACGCCTTCGGCGGCGAGACCGTCGATGATGGGCGAGGTGGCTCGCTCGTAGCCGTAGCTCGATAGGTGGTCGGCTCGAAGCGCATCGATCGTGATCAGAAGAACGTTGCTTCGCTCCGGTACGGTTGGCTGCCCACAGCTGATTTGCAGCCAGGAGCCCGCGAGCAACAGCACTGTGAGGATAGATCCCCACCGGGGGCTACGGTCTTGCGAGTTGTGATGGGTCACGGTGGCCTGCTGGTTTCCGGGTTTCTGTGGTACCGCTCGGTTCGGAGGAGTGTCGACAAGCTCGAGTCCCTCGCCGCAGGGGCTGGGGAGCGATTCCGGCCGCGAATTATACCCAGTCTATCGACTCCTGGCGGGGCCTGCTGAGAGTGCTTTGCTAGAATCGCCGAGAGGATTTTCGAGAGATCGCTCGGTCCTGTTTCCTTGCAGTACGTCCTCTCCAGAACGGCGCAAGATCCAGTGACTACACTCATTCAAGGCAGCTCGACGGCTGACCCCGACGCCGTCAGAAGGTACCGAGTCTACCTGGCTCTTCCCCTACTCGTGCTGTTGGGTCTGGTCCTTTTCGGTGCCGTCACTTTCGACCGTCAGGCGTGGCCCTACCTGCTCGGAGACGAGGCCACCTATCTAATGGCCGGGGAGAGCCTCGCCTGGGATCTGGATCTGAGGTTCGAGAGCAAGGACTTCGAGCGATTCGTGGATCACTGGGGAAGGCAACCCGAAGGCCTGATCCTGCTGAGCGGTGACGCGGGGCGGCACATCTCCTTCGGCAAGCCGTTCTTTTATCCTCTCGTCATCGCCCCTTTTCAAAGGCTGTCGCCTACCAGGGGGCCATTCGTAGCCAACGCCCTGATCCTGGCTTTGGCTGGCCTGGCCGCAGCCCGCAGTCTCGAGACCCGGCTCGGCAACGCTGCCTGGCTCTGGGTGGCGGTGTTCCTGTTCGCCTCGGTGAGCTTCGCCTACATCTTCTGGGCTCATGCCGATCTGTTCCTGATGGCTCTCACAGCGATAGCTCTGAGCCTGGCGTTCGGAGCTCGGCAGGCCATCGACGAGGAGGGGTCGATGCTTCGCTGGATGACGGTCGGTGCCCTGGCGATGGTAGTTGTCTTCAGCCGCCCCCTCTACTTGCCGCTCCTGGTACCGGTCTTCATGGCGGTGCCGCGGCTCCAGCGCCGGCGTGGACTTGCCGGGCTGTTGCTAGGCATTGCCTCGGTGCTGCTTCTGGCGGTCACTGTGCACTGGAGCAGTGGCCGCAGCTTGACGAGCTATGGCGCTCAGCGTCGAGGGTTCTACACGACGACCGGCTACCCGGAAATCGACTTCGCACCGGAAGAGTGGGCCAAGAAGCTCGAAGAGTTCGGTGACGCTGCCTGGGTCGAGGGTCAGGACCTTTCGCGACTGCCTGAGACCGACGCCTCCCTCTGGGCGTGGAACAGTCTCTACTTTATGGTCGGCCGCAATGTCGGGGTGCTCCCCTACTTTCTGCCGTTGCTTCTGGGAGTCCTGGGTCGCCCACGAGGGCCTGTGCGCTGGGCCCTGCTGGGGGCTGCCCTGCTTTGCATCGCCGGCTTCTTCCTCTATCGGCCGTTCAACTTCTATGGTGGCGGTGGGGCGATCGCCAATCGCTACTTTCTGCCCCTCTATCCAGCCTTCTGGTTTCTCGGCACCCGGCCGGCAAGGATCGGTCCTGCCGTGGCGATCACGGCCCTCGCGTCGGTCTTTCTATGGCCCCTCTGGAGTCAGCCCAGAGCCTTCCCCTTGAGGTCGGACAGCACCTATCGATATGTCTCGACCGCAGCCAGGCGGGGACTTCCATTCGAGACGACGCAGAGCCACCTCAAGCCGGCCGGGCGCTCGGATGTGATCCACAACCAGCTGTGGGTCAAGTTGCTCGATCCGACGCTGCGTGCGAGTCGCGACGGGGATGTCCTGCAGCTTCGAAGTGACAGTCGCGGGCAGGTGATCCTCGGAAGCCCCAGGCCTCTGACAGGGTTGCAGCTCGAGAGTTGGGGGCCAGGCTCGGAGACGTTGGAAGGTACCGGCGGCGCGACTGTCGTCGAAGTGGAGGTGGTCGAGGGGGTTCGAGTCCTGGCACTCGAACTGGGCCGGCGGCGCGCGAGGCACCCCATGTGGTGGACCTGGGATCCGTACTATTTGTACCAGTTGAATCTACGGGTGGGTGAGGCCGGCGAAGGAACCGTATCCTTCTCGCTGCTGCGGCGCTGAATGGAGAAGGCTGGACAGGATGGCCCCTGAGTCGAAAGGAATTGCACGGCGCCTGGCCCGTTGGTCGAGTCTTGGCGCTGCGGCAGTAGGCCTGCTGCTCGTGGTGGTGTGGCTGTGGGATGTGTCGGGAGGCAATCCACCGCTGTTGCTGGCGCGTGTGGTTGTCGTAGCGTCGCTGATCCTGAGTGCGGCCTGGCTCTTGGCCCTGGCCGCGAGGCTATGGCGGCGCCAGGAAGGGGAGTCAGCCCTGACTCCGGGCCGCTTGCTGTTGGTCCTCGTGCTGCTGTCCCTGGTGGTCCGCCTGGTAGGAATCGATTTCGAGGTCTCGGGTCGCTATTACCGCGACGAGGGCATCTACTACGAGGCCGCACTGCGCATCAACGAGGGCAACCTCCTGCCCGAGTCCTTCATCTACGGTCATCTGCCCTACTATCTGCAGGCCATCCTGCTTTGGATTCAAGCCCTTTTTCCACAGGCCATCAGCCGATTCCTGCAACTCTTCTATGAGGTGGGCAGTGAGGTCGATGTCAGCTGGCTGCTGCTCAGGGGATTGAGTGCTGTTTTCGGGGCTCTTACGACGATCCCGGTATTTTTCGTGGCGAGGAGAATCGGGGGCCTGCTGGCCGCCAGTCTGGGAGCCCTGTTGGTCGTTTTCTCGCCGCTCTACAACGAGATCACCCACCTCATCATCAGCGATGTGCCTTCTGCCTTCTTCGCGACGCTGACGTTGATGTTCGTGGCGCGGCTGCTGGATGGGGAGAATCTCCGCGATTATCTGTGGGCCGGGGCCTGCGCTGGGTTGGCAGCGGCCAGCAAGTATCCGGCAGGAGTGGTGGCTGTGGCCATCGTGGCCATCTGGGTCTACTGGCGAGTGCGGACTCGCCGATTCTCCTGGTACCTGGTGTGGTCGGGGTTGGCCTCCGTGGCCGCTCTGCTGGCAGCCATGCCGGCTTTCTGGGCTCACGCCGGTGCGGCCTTTGCCGGGCAGGGGCGCGACCTGCTGTTCGGATTCCGACAGTATGCCAAGGGAGGTTGGATCGGAGTCAAGCCGCAGAGCAACGCGCTCTGGTATGGCGGCAATCTAGTGCAGAGCTTTGGCTGGCCGGCTTGCGTGTTGGGGTTTCTGGGGATCTTCGGACTGGCTCGTGGAAACAGGGGACGCTGGCTCCTGATGGCCGCCTACCCTGTGGCCTTCCTGGTCCTTTTGAGCAGTATGAGCATGGTGGTGAAGCGCAACCTGCTGCCGGTGGTGCCGGCCGTCGCTGCGCTGGTCGGGGCTGGCCTCTCCGGCTGGCAGCACCGGCTGCCGCAGAGGGGGAGTGGGATCGCACGATGGTGGCCCATCGGACTCCTGAGCTTGCTCAGCCTGGCCACCCCGGTCTACCGGACTCTTCTCCAAGACTTCAGCCTGGTGAGGCCCAGCACTCGGGAGCTCGCTACCTGGTGGATCAATACCAACCTGCCACGGGGTGCCGGCATCATTCAGGAGTCCTACACTCCCCATTTCCACTACAAGCGATTCCAGAGGGCCAACAGTCGATTCGCCGCCCGCTTCACCCTCGAGCAGATCCGGGAGCCTCAGTGGGACTTCCTACTGTTGGCCGACAGCGCCTACCGCCGATTCCTCGAGCCCGAGAACTGGACCAAGCCTCACCATGAGGTCTATGCCGAACGATATCGGCAGCTCCTGGGATTCGACTTGATTCGGGAATGGAAACCCTCCACGACCCGCCTTGGCCCGAGGATCGGACTCTACGCCATCGATCCCGATCCGCGGGTGTTTTATTCCGAGCATCGATTCGAACTGGGTGAGGTGCCCTTCCGCTATCCGAGGGACGATGCCTACCTGCTGCTCAAACAGTATTTCGATTCGGGGAGTTACGAGGTCAGCCTGGACACCGAGCCCTCGAGGGTCGATGGCCGGGTGAGGATGGTGACCCGGGACGGGCAGATGGCCGGGGACTTCGAGATCCTCCAGGGGGCCGGGCAGGTGAATCTGTCCTGGCGAGCGAAGTACTTCCTGTATCTCTACCTTCCGCAGGGGACCGAGATAACAGCCGTCACGGTGAAACGACTTCGATCACCCAGCTGACGGCAGTGTCGGGATTGCGGTCCGAGAACCAGGCCACCTGCTCGCGTACCAGATCTAGCGTCAGGGTGTAGTCGCCAGACGTTTCGGGCGCGAGCACCTGCTGGAGCACCGTCACGGATTCTCCCGGCTCGACCTCTTTTGGAAGTAGAGTGCGGGCTCCGTCTCGCACCACCGACCTGCCTGCCGAATCCGTCCAGTGATAGCTCAGTGCTACACGGGTGGCACCTCGGATCGGCCAGCTCTCCTGGCTGGTGTTCCGCAGCTCCACCGCCACCTGGAACGCAGCTCCGGCCCTGATGCGCTCCACCTTCTCGATGTTTGTCCACTCTGCCTGGTAGAGGTCACGATCCTGCTCGGTGCTCGAGCCGAGGAAGAGGAGGGCTGTTCCCAGATAGAAATCCTCCTCGC